>NZ_JBHWIY010000001.1:0-318275 GCF_042731715.1 Streptomyces sp. NPDC059832 | reverse complement strand
GGAGAGGGGGAGAGGGGGAGGAGGGGGGGGGTGGGGGGTGGGTCCGTTTTCTTCCCCCCTCCTTTTCTCTCGGCCATCTCGCCCCCCCCCCCCCCGGTGCCGGATGTCCGACGACGTCCCGAACGGGGGATGACCGAGGCGGCGTGAGAGTCCGGACGACCCCGCCCCGGCGGTGGCCGGAGGAGGACGGCTGGGGTGAGGCGGTGGTCCTGCCCGCCCTCCGCCCGGTGGTGGCGGGGAGGGCGGTCGGGGCCGTCGTCTCAGCGGGCGGCGTAGCTGCGGGCGGGCAGGACGGCGAGTTCTTCCGGTCGCAGCGGCGGCTCGGTCAGCGCCGGGACCTCGAATCCCCGGCGCAGCGCGGCGAGCAGCCATGGGTTCTGGATCTCGGCGACGGTGGTGGAGAGCGTCATCAGACCGACGGCGGCACGGCTGACCTCACGGTTGCGGGTCGCGACACTGCTCATCACGTCCGAATCGCGTCGCCGGGTGCCGTCGTCGTCGGTCAGCCGCGGGTCGCGGCTGTCGACCTCGACGTCGGGGTAGTGCACGTCGCCGGAGGTGGCCAGCATCCAGGCGTCGTCGACCGCCTTGGCGACGGCGCGCTGAACGGCACGGCCGAGGCCGGGATCCAGGTCCCGCAGCTCTATCTGCTTCTCGAAGGCCGCGACACTGCGGGCAGCGGCGCTCATGCCGTGCCCGTAGACGGGATTGAAGGCCGTCGCCGCGTCGCCGAGCACCACCAGGCCCGCCGGCCAGGCCGCGAGACGGTCGTAGTGCAGGCGCCGGTTGACGGTGGAGCGGGAGCGCTGCACGGCGGTCAGCGGCTCCAGGCCCGCGATCAGGTCCCCGATCAGGGGGTGCCGGACGCTTTCACGGGCGTACGCCATGAATCCGGCCTCGTCCGCGGGCGGTTCGCCGCCGCGGGTACCGGAGAGCGTGACGATCCAGCGGTCGCCCTCGATGGGCATCAGTACGGCGTTGCGTCCCGGACCGCCCTGGCGCGAGTCCGCGAGCACGCTGACGAGCGGGAAGGTGCCGCCGGGGGTCTCGGGCGCGCGGAAGATGCGGGTCGCGTAGACCATGCCGGTGTCGACGGTCTCCTCCTGCGGAGCCGCGACGCCCAAGCGGTCCAGCCAGCGCTTCATGGCGGAGCCGCGGCCGGTGGTGTCGACGACGATGTCCGCCTCCAGCACCCGCTCCTCGCCGGAGGCGCTGTCGCGCACCCGGACTCCGGTGACCCGTTCGGCGGTGCCGGTCAGTTCGAGCGCTTCGGTGCGGTCGAGGACCGAAATACGGGGGTTCCGCAATGCCTGGTCGCGCACGGTCCAGTCGAGCAGCGCGCGGCTGCAGGCGAGGGTGAACTCGGTCTCCGGAAAACGGTGCTGCCAGCCGAAGGCGGTATAGGAAACGAGACCGTTCGGAATTCCGATACGGTGCGCACCGGCCCCGATCAGACGGTCGGTCGTTCCCGGGAGGAGCGACTCCATGATTCGGGCGCCGCCGGACCACAGAATGTGGCAGTGGCGGGCCTGTGGAACACCCTTGCGGAGCTCCGGTCCGTGCGGGTATTCGTCCCGGTCGATGACGGTCACGTCGTCGACATACCGGACCAGCATCGAAGAGGTGAGTGCGCCGGCGAAACCACCGCCCAACACCACGGCACGTCGATTTCCAGTCATCGGTCACCCGGTCCTTTCCCGCTGTGTGGAATCGCCAACTACCGTACGGTGAATCGGGGCACGGCGATCCGATCACCCCGTACCCCTCCCAAGACAGGGGTGTCTAGGGGTATGTGTAGGGGTAACCGGGATATTTTCCGAGGCGTACGGGGAAATCGCAGATCACCGTGGCAGCCACTGGTCACAAGATGTTTTCTGTACGACGGAAATCCCTACATCTCTGGCTACCGAATGACTGGTCATCCTCATTAGAGTTCCGCCCATGACGACAACACACAGGGCGACACCGGTGGTTGCATTCACCGGCGCTGTCAAGGAGTTCGGCGCGGTGCGCGCCGTCGACGGACTCGATCTCACCATCGGACCAGGCGAGAGAGTCGCCCTGCTCGGTCGCAACGGCGCGGGCAAGTCGACGGCCATCAGTCTGCTGCTGGGTCTGGACGACCCGTCCGCCGGCACGGTGGAACTGTTCGGGCAGGCCCCGAGCCATGCGGTGACCGAGGGCCGGGTCGGCGCGATGTTGCAGGATTCCAAGCCGGTTTCCCGGGTGACGGTGCGTGAGCTGGTGTCCTTCGTGACCCGTACGTATCCGAACCCGATGACGGTGGACGAGGCGCTGGAGCTGGCGGGCCTGACCGAGCTGGCCGGGCGGCGCGCGGACAAGCTCTCCGGGGGCCAGGCCCAGCGGGTCAGCTTCGCCATCGCGCTGGCCGGGGACCCCGATCTGCTGGTGCTGGACGAGCCGACGGCCGCGCTCGACGTGGAGGCCCGTCGGCTGTTCTGGCAGTCGATGCGCGCGTTCACCGATCGCGGCAAGACGGTGCTGTTCTCCACGCACTATCTGGAGGAGGCGGACCAGAACGCCGACCGGATCGTCGTCATCGACCGCGGGCAGCTGATCGCCGACGGAAGCAGCGCCGACATCAAGCACACGGTCGGCTCCAGCATGGTCTCCTTCACCGCGCCGGACGGGCCGTTGCCGGACGGTGTGGCAGCGCTGCCGGGTGTTCTGTCGGTCGAGGTCGTCGACGGCCGGGTGCGGCTGCGTACGTCGGACTCGGACGCGACGGTGAGCGCCCTGCCGGGCGTGGTGACGCCTCGGGGTCTCGAAGTCGCCCCCGCGGGCCTGGAGGACGCGTTCCTGAGCCTGACCGCGCACCACTCGGGTCGTGACGCGGACCGCCCGTACATCCCCTCCGCCTCGTCCGATTCCGCTGTCCAGACCCCTAAGGCAGGCGCGTGATGGCCAGTTCGATCGCCCTCGTTTCCAATTACGTCAATCTTGAGCTGCGCCGTACGTTCCGTGACACCGGATTCGTCATCTTCGGCATCGGTACGCCGGTGCTGATGTACATCATGTTCACCAATGTCGGCGGGGGCTCCGGCGGAACGGACGACTGGGCCGTGACCGCCATGGTGGGGCTGGCGGCGTACGGTGCGCTGAGTGCCGGGCTCAGCTCGGGCACGGCGGTCGCCGAGGACAAGGCCGTGGGGTGGCTGCGCCAGCTGCGGATCACGCCGCTCTCACCGGCGCAGGTGGTCTTCGGGCGTGCGGTGACCGGCTCGCTGATGGTGCTGCCGGCGATCGTGGTGGTCCTGCTCACGGCCATGATCGCCAATGGTGTGCGGCTGGAGTTCTGGCAGTGGATCGTGCTGACGCTGCTGCTGTGGGCCGGCTCGCTGCCGTTCACCATGCTCGGGATCGCCAACGGCTACCAGCTCTCGTCCCAGACCACGAACGTCACGAACATCGTCTGCAACCTGGCGCTCGCGCTGGTCGGGGGGCTGTGGTTCCCGATCAGCGAGTTCCCGGGCTGGATGGCTTCGGTGGCCAAGTGGACGCCGGGTTACCGCTTCGGCGAGCTGGGCTGGAACACCACCGACGGCGAGGCGCCGAGCATGACGGGCATCCTGGTGCTGGTGGTCTGGCTGCTGGTCTTCGGCGCGTACGCGGCCTATGCCTACCGCCGCTCGGGCCGTAAGGCGTAAGGCGTATGCCGTAGGGCGTATGCCGCAAGGGCTCGTATTCCCTGCCGTACAGCAGACAGATGGCTGTGGGCGGCACCCGGTCGGGGTGCCGCCCACAGCCATTTTCCTGCTGTACGGGGGTGCGGTGCCGGGTCAGTCGACGGCGCGGCGGGTGAAGCCGCGGATACCGACCGCCGAGGCCACGACGATCGCGGCCGCGAGGACGGCGAGGTCGATGCCGAGCGGCACGGAGTCCACCTTGTCGAGGAGGACCGAGCGCAGGCCTTCGTTGATGTACGTGATCGGGTTGATGCCGACGACCACCTGGAACCACTTCAGCCCGTGCAGGCTGAGCAGCGAGTACTGGGCGGCCGCGGTGAACATCAGCGGGGTCAGGGCGAGGCCGAAGACCACGCCGACGCGGCGGGCCGGGACGACGGTGCCGAGGACGAGGCCGAGGGCGCCGCCGAGGAGCGAGCCGAGTACGAGTACGGCCAGGATCGGCGGCAGGGTGGCGGCCGGCCACCAGGACACGCCCAGCACGAGAATGCCCACGGGGACCATGAGGGCGGCGGCGATGAAGCCGCGGATACCGCCGAAGACGATCTTCTCCAGGGCCACCAGCCGGATGCCCACCGGAGCCATCAGGCGGTCCTCGATCTCCTTGGAGTACGAGAAGTCCATGACCAGGGGCAGCGCGGTGGCCTGGAGGGCGCTGATGAAGGCGGTCAGGCCCACGATGCCGGGCAGGAGCAGCGGAACGTAACTGCTGTCGACGTAGTCCATGTCGGCGAGCACCTTGCCGAAGATGAACAGGATGAAGAGCGGCTGGAGCAGCGCCTCCGCGAGGAACAGCCAGGGCTGGCGGGCGGTGACGAGGATGTCGCGCCACAGGATGGACCCGAGGATGCGGCCCTGTGAGACCTTCCGCGGACCGGCGGGCGCGGCGGGCGCGGTGGGTATGGCGGGCTCGGTGGGTATGGCGGGCTCGGTGGGTGCTGAGGGTGCGGCGGACGCAGTGGGCGTAGTGGCCACGGTTGCGGCTGTGGTTGCGGCTGTGGCTGTGGCTGTGGCTGTGGTGGGCGTGGATGTTGTGACAGTCACCGAAGTCCCCTACCAGTCATGTGAATGAAGACGTCCTCAAGGCTTGCCTCCCGGACGGTCAGGTCTCTGACCTCGCAGTTCAGTTCGCCGAGCACCTTGAAGACGCCGGGCAGCACATCACCGGCGCCGGACTCGACGCTGACCACGAAGCGGTCTTCCTCCGGTTCCGGGGCCGGCATGCCCGGGAAGGGGGGCGTACCGGGTGCGCCGCCCGTCACGAACTCGGCAGCCGCGACCCACGGCACGGCAGTGAGCGCCTCGGTGACGGACTCCGGGGTCTCGTCCAGAAGGTTCAGCTTGAGGGTGAGCACCGTGCCGCCCGGCAGCGAGCGGATCAGGCCGTCGGGCGTGTCGACGGTCAGCAGCTTGCCGTGGTCGACGATGCCGATGCGGTCGCAGACCTTCGCCGCCTCGTCCATGTCGTGCGTGGTGATCACGACGGTCACGCCCTGGTTGCCCAGCTCCTCGACGAGGTCGTGCACGAAGAGCCGTGCCTGCGGGTCCAGGCCGGTGGCGGGCTCGTCGAGGAACATCACGCTCGGGTCGTGCATCAGGGCGCGGGCGATCATCACGCGCTGCGCCTGACCGCCCGACATCTGGTCCACCAGCGAGTCGGCCTTCTCGGTGAGCTGCATCCGCTCCAGCAGCCCGTCGGCGCGGCGGCGCCGCTCGGAGCGGCTCAGGCCGTGGTACGCCGCGTGGAACATGAGGTTCTGCCGGACCGTCAGCGAACGGTCCAGGTTGTTGTGCTGCGGGACCACCGCCAGCACGCCGCGCGCCCGGTCGGGGTGAGCGATCACGTCGATACCGTCGAGGGTGGCCCGGCCCGACGTGGCCTTGGCCATCGTGGTGAGCATGCGGATGGTGGTGGTCTTGCCCGCTCCGTTGGGGCCGAGGAGGCCGAAGACCTCGCCGCGCGCCACGGTGAAACTCAGCCCGTCGACCGCCCGGGGCATGCCGGGCAGGTACTCCTTGACGAGATCCTCGACTATCACCGCGTCAGGCGCGGCTGTGTCCGCTTCTGGCACCTTGTGCCTCCTCATCGAAATCGAAAGATGAAATCTCAGACATTGACTCGACCGCTTTTCCTGATCAGGACTTTCCGAACTCGCGCTGGATGAGATCGAACAGCTCGTCCGGCGTCGCGGTCTCCAGCAGGTCGTCGGCCACAGGTTCCGGATTGGTCCGGTTCGCCCCTTGTGTCGTGTTCCAGCGGGACAGGAGCGCTTCCAGTCGCTTGGTGATGTCCGCCCCGTCCGCGCCTTGCGAGGAAAGCGACGTGAGAACTCGCTCAAGTTTCTCGATCTCCGCAACGGCTTCGGATTCCTTCACGGGCCCGCCGGCCCGGCCCGCGTTCTGCTGAGCGAATTGCTCACCGAGATGACGGACGAGATCGACGGAGGTCGGGAAATCGAAAATCAGAGTTGCGGGAAGCTGGAATCCGGTCTGTTTCATCAGCCCGTTACGCAGTTCGACTGCCATGAGCGAGTCGAAACCCATCTCGACGAATCCACGCCGCGCCTTGATCTGCGCGGGCGTCGTGATCCCGAGCACGCGCGCGGTCTCACCACGTACGAGATCGAGCAGGATTTCCTCGTGGGCCGCCGCGTCCCCGGCAGCGGCAAGACGCTCCCGCAGAGCGGCGGCCGCGTCGCCGATACCGGCTGCCGAGGCCTGCCCCTCCAGGACGGCCGCCTCGGCGAGCCGCTGGTTCTCGGGGAGGTCGCTCAGCAGCGGACTGGGCCGCATGGCCGTGAATGCCGGTGTGAAGCGGTCCCAGATCACGTCGGCGACAGCCAGACACGTCTCGTCGCCGGTCAGCGCCTGCGCAAGCGCGGTCAGGGCGCTGTCCGGCTCCATGACGGGCAGACCACGGCGGCGCAGCATCTCCTCCTCCTCCACGTCCACGAGTCCGCCGCCGCCCCAGGGGCCCCAGGCGAGGGAGGTGGCGGCCTGACCGCGGGTCCGGCGTTCCTGGGCGAGCGCGTCCAGGTAGGCATTGGCGGCGGCGTAACCCGCCTGCCCGCCACTGCCCCACACAGCAGCGATCGAGGAGAAGAGAACGAAAGCGTCCAGATCGGCATCCGCGAAAACCGCATCCAGGTTCACCGCACCGGTGACCTTCGCATGCAGTACATCGGCCAGCTCGGCACCGTCGATCTCGGAAAGCGGGGTGAGCTGACCGACACCGGCAGCGTGGACGACGGTACGGACGGGGGTGCCGTCGGTTTCGAGGGAGTGGGCGAGGGCGGTGAGGGCTGTCAGGTCGGTCGCGTCGCAGGCGACGACGGTGACTCCGGCCCCCAATTCCTCTATATCTGCGCGGAGTTCGTCTGTGCCGGGGGTGTCGGGGCCTCGGCGGCTGGTGAGGACGAGGTGTGAGGCGCCGTTGGCGGCGGCCCAGCGGGCCACCCGGGCGCCCAGGCCCCCGGTACCGCCCGTGATCAGGACCGTGCCCCTGATCTTCCAGTCGTTGTGCGGTCCGGCAGCGGCCCGCACGACACGGCGTACGAAGACGCCGGAGGACCGCACAGCGACCTGGTCCTCGCCCGTGTCGTTGCTGTTGGCGAGGATGGTGGCGGTGCGTTCGAAGGCCCGTGCGTCCAGGGTTTCGGGGAGGTCGATCAGACCGCCCCACCGCTTGGGGTGTTCCAGGCCCACGACCCGGCCCAGCCCCCAGACCTGCGCCTGAGGGGTGCTGCGCAGCGGGTCGGAGGCTGCGGTTGATACGGCGCCCCGGGTCAGGCACCACAGGGGTGCGTCGATCCCGGCCTGCCCCAGTTGCTGGACGAGTTGCAGCGTGGCGGCCAGGCCCGGAGAAACCCCCTGGTCGAGGGGAGCGTTGTCGATGCCCAGGAGGGAGACGACACCGGTCACGTCCAGGCCCGGGGTCAGGTCGGTGATGGCCGTCCGTACGACGTCGGCACCTGCCTTGCGCAGGCCCGCCTCGCACCACTCGGTGATGTCCGCCGGGCCTGTTTCGGGTGCGATGAGGAGCCAGCGGCCGGACAGGGTGCCGGCCGGGGGCTGTACGGGCTTCCAGGTGACGCGGTAGCGCCACCTGTCGACCTCGGAACGCTGCTTCCGGCGACGACGCCACGACGACAGCGCGGGCAGCACCTCACCCAGCGGGGCATCCGCCGACAGCTCCAGGTCCCCGGCCAGCCCGGACAGATCCTCACGCTCGACGGCCTCCCAGAACTCCGCGTCCACAGCCAAGTTCTTGTCCGTACTGCGGGGTGCCGAGGTCTCCCTCAGCCAGTAGTGCTGGTGGTCGAACGCATAGGTGGGCAGGACGGTGCGCTGGGCGCCGGTGTTGGCGTAGTACGTCGTCCAGTCGATGCGGGCGCCTCGGACGTGGAGTTCGGCGAGGGCGGTGGTCAGGGCCTCGGGTTCGGCGCGGTCCTTGCGCAGGGCGGGGAGGAAGGCGGAGGCGTCGTCGGTGACGCAGTCCTGGCCCATGGCGGAGAGGACGCCGCCGGGGCCGAGCTCCAGGTAGGTGGTGACGCCCTGGGTTTCGAGGTGGCGTACGCCGTCGAGGAAGCGGACGGCCTGGCGGACGTGATCCACCCAGTAATCGGCCGACAGCAGCTCCTCACCAGCAAGTTCACCCGTGAGGTTGGAGACGATCGGAAGCTTCGGTGCATGGAAGGTCAGGCTCTCGGCGATGACCTTGAATTCGGCGAGCATGGGTTCCATGCGCGGCGAGTGGAACGCGTGACTGACCCGCAGCCGCTTCGTCTTCTCGAAGCCCGACGCGATCGTCAGTACGGCTTCCTCGTCGCCGGAGATGACCACGGAGTCCGGGCCGTTCAGCGCGGCGATGGACACACCGTCGACCAGCAGCGGCAGGACGTCGGCCTCCGTCGCCTGGATGGCGACCATCGCCCCACCGGTGGGCAGTGCCTGCATCAGACGCCCACGCGCGGCGACCAACGCCGCCGCGTCCTCCAGGGACCAGACGCCCGCCACATGCGCGGCAGCCAGCTCACCAATCGAATGGCCCAGGAGGTAGTCCGGGGTCACGCCCCAGTGCTCCAGCAGCCGGAACAACGCCACCTCGACCGCGAACAGGCCCGCCTGCGTATAGACGGTCTGGTCGATCAACTCCGACCCACCGAACACCACCTCCTTCACCGGCCGGTCGAGATGCCGGTCCAGCTCCGCACACACCGCATCAAAGGCATCCGCGAACACCGGAAACGCCTCGTACAGCTCCCGGCCCATCCCGGACCGCTGCGAACCCTGACCCGAGAACAAGAACGCCGAACGACCACCCTGGACCGACCCGCGCACCACACCCGCGACAGACCGCCCCTCGGCCACCGCACGCAGCAGCGCCCCACGCTCCTCACCCACCACCACCGCACGGTGCTCGAACGCCGCACGCGTCGAAGCCAACGACCAGCCCACATCCAGCGGCGACACACCATCCACCAGACCGAGCAGCCGCTCCGCCTGACCGGCCAGCGCCCGCTCCGACCTGCCCGACAGCACCCACGGCACCACCGGCACCACCGACCCGACAACCGAAGGCCCGACCGGCTCCTCCTGCGCCTGCTCCAGGATCACGTGCGCATTCGTCCCACTGATCCCGAACGACGACACACCCGCCCGACGCGGACGACCACCCACCTCCGGCCACTCCCGCGCCTCCGCCAACAACTCCACCGCACCCGCCGACCAGTCCACCTTCGACGAAGGCACACCAACATTCAGCGACTGCGGCAACACACCATGACGCATCGCCATGACCATCTTGATCACGCCCGCAACACCCGCCGCAGCCTGCGTATGACCGATGTTCGACTTCAACGAACCCAGCCACAACGGCCGGCCCTCCGGGCGGCCCTGGCCGTACGTGGCCAGCAACGCCTGAGCCTCGATCGGGTCGCCCAGCTTCGTACCCGTGCCATGCGCCTCGACCACATCGACCTGATCACCCGAGAGCTGCGCATTGGCCAGGGCCTGCCGGATCACCCGCTGCTGCGACGGCCCATTCGGAGCCGTCAGACCATTCGACGCACCATCCTGGTTCACGGCCGAACCCGACACCACCGCCAACACCTGGTGACCCTTGCGCCGCGCCTCGGAAAGCCGCTCGACCAGCAGCACGCCGACGCCCTCGCCCCAGCCCGTACCGTCCGCATCGTCCGAGAAGGACTTGCAGCGGCCATCGGCGGCCAAGCCGCCCTGGCGGCTGAACTCCACGAAACCGCTGGGTCCGGCCATCACGGTCACACCGCCGACGAGCGCCATCTCGCACTCGCCCGAGCGCAGCGACTGGGCTGCCAGGTGCAGCGCGACCAGCGACGACGAACATGCCGTGTCGACCGTCACCGCCGGGCCCTCCAGGCCAAAGGCGTAGGAGACGCGGCCCGACAGCACGCTGGTGGCCGTTCCGGTCAACAGCTGTCCGCTGACACCTTCTTCGCCCTGGGCGAGAGCTCCGGCACCGTAGCCCTGACTGCAGCCACCTGCGAAGACACCGGTACGGGTGCCACGCACGGACGTGGGGTCGATGCCGGCTCGCTCGAACACCTCCCACGAGGTCTCCAGGAGCAGGCGCTGTTGCGGGTCCATCGCCAGGGCCTCGCGCGGCGAGATCCCGAAGAACTCCGGATCGAAGTGTCCGGCGTCGTGCAGGAATCCGCCGGCACGGGCGAACCCGAGGTCCGTATCGCGGCCTCCGGAGGGTGCGTCCTCCCAGCCGCGGTCGGCCGGAAAGCCGGTGATGCCGTCGCCCCCCGCGCTGACGAGCTGCCACAGTTGGTCCGGCGACCGGACGTCGCCCGGCAGGCGGCAGCTCATTCCCACGATCGCAATCGGCTCGTCGTCGGACCCGGTCTGCTGGGACTGGGGAGCTCCGTGGGTGGTCTCCTGCTCCAGGATCCCGTCGACGAGATGGGTAGCCAGGCCATGGGCGTCCGGGTAGTCGAACACCAAGGTGGCGGGGAGCTGGAGTCCGGTCTCCTCGGCCAGGCGGTTGCGCAGCTCGATCGCCGTGAGGGAGTCGAAGCCCAGGTCGCGGAAGGCCGTCGCAACGGGGATGGCAGACGGGTCGCCGTGGTTCAGTACCGCCGCCGCATGCGTGCGGACCGTATCGAGGAGGACGGTGTGGGCTTCCGCTGCGTCGAGGCCCTGAAGCCGGTCGACCAGCTCCGGCCGACTGTTCCTTGTCGTACTCGCGTCGCCCGCGTCGGCGGTGTCCGTCGCGTGCAGGCTGGCGACTTCGGGGAGGTCGCCGAGCAGCGGGCTGGGCCGCAGCGCGGTGAAAACGGGCGAGAAGCGGTCCCAGGCCACGTCGGCGACAGCCAGGCACGTCTCGTCGCCGGCCAGCGCCTGCCCGAGTGCGGACAGAGCACTGTCCGGCTCCATGACGGGCAGACCACGGCGGCCGAGTTGTTCCTCGCCTTCGGCGGTCACGAGTCCGCCGCCGCCCCAGGGGCCCCAGGCAAGGGAGGTGGCGGCCTGACCGCGGGTCCGGCGTTCCTGGGCGAGCGCGTCCAGGTAGGCATTGGCGGCTGCGTAACCCGCCTGCCCGCCACTGCCCCACACAGCAGCGATCGAGGAGAAGAGAACGAAAGCGTCCAGATCGGCATCCGCGAAAACCGCATCCAGGTTCACCGCACCGGTGACCTTCGCATGCAGTACATCGGCCAGCTCGGCACCATCGGTCTCGGAAAGCGGGGTGAGCTGACCGACGCCTGCGGCGTGGACGACGGTACGGACGGGGGTGCCGTCGGCCTGGAGGCCGGTGGCGAGGTGAGCCAGAGCGACGCGGTCGGCAACGTCGCAGGCCGCGATGGTCACCTGTACGCCCGCAGCAGTGAGCTCGTCACGCAACTGCTCTGTGCCGGGGGTGTCGGGGCCTCGGCGGCTGGTGAGGACGAGGTGTGAGGCGCCGTTGGCGGCGGCCCAGCGGGCCACCCGGGCGCCCAGGCCCCCGGTACCGCCCGTGATCAGGACCGTGCCCCTGATCTTCCAGTCGTTGTGCGGTCCGGCAGCGGCCCGCACGACACGGCGTACGAAGACGCCGGAGGACCGCACGGCGACCTGGTCCTCACCCGTGTCGTTGCTGTTGGCCAGGACGGTGGCGGTGCGTTCGAAGGCCCGTGCGTCCAGGGTTTCGGGGAGGTCGATCAGACCGCCCCACCGCTTGGGGTGTTCCAGGCCCACGACCCGGCCAAGACCCCAGACCTGCGCCTGAGCGGTGCTGCGCAGCGGGTCGGAGGCTGCGGTTGATACGGCGCCCCGGGTCAGGCACCACAGGGGTGCGTCGATCCCGGCCTGCCCCAGTTGCTGGACGAGTTGCAGCGTGGCGGCCAGGCCCGGAGAAACCCCCTGGTCGAGGGGAGCGTTGTCGATGCCCAGGAGGGAGACGACACCGGTCACGTCCAGGCCCGGGGCCAGGTCGGTGATGGCCGTCCGTACGACGTCGGCACCGGCCTTGCGCAGGCCCGCCTCGCACCACTCGGTGATGTCCGCCGGGCCTGTTTCGGGTGCGATGAGGAGCCAGCGGCCGGACAGGGTGCCGGCCGGGGGCTGTACGGGCTTCCAGGTGACGCGGTAGCGCCACCTGTCGACCTCGGAACGCTGCTTCCGGCGACGCCGCCACGACGACAGCGCGGGCAGCACCTCACCCAGCGGGGCATCCGCCGACAGTTCCAGGTCCCCGGCCAGCCCGGACAGGTCCTCGCGCTCGACGGCCTCCCAGAAGTCGGTGTCGAGCGGGTCGGTGACGGTGTCGGGGGCAGTTCTGGGCGGTGCCGGCCAGTACCGCTCATGCTGGAAGGCGTAGGTGGGCAAATCGGTGCGCTGGGCACCGGTGTTCGCGTAGTACGCGGCCCAGTCGACGGCCTTGCCTCGGACGTGGAGTTCGGCGAGGGCCGTGGTGAGGGCGTCGGGTTCGGTGCGGTTCTTCCTCAAGGCCGGTACGAAACCGGCCTCGCCCGTCACGCAGGACTGGCCCATCGCGGACAACACCCCGCCGGGGCCGAGCTCCAGGTACGTCGTGACGCCCTGGGCCTCCACATGACGCATGCCGTCGAGGAAGCGGACCGCCTGGCGGACATGATCCACCCAGTAATCGGCCGACAGCAGCTCCTCACCGGCGAGTTCACCGGTGAGGTTGGAGACGATCGGAAGCTTCGGTGCATGGAAGGCCAGACCCTCGGCAACCGTCCTGAACTTGGCGAGCATGGGTTCCATGCGCGGCGAGTGGAACGCGTGACTCACGCGAAGCCGCTTCGTCTTCTCGAAGCCCGACGCGATCGTCAGTACGGCCTCCTCGTCACCCGAGATCACCACAGAGTCCGGACCGTTCAGCGCGGCGATGGACACACCCTCGACCAGCAGCGGCAGGACATCGGCCTCCGTCGCCTGGATCGCGACCATCGCCCCACCGGTCGGCAGTGCCTGCATCAGACGCCCACGCGCGGCGACCAGTGCCGCCGCATCCTCCAGGGACCAGACACCCGCCACATGCGCGGCAGCCAGCTCACCAATCGAGTGGCCCAGGAGGTAGTCCGGGGTCACGCCCCAGTGCTCCAGCAGCCGGAACAACGCCACCTCGACCGCGAACAGGCCGGCCTGCGTGTACACGGTCTGGTCGATCAGCTCCGACCCGCCGAAGACAATCTCCTTCACCGGCCGGTCGAGATGCCGGTCCAGCTCCGCGCACACCGCGTCGAAGGCATCGGCGAACACCGGGTACGCCTGGTACAGCTCCCGGCCCATCCCGGACCGCTGCGAACCCTGACCCGAGAACAAGAACGCCGAACGACCACCCTGGACCGACCCGCGCACCACACCCGCGACAGACCGCCCCTCGGCCACCGCACGCAGCAGCGCCCCACGCTCCTCACCCACCACCACCGCACGGTGCTCGAACGCCGCACGCGTCGAAGCCAGCGACCAGCCCACATCCAGCGGCGACACACCATCCACCAGACCGAGCAGCCGCTCCGCCTGACCGGCCAGCGCCCGCTCCGACCTGCCCGACAGCACCCACGGCACCACCGGCAGCACCGACCCGACAACCGAAGGCCCGACCGGCTCCTCCTGCGCCTGCTCCAGGATCACGTGCGCATTCGTCCCACTGATCCCGAACGACGACACACCCGCCCGACGCGGACGACCACCCACCTCCGGCCACTCCCGCGCCTCCGCCAACAACTCCACCGCACCCGCCGACCAGTCCACCTTCGACGAAGGCACACCAACATTCAGCGACTGCGGCAACACACCATGACGCATCGCCATGACCATCTTGATCACGCCCGCAACACCCGCCGCAGCCTGCGTATGACCGATGTTCGACTTGATCGACCCGAGCCACAGCGGCCGGCCCGCCGGGCGGTCCTGGCCGTACGTGGCCAGCAACGCCTGCGCCTCGATCGGGTCGCCCAGCTTCGTACCCGTGCCATGCGCCTCCACGGTGTCCACATCGGCCGTGTCCAGGCCGGAGTTGGCCAGGGCCTGGCGGATGACGCGCTGCTGCGACGGGCCGTTCGGGGCGGTCAGACCATTCGACGCACCATCCTGGTTCACGGCCGAACCCGACACCACCGCCAACACCTGGTGGCCCTTGCGCCGTGCCTCGGAAAGCGGCTCGACGAGCAGGAGCCCCACGCCTTCGCCCCAGCCCGTGCCGTCCGCATCGTCCGAGAACGCCTTCACCCGGCCGTCGGCGGCCAGGCCGTTCTGACGGCTGAACTCGATGAAGCCGGCCGGGGTGGACATCACGGTCACACCGCCCGCGAGCGCCATCTCGCACTCACCCGCCCGCAGCGCCTGGATCGCCCAGTGCAGCGCGACCAGCGACGACGAGCACGCCGTGTCCACCGTCACCGCCGGGCCCTCCAGGCCGAAGGCGTAGGAGACGCGGCCCGACAGCACGCTGGCGAGGCTTCCGGTGACTCCGTGCCCGGCAAGCGCGTCGTCAGCATTCTGGACGAGGTCGCCGTAGTCCTGGCCGTTGGTGCCGACGAACACGCCGGTACGGCTGCCCTTGAGCGTGGTCGGGTCGATGCCCGAGCGTTCGAAGACCTCCCAGGCGATCTCCAGCATCAGCCGCTGCTGCGGGTCCATCGCCAGGGCCTCGCGCGGCGAGATCCCGAACAGGGCCGGGTCGAACCGGGCGGCGTCGAGAAGGAATCCGCCCTGGCCGACGTACGAGGTGTGAGGCCTTCGCCGCTCCGGGTCGTAGAGCGCGTCCAGGTCCCAGCCGCGGTCGGTGGGGAAGGCGGAGATGCCGTCGGCACCGTCGGCGAGCATGCGCCACAGGTCCTCGGGGGAGCCGACGCCTCCGGGGAAGCGGCAGCTCATGCCGACGATCGCGATCTTCTCGTCCTCGTCTCCGGTACTGCCGCCCGCCGTGGTCACGGCGGGCCGGGGCTCGGCTTCGGAGCCGCTCAGTTCAGCGAGGAGATGGGCCGCGAGGGCGGCCGGGGTGGGGTAGTCGAAGACGAGGGTCGTGGGCAGCGCCATCCCGGTGGCGACGCCCAGGTTGTTGCGCAGGTCCACGGCGCTCATGGAGTTGAAGCCGAGGTCCTGGAAGCTGCGGTCGCTCGGGACCTTGCCCGCGTCGGTGTGGCCGAGGACGGTCGCGGTTTCGCCGCGTACGAGGTCGAGGACGGCGCGGGCACGCTCGGGCTCGGCAAGGGCCAGCAGATGAGCGATCCGCGAGGTGGGAACGGAGGCACCGGGCGCGCGGGCCGCCTCGCCTGCAACGGACCAGCCGGAGAAGTCGGACCGGCCGGAGGAGTCGGAGAGAGCGGAGAGAGCGGAGAAGTCGGGGAGATCGCGGATCAGCGGGCTCGGGCGACGGGTTGCGGTGTGCGCGACCATCCGCTCCCACTGGATGTCCGCGACGACGACGCAGGTCTCGTCGTGTTCCAGCGCCTGCTTCAGCGCGGTCAGTGCGGTCTCGGGAGCCATGGCTCCGGCGCCGATGCGCTCGAAGCGCTCTTCCGCGTCCCCTTCCCCGAGGCCGGCGCCCGCCCAGCGGCCCCAGGCGATGGATGTGGCGGGCAGGCCGAGCGAACGGCGCTGCTGGGCGAGTGCGTCGAGGAATGCGTTGCCCGGGGCGTAATTGCCCTGACCGGGGGCACCGACGGTGCCGCTGAGGGAGGAGAAGAGTACGAACGCGGACAGGTCGAGGTCGCGGGTGAGCTCATGCAGGTTGCGCGCGCCGTTGACCTTGGCGCGCAGCGCGTACGCGATCCGGTCCGTGGTCAGCGAGTCGATGAGGCCGTCGTCGAGGGCCGCCGCCGCGTGCACGACGGCGGTGAGCGGGGTGTCGGCCGGGATGGTCGCGAGGAGTTCGGCGACGGCGGCGCGGTCGTCGACCTCGCAGGCGACGATACGCACTCGGCAGCCCATGGCTTGGAGTTCGGCAGCCAGGGCATCGGCACCTGGCGCGTCCGCTCCCCGGCGGCTGGTGAGGATGAGCTGCTCGGCACCGTTGCGGGCCAGCCAGCGCGCAACGTGTCCGCCGAGGGCTCCGGTGCCGCCGGTGACCAGGACGGCCCCGCTCGGGATCCACTGTCGCTCGGCGGGTGCGCTGTCGAGCGGGGCGCGGACGAGTCGGCGGGCGAAGGCGCCGGTGGCGCGGATCGCGACGTGGTCCTCGTCCTCGATGCGGGCCAGGACTCGGCGCAGGTTCGCGCCGCCGCGTCGGTCGAGCTCCTCGGGCAGGTCGACCAGTCCGCCCCAGCGCTGCGGGTATTCGGTACCGAAGACACCGCCGAAGCCCCAAGCCATGGCCTGGACGGCGCTGGCGACGGGTTCGGCGGGCCGGGCCGCCACGGCGCCACGGGTGGCGGTCCACAGGGGTGCGTCGAGGCCCGTGTCGTCGAGTGCCTGGACGAGTGCGACGGAAGCGGCGATTCCCGCGGGGACGCCGGGGACCTGGGGGTGGTCGCTTTCGTCGAGCGGAAGCAGGGAAAGTACGCGGGCGATCCCGGACGGCTGGTCGGCGAGCACCTCGCGGAGCTGCTGCGCGATGGCCTCACGTGCGTGCTCGGCCGGCAGCCGGAGGGTGATGGTCCGGTCGGTGCCGAGGGCGAGCAGGCAGGCATCGGCGAGTGGGGCGCTCGCCGCATGCTCCGGTACGACGAGCAGGGAGGTGCCGGGCAGCGCCGGGACGGCGGAGGCGGAACCGGGGATGCGCTGCCAGGTGGTGCGGTACCGCCATGAGTCCACGGTGTCGGACGCGTGGCGGCGGCGCCGCCAGTCGGAGAGCGCCGGAAACACCTCGCTGAAGGGCGCGTCCGGGCCGACGGCGAGGGCCTGTGCGAGTGCTTCCACGTCGCCTTGGGTGACGGCGTCCCAGAACTCGGAGTCCATGGCGGGACCGTCGGCGATCGGGCGGGGGCGGGAGGAGGCGTTGAGCCAGAAGCGTTGCCGCTGGAAGGCGTAGGTGGGCAGGTCGACGCGCTGGGCTCCGGTGTTCGCGTAGTACGTCGTCCAGTCGACGGCCTCGCCTCGGACGTGGAGTTCGGCGAGGGCGGTGGTCAGCGCCTCGGTCTCGGCGCAGTCCTTGCGCAGGGCCGGCACGAAGGCGGCGTCGCCCGTGACGCACGACTGGCCCATGGCGGAGAGGACACCGCCGGGACCGAGTTCCAGGTACGTGGTGACGCCTTGGGACTCCACATGACGTACGCCGTCGAGGAAGCGGACGGCCTGGCGGACGTGGTCCACCCAGTAGTCGGCCGACAGCAGCTCCTCACCGGCGAGTTCACCCGTGAGGTTGGAGACGATCGGGAGCCTCGGTGCATGGAAGGTCAGGCTCTCGGCGATCGTCCTGAACTCGGCGAGCATGGGCTCCATGCGTGGCGAGTGGAAGGCGTGGCTCACGCGCAGCCGCTTCGTCTTGGCGAAGCCTGATGCGATGGCGAGTACGGCGTCTTCGTCGCCGGAGATGACCACGGAGTGCGGGCCGTTCAGCGCGGCGATCGAGACGCTTTCGGTGAGCAGCGGCAGGACGTCAGCTTCGGTGGCCTGGATGGCGACCATCGCCCCACCGGTCGGGAGTGCCTGCATCAGCCGGCCCCGCGCCGCGACCAGCGCCGCCGCATCCTCCAGCGACCAGACACCCGCCACATGCGCGGCAGCCAGCTCACCGATCGAATGGCCCAGCAGATAGTCCGGGGTCACACCCCAGTGCTCCAGCAGCCGGAAGAGGGCCACCTCGATCGCGAACAGACCCGACTGCGTGTACACGGTCTGGTCGATCAACTCCGACCCACCGAACACCACCTCCCTCACCGGCCGGTCGAGATGCCGGTCCAGCTCCGCACACACCGCGTCGAACGCGTCCGCGAACACCGGAAACGCCTCGTACAGCTCCCGGCCCATCCCGGACCGCTGCGAACCCTGCCCCGAGAACAAGAACGCCGTGTCGCCGCCCGCGACCGAGCCGCGCACCAAGCCCGTCGCCGAGCGGCCTTCGGCCAGCGCCTCCAAGGTGCGCAGGAAGCTCTCGCGGTCGCCCGCGACGGCCGCGGCGCCGTGATCGAAGTGGGTTCGTGTGCGTGCCAGGGACCAGCCCAGGTCGGTGGGGGTGAGCGCGGGGTTGTCGCGCACCAGGTCGAGAAGGCGGCTTGCCTGGCCGGTCAGGGCCTGCGGGGTCCTGGCCGACAGGATCCACGGGATCGCCGGGAGGGTTCGTTGCGGGGCGACCGGTTCCGGAACCGTCGCCGTCTCGGGCTGTTCCAGGATGATGTGGGCGTTCGTACCGCTGACTCCGAAGGACGACACTCCGGCGCGGCGCGGGCGATCACCCACCTCCGGCCAGTCGCGGGCCTCGGTGAGCAGTTCGACCGCGCCCGCCGACCAGTCCACTCGCGTGGACGGGGTTTCGGCGTGCAGGGTGCGCGGCAGGACCCCGTGGCGCATCGCCATGACCATCTTGATGATGCCGCCAACGCCTGCGGCTGCCTGTGCGTGGCCGATGTTGGACTTGAGGGAGCCCAGCAGCAGGGGTCTGTCCGCGGGTCGGTCCTGGCCGTACGTGTCGATGACGGCCTGGGCCTCGATGGGGTCACCGAGGGTGGTGCCGGTGCCGTGGGCCTCGACGGCGTCGACCTCGGCCGCGGGGATGCGGGCGTTGGCGAGGGCCTGGCGGATGACGCGTTCCTGCGCGGGTCCGTTGGGAGCGGTGAGGCCGTTGGACGCACCGTCCTGGTTCACGGCGGATCCTCGGATCACGCCGAGCACGTGGTGGCCGTTGCGGCGGGCGTCGGAGAGCCGCTCGACCAGCAGCATGCCCACGCCCTCGGACCAGCCGGTGCCGTCGGCGCCGTCCGAGAAGGACTTGCAGCGGCCGTCGGACGACAGGCCGCCCTGGCGCTGGAAGTCGACGAAGGCGCTGGGGGTGGCCATGACGGTGGCGCCGCCCGCCAGGGCGAGCGTGCACTCGCCGGAGCGCAGGGACTGGACCGCGAAGTGGAGGGCGACCAAGGAGGAGGAGCAGGCGGTGTCGACGGTGACGGCGGGGCCTTCGAGGCCGAAGGTGTACGCGACGCGGCCGGAGGCGACGCTGCCGATGTTCCCGATGCCGAGCAGGCCGGCCACGCCGTCGGGGATGTCGGCGTCGGCGAGCCGGGCGGCGTAGTCGTGGTACATGAGGCCGGCGAAGACGCCGGTCCGGCTGCCGCGCAGGGAGGCCGGATCGATGCCCGCCCGCTCGATGGCCTCCCATGCGGTTTCCAGCAGGAGGCGCTGCTGGGGGTTCATCGCCAGCGCCTCGCGCGGCGAGATCCTGAACGGATCGGGGTCGAAGTCGCCTGCGTCGTAAAGGAATCCGCCCGCGCTCATCCCGGGGCTGATGGGCTGGACGCCCTGGGGGTCGTACAGGTTCTCGGTGTCCCAGCCGCGGTCGGTGGGGAAGCCACCGACCGCGTCGGTGCCGTTGGCGACGAGCTGCCAGAGGTCTTCGGGGTCGGCCACGCCGCCGGGATAGCGGCAGCTCATGCCGACGATCGCGATGGGCTCGCGGTCCTTCGCCTCGGCCCGGCGCAGTCGCTCGCCGGTCTCGTGCAGGTCAGCCGTGACTCGCTTCAAGTATGAGCGGAGCTTGTCTTCGTTCGCCATCAGAGCGTCACCTGTCCGGGTACCGACGAGCTGGGAGTTCATGGATCAACACCCGCGGGGTGGGCAGGCGTTGAGGGCGTGGGGCGGGGGCGGACGGGGGCCGGGGCCGGGGCAGGGACAGCCAAAGCGGGCGGAGAGCGGGCCTGTCCGGCCACGCCGCCCGCCCGTCTCGGTGCCTCGTGTCGTTACGCCCGTCGCATCAGTTGCATCTATTGCATCAGTTGCGTCTGCTGCGCCCGCCGCGCCTGTTGCGTCTGTTTCATCGCGCGTCTGCTACGTCGTGCCGACCGCGACGGGTGCCAGTCGGCCGGAGATCGTCTTGAGCATCGCCGGCTGATGGTCCGTGAGGAAGAAGTGTCCGCCGGTGTAGGTGTGCATCTGGAAGTCGGCGGTGGTGTGGGTGGACCAGGCGCGGGCCTCGTCCAGGGTGACCTTGGGATCGTTGTCACCGGTGAAGACGGTGATGGGGCAGGACAGTGCGGGCGCCGGCTCGTACACGTAGGTCTCGGCGGCCCGGTAGTCGTTGCGGATGGCGGGCAGGGCCATGCGCAGGACTTCCTCGCTGCCCAGGACGCGGTCGTCGGTGCCGCTCAACTCGCGCAGCTCGGCGAGGATTCCCTCGTCGTCGCGCAGGTGCACGGACTCGTCGCGGGGACGGGACGGGGCGCGGCGGCCGGAGGCGAAGAGGTGGACGGGGGCGGCGTCGCGCTCCTCCATCAGGCGGGCCATCTCGAAGCCGAGGGTGGCGCCGAGGCTGTGGCCGAAGAGGGCGACCGGCTGCCCGCCCGGCTGCGGGTCGAGAACCTCGACGATGCGGCGGGCCAGTTCGTGAATGGTCTCTACGCACTTCTCCTGGCGTCGGTCCTGCCGTCCCGGGTACTGGATCGCCACGACATCCAGTTCGGAAGAAAGGGCTCGCGACACCGGGAAGAAGAAAGAGGCCGAACCGCCTGCGTGCGGCAGGCAGACAAGTCTGGTCTTCCGGCCGGGCGTTTCGTGGAAATTGCGGATCCACAACCCGCGGTCCATGTCCGGTGTAGCCATATGAGAGATCGGTCCTTTCCGATTTTCCCGCCACTTGATGACGACGGTAGGAGGCGGGGGCCGCTCCCCCAACCCCTCCGGTCCTTGGTATTCCCCCTATGTTCGGGACTCCGGTAGGGGTCGGGGCCGTTCTGCGGGTGTCAGGTGAGTGCGGGCTCCGGAAGGCGGGCGCCCTGGCGGAACAGCTCGCCGCGTACTTCTTCGGAGCTCAGCTCGATGCCGTCACGGGCGACGAGCGCGGCGGCGATACCGGCGGCCTGACCGGTGGCGAAGGCCGTGCCCATGACGCGCAGGGATCCGCCCGCCATGCGGTCGCCGTCGACGTTCCGGCCTGCCGCGAACAGGTTGTCGGTATCGGCGCTCCACAGGGCACGGAGCGGGATCTCGAAGTATCCGTCGTCGTCGATGAAGAGCCACTGCGAGGGGACGCCGGGGGCCGGGTGGTACTCGATGGGCCAGGCGCCGACGGCGATGGCGTCGTCGAAGTGGGCGCCGCCGAGTACTTCGTCGACGCTCAGCCGGTAGCGGCCGGCGATGTGGCGGGACTCGCGGGTCCCGATCTCGGGCCCGGTGCTGACGATGTAGGCGTTCTCGCAGCCGGGGAGCGTACGTATGACCTCCAGGTAGGCGCGGGCCTGGATCCGGGCGCTGGCCTCGGCACGGCTGACTTCGGCGGAGTCGCGGGCGTCGTAGCCCTCGTCGACGATGTACGCGATGACGTCGCCGGAGAGCGGCAGCCGGGCCACGAGTCCGTTGGCGGAGACCAGCGGGCCGATGCCGCGCTCGCGGGCCGCGTGGACGGCCGCGGAGACGCGTGCGCGGGAGACGTCCGCGTGCGGCGGAATGCCGCCGAAGCGGACGCCCAGGGAGCCGTTCTGGACCATGCCGTCGTTGCCGTAGCGGACGGCGGCGCCGGCGAAGGCGGCGAGATCGGCCTCGCCGGTGGCGTCGACGAAGGCGTCGGCGGTGACCTCCGTGATGCCGTGGTGGTCGGCGACACGGACGGACGTGACGCGGCGGCCGTCGCGGCGGGCCTCGGCGACGTGGCTGTAGAGGCGTACGTCGACACCGGCTTCGGCGCACAGTGTGTCCAGGGCGCGTTTGACGGCCTCGGGGTCGAAGACCACGCACACCCCGTTGAAGCGCTGGGGGTCGGTAACGGCGCCTTCGGCGCGCAGCGCCGCCAGGACCTCCTCGGCGATGCCGAAGACCACTTGGCGGGGCGGGTCCTCCCGGGTGTAGATCCCGCAGTACGTGAGGACGTTGCGCAGGGTGGCCGCGCCGCCCAGGCACGGTCCGCGTTCCACGAGCAGGGTGCGCGCACCCGCCCTGGTGGCGGCGACCGCCGCTGCGACGCCGGCGGATCCGCCGCCGGCCACGATCACGTCGTACTTCTCTGCCATGTCCCTGCCCTCTGGGTCGGTGGGTGGTGGTGGTTCCCGTATGGGTGTGCGGGGGGGTACGGGGTTGTGGGTGTGCGGGGGGTATGGGAGGTCAGGCGGTCCGGCGCCGTGGTGGGGACCCGTCCGGGGCCGCGCGGGGTCCCGGTACGGCGCGCAGGCCGCCGCGCGGGGCATCGGTCCAGCCGCGGGCGCCGGTGACCACGCCGATCTGGAAGCGGCTCCTGACGCCGGTGCGGGCGAGCAGGTCGGACATGGTGCGGCGGACGGTCCGGAGGGATACGCCGAGCCGACGGGCGGCCATCTCGTCGGTGAGTCCTTCGCAGAGCAGTTCCAGCAGCGCGTGTTCCTGGTCGCTGAGCCCGTTCTCGCGCCGTTGCGGCTGTGCGCCGCCGGGCAGTGCCGCAGCCCATTCGCGTTCGAACAAGGCGTACAGGGCGGTCACCAGGACCGGGGAGGTCACCAGGTCGGCGGCGCCGGAAGTGCCCGTCTCGTCGTCGGGCGCGCTCTGTACGACGGCAACGGAGCGGTCCACGACGGTCAGGGGGACGGGCACGGTCGCGGCGGTGCGGATCTCGGCGCCGGAGTCGGCGAGCCGACGGCCGTACGCGCTGCGGGTCGCGCTGTTCCGGGCGCCGGTGAGGTGCAGGGCGCGGATACGGACACCGCGCGCCAGGGCGCGTTCGGCGGTGTCGGGTTCGCCCGCCAGGGCGTGCTGGAGTCCGGAGGTGCCGGGCAGGGCGCAGGCGATCTCCCCGGCCGCCTGGCGGAAGAGCCGGTCGAGGCCGAGCCGTATCTCCTCGGGGCCGCGCAGGCGGGTCACTCCCGCGTCGGCGGTCTCGGGGCTGCGGGTCTCGTTGGCCGCCAGCAGCGCCATGACGGCGGCGCGGCTCTCGTGCGCCTCCCGGGCGCGGCGGGCGAGGTCGGCCTCCTGCCGGGCGAGGAGGGCGCCCAGGCCGAGTTCGGGTGCGACGACGGTCCAGACGGCGGGACTGCCGGGCAGGCGGCGGACCAGGGAGAGTTCGGCGAGGCGGCCCAAGGCCTCGTGGACGCTGTCCTCGTCCTGGCCGAGGCGGGCGGCGAGTTCGGCCGCCTGCCGGCCGTTCCGTTCCAGGAGCGCGCGGTATACGGGCTGCATTCGGGCGTCTATCCCCAAGGTTTCCACCAGAAGATTCCCTTCCAGCCTTTTCCGGCGTCCGGGATTCCGATCCGAACGGCAAACGAATTAACGATAGTTACCCTCATGAGATCAGGAGAGGGTGCCCCCTACTCAAATCCCTGGCCCCCTATAGGGGGGAATCAGGGGTGCCCGGAACAGAGGGCCCGAAGAAGAATCTGACGAGAGACGAGAGGTGTTCCCATGCCAAATATCATCGCTTTCTCCGCCGATACGGCGAAGGACCCCGTCCGACTCGAAGGAGGGCCTGTCGACCTTTCCGGGACCGTAAATCTGGCCGACTACAACGAGGTGATCTTCTCCGACGAGAAGATCAAGATCCGCTATGGCAACGGGTACGAGCACTACACGCCCCTGGACGCCGCGGTCGAAGCCGGCACCGGGATCGGACCGGGGCCCAAGACCTTCCAGTGGGTCGGCCGTACCAAGATCGCCGAGTAGTCCACCGCGCACGTCAGCCCCCTTCGGGTCTGCCCCGCCGTCCCCGGCGGGGCAGACCCTTTGTCGTTCAGCAGACGCTGTCGTTCATGAGACGCCGCCTTGAGTCGGTGCTGTCGTTCAGGAGGCGCTGAAGCGCTGGTCGATGAAGGCGAACAGCTCGTCGTCCGTCGCGGAATCCAGCTCCTCGCGCATGTCTTCCGGCCCGGCTCCATCGGGTGCGCCGAGGTCTTCCGCCGTGGCGGCGAGCGCCTCCCTGGCCTCGCGCCATTGCGATGCCAGGGTCTTCAGACGGTCCGCCACCTCGTCCATCGCGTCGCTGTCGGGGGCCAGCTCCCGCACGCGCTCCGGAGTGAGCGCGGCGAACGCCTCCTCCAGCCGGTGCAGTTCCGCGCCGGGATCGGCCGGTGCCGAGGTGCTTCCGATGCCGCCCGCCCCGGTGCCGGCACCGGCCCCGGTCGGAGCCGCCAGTTCGAGGACGCGGGCGGCCAGGGCTTCGGCCGTCGGGTAGTTGAAGATCAGCGTCGGGGGCAGCCGGAGACCGGTCGCGGTGCCGAGCCGGTTCCTGAGCTCGACGGCCGTCAGGGAGTCGAAGCCCAGCTCGCTGAAGGTCTGCTGCGGTTTGATCCGGTACCCGGGCGCATGGCCGAGCACCGCGGCGGCCTCCGTGGTGACGACCTCCAGTACGGCGGCCCGGCGCTCCTCGGGGGCAAGCGCCCCGAGGCGGGTCCGCAGCGACTGTTCGGACGTGGCCACGCCCGAATCGTTCGCGGCCCGTCGCGGTGTGACGCGTACGAGCGACCGCATCAGATACGGGACGGCGCCGCTGTCCGCGGCTGCGCGGCGCCACTCGGGCAGGTCGAGCAGGACAGGGACGACGGCGGGCTCACCGGACATGACGGCCGTGTCGAACAGCTCCAGCCCCTCGGACGACGACATCGGCACCATTCCGGACCGCCTGAGCCTTCGTACGTCGGCCTCGCTCATCCTGCCGAACATGCCGCCCTCGGCCCACGGCCCCCAGGCGAGGGAGGTGGCAGGCAGTCCTCGGGCGCTGCGGTACTGCGCCAGCGCGTCCAAGTAGGTGTTGGCCGCCGCGTAGTTGGCCTGACCGGGCTGCCCGACCACGCCGGAGACGGAGGAGAACAGGACGAAGAAGGAGAGGTCCAGGTCCGCGGTCAGTTCGTGCAGCTGCCAGGCCGCGTCGACCTTCGGCCGGAACACACCCGAGAGGCGTTCCCCGGTCAGCGAGCCGAACACCCCGTCGTCGAGGACGCCCGCAGTGTGCACGACACCGGCGAGCCGGCCCGTGGCGCGTATTCCGCCGACGAGCGCGGCGAGGGCCTGCCCGTCCGCCACGTCGCACGCCTCGAAGCGGGCCGTGGCGCCGAGGGCTGCCAGTTCGGCGACGAGTTCGGCCGCGCCCGGAGCCTGCGCGCCGCGCCGGCTCACGAGGACGAGATCCCGAGCGCCCCAGGCTCCGGCGAGGTGCCGCGCCATCAGACCGCCTAGCGTGCCGGAGGCGCCGGTGATGAGGACCGTGCCCCCGACATCCGGGCGCCCGGTGTTGGTGTCGGTCCCGGTCGGGGCCGTCCGGGTCAGGCGGGCGGCGTGGAGCTGTCGGCCCCGCACGGCGAGCTGCGGCTCCCCGACGGCGGCAAGCGCGGCAAAACCCTGATCCTGGTCCTGGTCCCGACCCGGGTCCGTATCGATGAGCACGACGCGGCCGGGGTGTTCTGACTGGGCGGAACGTACGAGACCCCACACGGCGGCTGCGCCGAGGTCCCGCACCACCTCGCCCTCGATCGCGACGGCGCCACGAGTGGCCACGACCACCCGCTCGCCCTCAGAACGCTCCTCGGACAGCCACACCTGCAACCGTTCCAGGGCCCGTATCACCCGATGGTGTACGTCGGCCACGGCGTCCACACCGTCGGCGGCGCCCGGCACCTCGATGACATCCACCTCCGCTGCCGCACCGGCAGTGGCCCGAGCCGCGTCCAGCGGGCTCCAACCGATCCGGTACAGGGGCTGCACACCTCCCGAACCATGGGCCCGAGCCGCCAACTGCTCCCGCGTCACGGGCCGCAGCGCCAGCGAACCGACGGAGGCCACGGGGGCACCCGTACCGTCCGCGAGTACGACCGAGGCGCCCGAACTCTCCGGGTCGGCCGGGTCGGTCCGGGTGATGCGCACCCGCAGCCGCTCGGCACCCACCGCGTGCAGCCGTACGTCGCTCCAGGCGAAGGGCAGCTCGGCTCTGGTGCCCAGGCCCATGGGATGCAGGGCGGCATCCATGAGCGTGGGATGCAGCCCGAAGCCGTCAGCGGCGTCGCGCAGCGCCTCCGGCAGGGCCACCTCGGCAAAGGTCTCGTCGCCGCGCCGCCAGACGGCACGCAGGCCGCGGAAGGACGGCCCGTACTCCAGTCCGAGTCCGGCGAGTTCCTCGTAGACGGCGTCGACCTCGACCTCGGAAGCCCCGGTCGGCGGCCAGTCCGTGAGGGACTCGGCGTCTGCTGCCGGGGTGTCAGCCAACACACCCGAGGCATGCGAAACCCAGGCACCACCGATATCGGCGGAGGCACGCGAGTGAACGCGAACGACACGTCGGCCGTCCTCCCCCGGGGCTTCCACGGCGATCTGCACGGCCACGGCGCCCTGCTCGGGCAGGACGAGCGGCGCCTGCAGGGTCAGCTCCTCCAGTACGGCGGCACCGACACGCTCGCCCGCATGGAGGGCCCACTCGACCAGGGCGGTGCCCGGGACGAGACGTGTGCCCATGACGACATGGTCGGCAAGCCAGGCGTGCGAAGTGGCAGCGAGGCGCCCGGTGAAGAGCGCCGAACCGGCGCCGGCCATCTCGGTCATGGCACCGAGCAGCGGGTGTCCGGCCGGATCGAGGCCAAGATTGCTCGGGTCCCTGGAGGAACCGCCTGCGGACGCCAGCCAGTAGTGCTGGTGGTCGAAGGCGTAGGTGGGCAGGTCGGTGCGCTGGGCGCCGGTGTTGGCGTAGTACGTCGTCCAGTCGATGCGGGTGCCTCGGACGTGGAGTTCGGCGAGGGCGGAGGTGAGTGCCTCGGGCTCGGTGCGGTTCTTCCGCAGGGCGGGTACGAAACCGGCCTCGTCGCGGGTCACGCAGGACTGGCCCATCGCGGAGAGGACGCCGCCGGGTCCGAGTTCGAGGTACGTGGTGACGCCCTGGGCCTCCACATGACGCATGCCGTCGAGGAAGCGGACGGCCTGGCGGACATGATCCACCCAGTAATCGGCCGACAGCAGCTCCTCACCGGCGAGTTCACCGGTGAGGTTGGAGACGATCGGAAGCTTCGGCGCGTGGAAGGCCAGACCCTCGGCGACCGTCTTGAACTCGGCGAGCATGGGTTCCATGCGCGGCGAGTGGAACGCGTGACTGACCCGGAGCCGCTTCGTCTTCTCGAAGCCCGACGCGATCGTCAGTACGGCGTCCTCGTCGCCGGAGATGACCACGGAGTCCGGACCGTTCAGCGCGGCGATGGACACACCGTCGACCAGCAGCGGCAGGACATCGGCCTCCGTCGCCTGGATCGCGACCATCGCCCCACCGGTCGGAAGGGCCTGCATCAGACGGCCCCGGGCCGCGACCAACGCCGCCGCATCCTCCAACGACCAGACACCCGCCACATGCGCGGCGGCCAGCTCACCGATCGAGTGACCGAGCAGATAGTCCGGGGTCACACCCCAGTGCTCCAGCAGCCGGAAGAGAGAAACCTCGACCGCGAACAGGCCCGCCTGCGTGTAGACGGTCTGGTCGATCAACTCCGACCCGCCGAACACCACCTCCTTCACCGGCCGGTCGAGATGCCGGTCCAGCTCCACACACACCGCATCAAAGGCATCCGCGAACACCGGGTACGCCTCGTACAGCTCCCGGCCCATCCCCGACCGCTGCGAACCCTGACCCGAGAACAAGAACGCCGAACGACCACCCTGGACCGACCCGCGCACCACACCCGCGACAGACCGCCCCTCGGCCACCGCACGCAGCAGCGCCCCACGCTCCTCACCCACCACCACCGCACGGTGCTCGAACGCCGCACGCGTCGAAGCCAGCGACCAGCCCACATCCAGCGGCGACACACCATCCACCAGACCCAACAGCCGCTCCGCCTGACCGGCCAGCGCCTGCTCCGACCTGCCCGACAGCACCCACGGCACCACCGGCAGCACCGACCCGACAACCGAAGGCCCGACCGGCTCCTCCTGCGCCTGCTCCAGGATCACGTGCGCATTCGTCCCACTGATCCCGAACGACGACACACCCGCCCGACGCGGACGGCCGCCCACCTCCGGCCACTCCCGTGCCTCCGCCAGCAATTCCACCGCGCCCGCCGACCAGTCCACCTTCGACGAAGGCACACCAACATTCAGCGACTGCGGCAACACACCATGACGCATCGCCATGACCATCTTGATCACGCCCGCAACACCCGCCGCAGCCTGCGTATGACCGATGTTCGACTTCAACGAACCCAGCCACAACGGCCGGCCCTCCGGGCGGTCCCGGCCGTACGTGGCCAGCAACGCCTGAGCCTCGATCGGGTCGCCCAGCTTCGTACCCGTGCCATGCGCCTCGACCACATCGACCTGATCACCCGAGAGCTGCGCATTGGCCAGGGCCTGCCGGATCACCCGCTGCTGCGACGGCCCATTCGGAGCCGTCAGACCATTCGACGCACCATCCTGGTTCACGGCCGAACCACGGATGACGGCGAGCACCTGGTGACCGTTGCGGTGGGCATCCGAGAGCCGCTCGACCAGCAGCATGCCCACGCCCTCGGACCAGCCCGTGCCGTCCGCATCGTCCGAGAAGGGCTTGCAGCGGCCGTCGGCGGCCAGGCCGCCCTGGCGGCTGAACTCTATGAACGAGCCAGGCCCCGCCATGACGGTCACGCCGCCCGCGAGCGCCAGGTCGCACTCCCCCGCCCGCAGTGCCTGCGCCGCCAGGTGCAGCGCGACCAGCGACGACGAGCAGGCCGTGTCCACCGTCACCGCCGGGCCCTCCAGGCCCAGGACGTAGGACACCCGGCCGGAGGCCACACTGCCTGCGGTGCCGGTGCACACGTATCCCTCGGCCGCGCCGAGGGCGGCGCCGATGTCGCTGGCGTAGTCGTGGTTCATGAGGCCGACGTACACACCCGTCCGGGTGCCGCGCAGGGAGCGCGGGGTGATGCCCGCGCGCTCCAGGGTCTCCCAGGAGGTCTCCAGGACGAGGCGCTGCTGCGGGTCCATGGCCAGGGCCTCGCGCGGCTTGATGCCGAAGAAGTGGGCGTCGAATTCGGCGGCGTCGTGCAGGAATCCGCTGTCGCGGACGTACATCGTGCCCGGGTGTTCCGGGTCGGGGTGGTAGAGGGCGGTCAGGTCCCAGCCCCGGTCCTCCGGGAAGGGGGTGATGCCGTGGTCGCCGTCGGCGACCATCTTCCAGAGGTCGTCCGGCGAGGTGATGCCGCCGGGAAGACGGCAGGCCATCGCGACGATCGCGATCGGCTCGTCGGGGGTGGCGGTGCGCTCCGCCGGAGTGACCGACGCGCCCGAGCCGGTACCCGTAGCCGCGCCCGTGCCTGTGCTGGTCAGGAGCGTGTGGAGGTGGCGGGCGACAGCGGCCGGGGTGGGGTGGTCGAAGGCCAGGGTGGCCGGGAGGACGAGGCCGGTGGCGGCCGTCAGGCGGCTGCGGAGCCGGACGGCCGCCTGGGAGGTGAAACCGAGGTCCTTGAACGCCCGGTCGGGCTCGATCTCGTGTGTCGTGGGCAGTTGGGCGACCTCGGCGGCCTCGGTGCGGACGAGGTCGAGGAGGCTCCGGAGCTGTTCCTCCTCGGTGTGGTCCGCGAGTTCGTCGCGCAGTCGCCGGACCGTTGCGGGTTCGGGTGCGGCGGACTGCGGCGCGGGCTCGGCCGTCGCCGTGGCGTCGGGGTCCGCGACGAGGCTGTGTTCGTCGTCGAGCAGCAGCGCGGCGTCGAACGCGGCCGTGCGTGCGCGGCCCGCCAGGCCGGCTCCGGTGGTCAGGGCGAGCGTGGGCAGGCCGCGTGCGTGGCGCTGTGTGGCGAGGGCGTGTGCGAAGGCCTCGACAGCGGGAGCCGTGCCCGACGGGACGATGAGCAGCAGGCGGGCGGGCCCGGCGACGTGCTGGAGGGGCAGGGTGGTGTCGACGGCGGCGCGCAGCCCGGTGGGAAGAGTGTGCACCACGAGGGAGAGCGGGTGCGGAATCAGGGCGGCGAGTGCGGCCGGGTCGGCGGGGTCGATGGCGGCGAGGTCGATGGCGGCGGCGGTGATCTCGGCTTCCGTGTCCGCCAGTTCGGCGCTCAGGGCCGCCGCCGTGTGCTCCTCGGTGGCGTACGACAGCAGCACGCGCCGTACGCCGTGGGCGGTGACGAGGTGACGGACGAGGTCGGCCGTGTCCGGGTTCTCGGCGCCGGTGACCAGGACCGTGCCCTGGGGGTCGAGCGGGCTGTCGGATGATGTCCCGGACCCGATGTGGGCGATGTCGCGCAGTCCGGGAACGAGAACCCGGCCGTGGCGGACGGCGCCCTCGGCAACGCCGCTGTCGACGGCGTCGAGGAGAGCGAGCAGGTCCTGGTTCTCGGGGGCGGGCGCTTCCAGGTCGATGCGGGTGCAGCGGCCCGGGTGGCTGTCGTCGAGGGTGCGCAGGGCTCCGCGTGCCGCTGCGTGCGCCGGGTTGCGGAGCGGGTCGTCGGCACCGGTGGACACGGCGCCGTGAGTGACCACGACGAGGCGGGTGGTCTGGAGGGCGTCGCACGCGAGGAGTTCGTCGACCACCGCGGTCAGCTCATCCGTGACGGTGACCGGGTCGGTGGGCGGGCCGGTGTGCTCCAGGGGCAGGAGGAGGACCCGGTCGGGTGCCGGAGTACCGGCGGCCAGGTCCGCGGTGAGCGAGGCCGCGTCGGGATACGTACGCACGGTGGCGCCCGCGTTCCGCAGCGCGGACGCCTGCCCGGTACCGAAGACGGCTCCGGACGCCGCCCCGGACGGTCCGAGCACGGCCCAGGTCTCCGCTGCGTCGGAGGCGGTCCGGCTGCCGGACCGGGCCGGGAGGGGGGACCAGCGGGGACGGTGGAGGATGTGGTCCGCGGTGGACGTGGCCAGGAGGCGGGCGGGGTGGCCGAGGAGGGCGTGGCGGGTGATCTTGCCCGAGGCGGTACGGGGGATGCGGTCGACCGCGTGGAACTCGTGCGGGGCCTTGAAGTACGAGAGGTGGGTCCGGCAGGCGGCGAGGAGCTCGGCGGGGGCGGGCAGGCCGCCGGGGCCGGGGACGAGGAAGGCCACCGGGACTTCGCCGAGGACGGTGTCCGGCTTTCCGGTGACGGCGGCGTCCGCGACGCCGGGCACGGCGCGCAGGACGTCCTCGACCTCGGTGGGGTGGATGTTCTCGCCGCCGCGGATGATGAGTTCCTTCAGACGGCCGCTGATGGTGAAGTGGCCCGACGGGGCGCGGCGGGCCAGGTCGCCGGTCCGGTACCAGCCGCCGGTGAGGACTTCGGCGGTGGCCTCGGGCCGGTTGTGGTAACCGGCCATCACGTTGGGGCCCTTGACCCAGATCTCGCCCTCGGCGCCCGGTGCGCTGTCCCGTCCGGTGTCGGGGTCGACGAGTCGTACGTCGAGGCCGGGGACGGCCAGGCCGCAGGAACCCTCGACGCGGGGGCCGGTGGCGGTGTTCATGGTGATGGCGCCGCAGGCCTCGGTGCTGCCGTAGAGGTTGAGCAGCGGTACGCCGTACGCGGTTTCGAAGGCCGTCTGGAGGGCGGCGGTCGTGATGGCGCCGGCGACCAGGCAGGTGCGCAGGCCGGTGCCGTTGAGGGACTGTCCGTCGGCGGCGTCGACGAGGTGCTGGTAGAGGGCGGGGACGCCGGCGAGGAAGGTGGCGGACTCCTCGCGTACGGCGGCCGCGACGTCCTCGGCCGAGAAGCCGTCGAGGATGCGGGCGGTGGCGCCGACCGCGGTCACGCCGACGACGCACGCGATGTGGGAGAAGCTGTGGAAGAGCGGGAGCGGCCAGACGACCCGGGCCTCGGCGGAGAGTCCCGCGATCGGCGCGTACGAGGCGGCGACGGACCACAGGGCGCTGCGCTGGGTGGACAGCACGCCCTTGGGTCTGCCGGTGGTTCCGGAGGTGTACAGCTGCCAGGTGATGTCGTCCAGGCCGAGGGAGTCCCGGGCAGGGGCGACGGGTTCGGTGGTGGCGAGCGTCTCGTAGCAGACGGTGCCGGGTCCAACGGCACCGTCCGGAAGGCCGGTGTCCGGGACTACGACGAGGACGGGTTCCCGGTCTCCGGCGCTCCGGGCACGCCGGGCGCGCCGGACCTGGGCGACGTGTGCGGGGTCGGTGATGACGGCGCGGGCGCCGCTGTCGGCGAGGATGTGCGCGAGCTCGGTGTCGGCGGAGTGCGGGTTGACGGGGACGCCCACGGCCGCGGCGCGGATCGCCGCGAGATAGCTCTCGACGGTCTCGACGCGGTTGCCGAGCAGGATCACGACGCGGTCCCCGGGTTCCAGCCCGAGAGCCGCCAGATGTCCGGCGATCCGGCCGGTGCGCTGCTCCAGGCCGGCGTACGTGACGGCCCTGCGCGCGTCGCGGAATGCCGTTTTCCCGCCGGACCGTTCGGCGTGCCCCTGGAGAATTTCAGGGAATGGGCGGATCAGCTCGGCACGCAGCATGTCACCATATCCGTCTCTCGATTCGGCCCCTCTTGGCCCTCGTACACCGAGCGGCGGACTCCGGCCCGGAGTGTTGCGGACAGTGTGATCCGCCCGGATTCGGGGCTGAACCCCTGTCACCCCCTGTGCGGCCCCTGCGGGTGCAGTCCGAGGACATCGATGCGCAGGTCCGCGGGGAATCCGGCGTCCGGTCCGCCCACCCTGCGGGCGAACTCGGTGAGGGCGGCGAGCTGTCGTGGACCGAAATCGAAGTCGAGTCCGTTCAGGTAATAGTCCTTCAGCGTCTCCGAGGTGAACGTCTCCCATTCGGCGGCCTGTTCGCAGATCAGGTCGATCTCCTGGAGGGAGAGATCCCGCGCGACCCTGAGGTCTTCGTGGACGCGGTGGACCATTTCGGGTTCGCGGGCCAGGAATTCCCGTCGGACGGCCATGACGGCGAACACGAAGGGCAGTCCCGTCCAGTCCCGCCACATGCCGCCGAGGTCGTGCACCTGCAGGCCGAGCCGGGGAGCCTCGTACAGGGCGGCGCGCAGCGCGACATCGCCGATGAGCACGCCGGCCTGGGCGTCGCGCATCATCACGCCGAGGTCGGGCTCGGTGACCTCGTACCGGGGGTTCACCCCGATCTGCTCGCCGAGCAGCAGCTGGGCGAGGCGGACGGAGGTGCGGCTGGCCGAGCCGAGGGCGACCTTCGCGCCGTCGAGTTCGTCGAGCGGCACCTTGCTGAAGATCAGGCAGGACTGGACGTCGCCGTCGCTGCCGATCGCGATGTCCGGCAGGACGACCAGGTCCTCGGCGTGCTTGAGGTACTCGAAGACACTGATCGGGCCCATGTCCAGCCGGCCCTCGGCCAGGGCGGCGCTGAGGATCTCGGGGCTCGCCCTGGTGACGTCGAGGTCGAGCAGGCTGCCGGTCTTCGCGAGGCCCCAGTACAGGGGCAGGCAGTTCAGGAACGAGATGTGGCCGACACGGGGGCGACTCCGCTTGAACGCCGCCGCCCGCCCGAATTCACCGAACTCCATTCCGGTGAATGTTCCATCCGTGTACTCCAGTGATCCGGAGATCTGCGAAGGTTCTATTTCCGTCGTCTGTGCGCTCAAGGTCATCAACGCTTCCGATTGCTCGAATTATGAATCCTTGACCGTGGCCGACAGGCTGCCGGAACTTATTTTTGGCGCAATTATCGGCCGCCGCCAAAGAGCTGTGATCGCAGCCACCGTAGCGCGGCCCGCAGAGCGAACTCCGGCTTCCGATGTGGCACCAAGTGTCCTTGCAGCAAGTGTCCTTTAACGGTAGGGGTGACACCCCTACCGATAAGGGTTGCCCACGTTTCGGGGCGCTCGTAGCCTGCTCGAAAAGCACTTGGCATTCGCTCACGACATCTCGACAACGAATGGAGACTTATGTCTTCCCATACGGAGGTGGCAAGCATCGTCGACCCGGTCTTGCACCTGGACGATGCGGAGAAAGCCGAACTCACCGCCCTGGCCGAGGACCTGTCCGGTACGGCTCCCCACCTGATCGACGACCCCCACTGGATCGCCGCCGCCCGTTCACTGTCGAGCGAGCTGCCGCCCAGGCTGCGGGCCCGGCTGCGGCAGTTCACCTGGGACCCGGGGACCGACGCGATGCTGCTGCTGCGCAACCTGCCGCAGCACGCGCCCGGCGGGACGCCGGCCACGCCGTCCGTCGCCGGCTCGGTGCAGCGCACCGTCACGGTGCCGGCTGCGGCCCTCGCCCTCATCGGCATGGCACTGGGCGAGGTGGTCGCCTTCGACAAGGAGAAGTCCGGCGCCCTGGTGCAGGACGTGGTCCCGGTGCCCGGCATGGAGAGCTTCCAGGGCAACGCGGGCTCCACCAAGCTGAACATGCACACGGAGAACGCCTTCCACCCGCTGCGCCCGGACTTCGTCGGCCTGATGTGCGTACGCAACGACCACGCGAACGTGGCGAAGCTGCGGATAGCGTCGGTCCGCCGCATCGTGCCGCTGCTCCCGGAGCCGGTCCGGGCGATTCTGCACGAGCCGCGCTTCACGATCGCCGCGCCGGCGTCGTTCGCCATGCCGCCCGGCAGCGAGGAGCCGCGCGGCATCCTGACCGGCAGCGGCGACGACCCGGATCTGACGGTCGACTTCAGCAGCACGACGGCGCTGGACGACACCGCGGCCGACGCGCTGCTCCTGCTGGAGAAGGCGGTCGATCACAGCTACCAGGAACTCCTGCTGGCGCCGGGCGACCTCGCACTGGTCGACAACCGGATGGCGTTGCACGGCCGGAACGCGTTCCAGCCGCGCTACGACGGCGCTGACCGCTGGCTCCAGCGGATTTTCGTACACATCGACCACCGGAGGTCGCGCGCGTCGCGGCCGGACGGCGGCCAGGTGCTGCAGAGCGCCGCGCCCGACCCGCTGAACACCCCGACCAGCTGAACACTCCGGACCCGCTGAACGCCAAGGAGAGGTAGCACACCATGCCCATCGGGGCGGACCCCACCATCTACAGTCGGCCGGTCTCCCCCATGGAGGCCTGGTTCCTGGTCTATCCGGACTCGGTGCCCGGTGTCATGCATCTGTTCGTGCAGGGCACCGGGCTCGTCAGCCGGCCCGAGCTGGCCGCCGCCGTCGAGCGGGCGGCGCTCTCCTGCCCCGGCACCCGGCTCACCCGCACGGGCATGACCTGGACGGACAGCGGTGCGGCACCGGCCGTGCGGGAGCTGCCCGAGGGCAGCCTGGACCCGGCCGCCGACGCACCGGACCTGCACCGCCCGCTGATGGGCGACGGCGGTCCCACCTGTGAGGTGCTGCTGTCGGGGCACCCCGGTGGTACGCACATCGTCTTCCGTGCCTTCCACGGCGCGCTCGACGGCAAGGGCCTGATGTTCTGGGCCGAAGAGGTGTTCCGGGCGCTGCGCGGCGAGCCGCTGTTCGGGGCGCCGGACGCGGTGAGCGAGGCGCAGCTGCTCGACCGGCTCGACGCGGCGGGCGTGAAGTCCTCCCCCGGTATCCAGGCGGATCTGGACTGGCCGTCCGCGCTGGGCCGCCGGGCCACCGGCGGCGAGAACCGGGGCTTCTTCTGGCGCCGTCGCACCATCGACGGTTCGCACCCCGGTGCGGTCGCCAAGGTGGCGCTCGCCATCGCACGGGCCCGCGGTGTGCGGACCGGGCGTTTCATGGTTCCGGTGGACCTGCGCCGGTACGCGCCCGAGCTGCGCTCGACGGGCAACCTCACCCACAATCCGCTGTTCGAGGTGGACGCCGACGCGGGGTGGGAGGAGGCGCATGAGCGGATGCTGACACTGCTGGCCGAGGGGCACGACCTGGCGGCCCGCGCCGACACCGTCATGACGACCGTGCCGCTGGACATCCTGCGCCGTCAGATCTCCGAACTCGACGCGTACTCGGCCGCACAGAACAAGTACTCCGCCCTCGCGACGCTCTCCAGCATGGGGAAGATCAGCCCGGACGCGCTGAGCACCTCCGCGTTCCGGGCCACCGATGTGTTCGCCCTGCCGAACTCCGGTCCGGTCGGTCCGCCGGAGGTCGACCTGCTGGAGTTCGACGGCCGTACGGAGATCACCATCGGCTGGCACGACGGTCCCGGTACCGCCCAGCGGGCGGAGGCGCTTCTCGACGCGATCGAGGAGGAGTTGTCGCCCGCTCACCGTAGGGAGTGGGCGGGCAACGCCCCGGCCCTGCCGCTGACCCGGACCGGGACGGTGGTGGAGCAGTTCGAGACGCAGGCGGCCCGCACCCCGGACGCCATCGCGCTGAACGGGCCGGAGGGGCCGGTCAGTTACGCGGAGCTGAGCCGCAAGGCGGACGCCATCGCGGCGGAGCTGCGGGACCGGGGGCTGGGCCGCGGTTCGGTCGTGGGGCTGGCGGCGGGGCGGACCGTCGCGGCGATGGCGGGCATCTGGGGCGTCCTGAAGGCCGGAGCGGCGTATCTGCCGCTGGACCCGGCCCATCCCGACCAGCGCCTGTCCGGTCTGCTGCGGGACGCCCGAGCGAGCGTCTGCCTGGTCGACCGGGCGCTCGCCAAGCGCGACCTGGTGCCGGTGGGCTGCGAGGCCGCGGTCCTGGAGGATCTCGCCGACCGCGGGGGCCGCCCGGCCGCCGGCGACGACGTACGGCCCGGCGATCTCGCGTACATCATCTACACGTCCGGTTCGACGGGCCGCCCCAAGGGTGTGGAGATCGAGCACGCCGAGCTGACGGTGTTCGCCGACTGGGCGATCCGCACCTACGGCGTGGACGACACGACCTGCTACCCGCTCTTCACCTCGCTGGCGTTCGACCTGTCCAACACGGCGCTGTTCCTGCCGCTGCTGGCCGGTGGTTCCATCACCCTGGTCCCGGACGACCTCGACCATGTGGTGCTGCGGGAGATGCTGACCTCCTCGGGGGCCAACGCGCTCAAGCTCACCCCGACCCACCTCGACCTGATCAGCCGGCTGGGGCTGCGCCCCACGGGCTTCCGTGCGGTCGTCGCGGGGGGCGAGCTGCTGCGCGGCTCGGTCGCCGCGCGGGCCCAGGAGATCTTCGGCCCGCAGTGCCGGATCTTCAACGAGTACGGTCCGACGGAGACGACGATCGGCTGCATGTCCCGGGAGTTCGACCCGGCGCGCGATGCCGAGCTGCCGTCGGTCCCGATCGGCCTGCCGACCCCCGGCACCCACATCCATCTGCTGGACGCGCGCGGCTGCTTCGTGGAGCCGGGCGAGGTCGGCGAGATGTTCCTGGCCGGGGACCAGCTCGCCCGCGGCTACCGGGGCCGCCCGGATCTGAACGCGGAGCGTTTCCTGCGCCTCGCCGACGGCACCCGTGTCTACCGCAGCGGTGACCTGGCCCGGCTGCTGCCCTCCGGCGAGCTGGAGTCGGCGGGCCGTACCGACGAGCAGGTCAAGGTGCACGGCCACCGGGTGGAGCCGGCGGAGATCGCCCACACCCTGGAGGAGCACCCGGCGGTGGCCAGTGCCTTCGTCGCGGGCCTGCCGCGCCCGGGGACGACCGACAAGGCGCTGTACGCGTGGGTCGTGCTCGACGGGGAGGTGCCGACCGACGCGCTCGCCGCGTACGTGGCCGAGCGGCTGCCGCGCTACATGGTCCCCGGCACGACACTGGTCATCCCGGAGCTGCCGCTCACGCCGAACGGCAAGGTCGACGTCTCCGCGCTGCCCACACCGTTCGAGACGTCCGGGGAACCGCCGGCGGCATCGGCGGAGACGGCCGGGGAGCGTGCGGGCGTCGAGGCGGCCGTGGCGGAGATCTGGTCCGACACGCTGGGCCTGCCCGCGGCCCGGCTGGGCCAGGAGCCGGACTTCCACGCGCTGGGCGGCGACTCGGTGACCCTGCTGACGATGCTGGCGCGGGTGGCCTCGCAACTGGTGCCCCCGGAGCGGGAGAAGGAGTTCATGTCCCACCTGGCACGCTTCATCGCCCGCCCGACCCTCCGGCACGTCGCGGAGGTCGCGGAGAGCCTGCGCTGACGCACGCCCGGGGCGGGCGAGCACGGGGCCGAGACGCTTCGGTCCGAACGCCGCGTCGAGGCGGCAGTCAGCATGCCTGCTGCGGGAAGAGCGCCACGACCAGGAGGGCCACTACCGCCACCAGCCCGGTCACGTACCAGTCTGTCCTGCGTCGGGGCCGGGCCGGTGAGTACGTACGCCAGCCTTTCGGCTGCCCGGAGCGCTCCCGCAGCCGCCGCTCCACCTCACGGGCGCGCGCCGACGGCTCCACAGGAGCCCCGGCCGCACCCGTCACCGATTCACGGAGGAACCGCTCCCACTCCTCTTCGGACACGGACGACCCGTCCTGCCCCCGGCCCCGCTCACACCGCACTCCCGTTCTCGCTCGATTGCTCGATGCCCAAGGGCTCGATGGCTCGATCGCTCGACCCTCTGACCAGTTGACCGTGCAAACGGTCCATCGAAAGCCGCCCGTATGATCGCACGAGCAAGCCCCCGGCCTGCCGGGGCGATGGGTGAAGCGTCAGATCGCCCGCGCCGTCCGCTGGTTCGGGCGTGGGCGTGGCATTTGACGACAGAACCTGGGCCCGCCTCTACCTCGCCGGACAACGAACCGACGTACTCTTCGCGATACTCCGCGACGGCACCTTCTGCGGCCCCCACCCCGCCCCCGGCAACCCCCCGCATGCAGCGGGGAAGAGCTCCATGCCTCATGGGCCGCTTCAGTCGGTTCCCTCGGGGCGGACCGCCTGACGCCAGATCGTGGCGTCGAAAGTGAGGTAGGAGCTGGCGGCGTTGGGGTCGGGCAGCGCACGGATCTCGATGAGTCCGACATTGGCCTTGTTGACAACGCAGAGTTGGGTTCCCGGTGTCAGCTCGGCGACCTCGAGCCGACTGGCATAGCGGGTGTCGGAGGTGCAGACGTCCAGCGAGCCCTTCTGGCCCGGATCCAGCCGTACCACTGTGCCTCCGGTCGAGTTGATCTCGCCGTCCCCGAGGGCGAAGAAGTTGAAGTCTCCCTCCCCTTCACGGGGTTTGACGGGATCCAGGGAGAAAGACAGGTAGTACCGGATGGTCATGTGGATGTTCTTCGTATGTATCGGTTCGACGGGGCCCGCCGGAGATGCGGCGTCGGTCGGCTCCGCTACCGACCCACCGCTCGCGGGCAGAGGCGGCGCGGTAACGGTGACAGTGACGGCCGGCCGGGCAACCCTGGCGGTGGGAGAGTTCACGACCGTGGGCAGGCCGAAGAATCCCAGCAGGAGTCCGAGAACCGCGGCCACTGCGGAAATCAGCGCCGCCCATTCGGAAATGCGGCGACTCGGCGGCCCCGGTCGCGGATCCCCGCCGGGCCCGCCGGGATCGGGAGACGGTGTCGGCGGGCGGCCCGGGGGAAGAGGGGCCGCGGGCGGCACTCCGGATCCCGACGGGGTCGGGGACGGTTCGCTCATCGACTGCTCCCTCTGCTTCATGACGAATATGCGCGCAATACCCGGGCGGGCTCGTTGCGTTCGCAGGAATGATGAGGCCATCCAATCGCATGTCCCATGAAGGCGTAGGCGTTCTGCCGCCACAACCAGAAGTACCGGCCTTCGCCCTCGTTGAGTCCAGGTGCCGGCCGCCGTGCGGTGGGTCAGGCGGGCGGTGAAGGGCAGACCGTCCGGGCCCGGCTGCCGGGGGGCTGTCCTGCCTTCCATGCCTCGGTGAACAGCTCTTCCTCCGTGGCAACAGACAGCTGAAGCGGACCCTCTTCCTCCGCGTTCACCGCCACCGGTGTCCGCCCCGCCCACTGCCGCCCCACCGGCATCACCAACTCGCCGGCCTCGGGCCGTTGGCCCGTTCGGCCAAGTAGGTGCTCAGCTTCGTGGCGCCCTTTGACGCCTACGGTGTTGCCGTGAACCCTGCCGCGACCTGGATGATGCTCACCGCGCGGCGGGGGTGCTCACCGAAATGGCGCTCTTGAAATCGGTGAGCGTGGCGCGCCCTATGCGTGTGCTACGCGTCGATGGCCGTGTGCCCGAGCCCGCACAGGTGCTGCACCCGCTCACTGGCTGGTCCGGCCGGCGCAGCGGCCCGCAGCGGACGCGGACCGTGCTGGACCGGAGCCGGGAGCGGGCCACCAGGCCCGCGGCCCGGCCCGACCGTCCTTGGCCGTGCCGGACGCCTCGCGGCAGGCGGGATCGTCAGGGACCGTCTACAGGCCCCGGTCGTTCAGCCACTCCTGGATGCGCTTGGCGACGTCCTCCGAATGGTCGCCCAGCATGGTGAAGTGGTCGCCGGGGACATCGACCACGTCGTGTTCGTACGGCCACTGGGCGCGCCAGTCGGCGTCCTCGGGGATGGTGCCGAGCGGGTCGGCGGCGCGGACCAGGAGGGTGGGTACGTCGAGCGGCTGGGCCTTCCAGTCGAAGAAGAACTGGAGGTACGCCGCCCACGCCGTGGTCCGGTAGTCGTCCATCGGCGTGTACGCGCTGTCCCGTTCGACCATTCCGTCGAGCATCTGCGGGATCCAGTTGACGAGCACCTCGCTGTCGACGGGGTAGCTGTCCATGAGGACCACGGCGTCGGGGGCGCGGCCCTGCCTGGCCAGTTCCAGCGAGAGGACGTTGGCGACCATGGCGCCGCCGGAATGCCCGGTGAGGACGAACGGGCGGTCGCCGACGGTCCGCAGGACCGTGTCCGCGTGGGTCCGCAGCAGTGTGTCGCGGCTCGCGGGCAGGTCCTGGCCGGCCCCGAACCCGGGGTGCGGGAGGGCATAGACGTCCCGCACCCCGCGGAAGCCCGCCGCCAGGCGTGCGTACTCGTGGGCGCCGGACAGCATCGACATGGTGCAGCAGCTGATCAGCGCCGGGCGCTCCCGCTCCCCGTCGGACCGGCCCAGCGGGACCGCGCGGTGCGGTGTCTCCAGGCTCGCGTGGTCCTCGTAGGTCGGGCGGAAGGAGGCCAGGTTGATCAGCAGTTCCGTGTATTCCACGGGCCTGCCGATGTCCCGGCTGTGCCGGAAGAGCTGTCCGAGCAGGCCGTTGGCACCGGTCTGCGGAGTCTCGTCCGCGTCCTCGCCGCCCTCGGCCCCGGCCTCGGCGCCGAGCAGCCGCTCGGCCAGGTGGCGGGAGAGCCGGACCGGGGTGGCGTGGTCGAACAGCAGGGTCGGCGACAGGGTGACGCCGAGGACCTGCTGGAGGTTGTTGCGCATCCTGAGCGCGGTCAGGGAGTCGAAGCCCTGCTCCAGGAAGTTGGTGTCCTTCTCGATGGCCTCGGCCGAGTCGTGGCCCAGGACGGCGGCGGCGTGCTGCGTCACCAGACCGACGAGCAGCCAGTGCCTTTCGGCGGCCGGTGCGTCCCTCAGCCGCGCGGCGAACTCCCCGCTCGCCCGGGACACTTCTTCCTCGTCGAGCGCATCGGCCGGCTCGCCCGAGGGCGCGGGGGCCGAGAAGAAGGTGCCGGGCGCGGGCGGGGCCGGCCAGTAGTGGGTGCGCTGGAAGGCGTAGGTGGGGAGGGCGACGCGGGTGGCGCCGGTGTTCGCGAAGACGGCCGTCCAGTCGACGGTCGTGCCGTGGCAGTGGGCCTCGGCCAGCGAGGTCAGGAACCGGTCATGGCCGCCTTCCTGGCGGCGCAGGGTGCCGAGGACCGCGGCATCGGCGCCGACGTTCTCGACGGTGCCCTGGAGGCCGATCGCGAGGACCGGGTGGGGGCTGACCTCGATGAACACGGAGTGCCCGTCGGCCAGGGCGGCCCGGGTGGCCTGCTCGAACTCGACGGTCTCGCGGAGGTTGTCGTACCAGTACCCCGAGCCCATCTCCGTACCGCTCAGGACGGCTCCGGTGAGGGACGAGTACAGGGCCACATCGCCCGCGCCGGGCTCAACACCCGCCAGAAGTCGGGCGAGTTCGGTCTCGATCTCCTCGACGTGGGCGGAGTGGGAGGCGTAGTCCACATCAATCTTGCGGGCGCGGATCTCGTTGGTCCGGCAGTCGGTGACCAGCTCGTCCAGGGCCTCCGGGTCGCCGGAGACGACGACGGAGGAGGGCCCGTTGACGGCGGCGATGGAGATACGGCCGTCCCAGAGCGCGATCTTCTGCCGCACCCACGCTGCGGGCTGGGCCACCGACACCATGCCGCCCCGGCCCGCGAGCGCGATGATCGCCCGGCTGCGCAGCGCCACCACCTTCGCCGCGTCGCCCAGCGACAGAATGCCCGCGACCGCCGCAGCCGCGATCTCGCCCTGCGAGTGACCGATCACGGCGGCCGGCTCGACACCGTACGAACGCCATACCTCGGCGAGGGACACCATCACGGCCCAGAGCACGGGCTGGACCACATCCACCCGGTCCAGGCCGGGCGTGCCCTCCGTACCGCGTACGACATCGAGCAACGACCAGTCGGTGTACGGCTCAAGCGCCGCCGCGCACTCGGCCATCCGTGCCGCGAACGCGGGTGAGGCGTCCAGCAGCCCCACTGCCATGCCGACCCACTGCGCCCCCTGCCCCGGGAACACGAAGACCGGGCGGGATCCCCGGCCGGCCACGCCGGACACGGCCGCGGCTGCCGGTGTGCCCTCGGCGAGGGACTTCAGTGCGGCGAGGAAGTCCGCGCGTTCACCGGCGACCACGGCCGCCCGGTGGTTGAAGGCCGTGCGGGTCAGGGCGAGGGAGTAGCCGATGTCCGTGAGGGAGGTCCCGGTGTCCTCACGTACGCGGTCGAGCAGGCGCTCGGCCTGGGCGCGCAGAGCCTGCTCGGTCTTGGCCGACAGCACCCAGGGGACGACGGCGAGGCCGTCCTCGGCGGTTGCCTTCTCCGGCTCCGGCGTCGCCGGGTCCTCCTCCGGCGCCTGCTCCACGATGAGGTGGACGTTCGTACCGCTCATGCCGAACGAGGAGACGCCCGCTCGGCGTGCCCGGCCGGTCTCGGGCCACGGCTGCTGCTCACTGAGCAGCCGGACCGCGCCCGCCGACCACTTGACGTGGGTCGAGGGCTCGTCGGCGTGCAGCGTGCGCGGCAGTACGCCGTTACGGATGGCCATGACCATCTTGATGACGCCCGCGACACCGGCGGTGGCCTGCGGGTGGCCCATGTTGGACTTCAGGGAGCCCAGCCACAGCGGCCGGTCCTCGGGGCGGCCCTGCCCGTAGGTGGCGAGCAGTGCCTGCGCCTCGATCGGGTCGCCCAGGGTGGTGCCGGTGCCGTGCGCCTCGACGACGTCCACATCGGCCGTGGTGAGGCGGGCGTCGGCGAGGGCCTGCCGGATGACCCGGCGCTGCGCCGGGCCGCTGGGGGCCGTGAGGCCGTTGCTCGCGCCGTCCTGGTTGACGGCGGAGCCGCGGATGACGGCCAGTACCTCGTGCCCGTTGCGGCGGGCTTCCGAGAGCCGCTCCAGGAGCAGCATGCCGGTGCCCTCGGCCCAGCCGGTGCCGTCCGCGTCGTCGGAGAAGGCCTTGCAGCGGCCGTCGGCGGCCAGCCCGCCCTGCTTGCTGAACTCGGCGAAGACGCCGGGAGTGGCGATGACGGCGGCGCCGCCCGCGACGGCGAGCGTGCATTCGCCCTTGCGCAGCGACTGGACGGCCAGGTGGAGCGCCACGGACGACGACGAGCACGCCGTGTCCACGGTGACGGCGGGGCCCTCCAGGCCGAAGGCGTAGGAGATGCGGCCGGAGAGCACACCGCCCGCGGTGCCGGTGAGCAGGTACGACTCGCTCCCCTGCGCGTCGCCGTACATGGTCGCGCTGTACCCGGAGGCCGAGCAGCCGACGAAGACGCCGGTGGGTGTCCCCTTCAGCGCGGTCGGGTCGAAGCCGCCGCGTTCGAGGGCCTCCCAGGTGGCCTCCAGCAGGAGCCGCTGCTGCGGGTCCATGGCCAGGGCCTCGTGCGGGCTGATCCCGAACGGTGCCGGGTCGAAGCACGGGGCGTCGTGGACGAAGCCGCCCTCCAACGAGAGCGGTGCGTCCGCCGGTTCGTCGGGGCCGCGCAGCCACGCCGGGTCCCAGCCCCGGTCGGTGGGCACGGCCGAGACGGCGTCCCTGCCGTCGAGCACGAGCTGCCACAGCGCCTCCGGGGAGTCGGCGCCGCCGGGCAGCCGGCAGCTCATCCCGACGATGGCGATGGGCTCGGTCGACGCGTCGGCCAACCGCTGGTTCTGCAGTTTCAGCCGCTCGTTGTCCACGAGGGCGGAGCGGAGCGCCTCGACGATCTGGTCGGCACCTGAATCCATCAGCTGTTCCCCCTGTACGTTCGCGCCCTCATGCGCTCTTCGTCTCCATTGCCATGCGGATCAGCTCCTGGACGTCCATGGCCTTGATCTCGTCGCTGCGATCGGTGCGATCACCGTCGACGCGGTCGCCGTCGGCCAGTTCGGCGGCCGGGATGCCGTCCGGGTCGTCCGTCGCGACGGCCGTCTCCGGCAGCAGTTCGTGGCGGATGCGCTCGGCGAGCGTCTCGGGCGACGGCTCGTCGAAGACGATCGTCGAGTCGAGGTCGAGCCCGGTCGCCTCGTTGAGGCGGTTGCGCAGTTCGATGCCCATCACCGAGTCGAATCCGAGGTCGCGGAAGGCCCGGTCCGGTTCGATCGCATGCGCGGACGCGTAGCCGAGCACCTGGGCGGCCTCGGCCCGCACCAGCTCCTGAAGGATGCGCCGCTGTTCGTCGGCGGGTGCGGGGACCAGCCGCGCGTGCAGGGCCGCGGAGGCTTCCTGTGCCCCCTCCGGAGCCTGGTCGGTGTCCGCCGTGGCCCGGCCGCCGGGTCGCGGATCGTACAGCTCGCTCAGCAGCCGGCTGGGGCGCAGGGCGGTGAACGAGGGCGCGAACTTCTCCCAGGCCACGTCGGCCACGGTGACGCACGCCTCATTCAGGGCGAGTGCCCGGCCCATGGCCGCGATGGCGGTGTCCGGATCCATCAGGGTCAGGCCCCGGCGCTCCAGTTGTTCCACGGCCTCGCCCTGGGCGAGGCCGCCGCCGGCCCAGGGGCCCCAGGCGAGAGAGGTGGCGGCCCGGCCACGGGCGCGGCGTTCCTCGGCGAGTCCGTCGAGGTAGGCGTTGGCCGCGGCGTAGCCGCCCTGCCAGCCGCTGCCCCAGGTGGCCGAGATGGAGGAGAAGAGGACGAACGCGTCCAGCTCGGCGTCCGCGAAGACGGCGTCGAGGTTGGCCGCGCCGGTCACCTTGGCGTCCAGGACCCCGGCCAGTTCCTCCGGGGTGATGGCGGCGAGGGCGGTGGCCTGTCCGACTCCCGCGGTGTGGACCACGGAGCGGACCGGTGTGCCCTCGGCCTCCAGCGAGCGGGCCAGCTCGGTGAGTGCGGTCCGGTCGGTCGCGTCGCAGGCGACGACGGTGGCGCGGGCACCCAACTCCTCTATCTGCGCGCACAGTTCGGCGGCGCCCGGGGCGTCCTTGCCGCGCCGGCCGGTGAGGACGACGCGGTCGGCGCCGCCTGCGGCGGCCCAGCGGGCCACCCTGGCACCGAGTCCGCCGGTACCGCCGGTGATCAGCACGGTGCCGCGTACGGTCCAGCCGGCGTCGGGGCCGGTCCGGCCGCGCACGACGCGGCGTACGAAGGCCCCTTCGGCGCGGACCGCGGCCTGGTCCTCGCCGTCGGAACCGGCGAGGAGGGCGGCGGCGCGGTCCCAGGCGGCGGGGTCGAGGGTCTCGGGCAGGTCGATCAGACCGCCCCAGCACTTCGGGTGCTCCAGGGCGACCACCCGGCCCAGGCCCCAGACCTGGGTCTGGGCGGGGCTGCGCAGCGGGTCGGCCGGTCCCGTGGAGACGGCTCCTCGGGTGAAGGCCCACAGCGGCGCCTGGACACCGGCCTCGCCGAGCCGCTGGACGAGGGCGAGCGTGTCGGCCAGGCCGGGGGCCACGCCCCGGTCGAGGGCCGTGTCGTCGAGCCCCAGCAGGGAGAGGACGCCGACGGCGTCGGTGTGCGCGGAGAAGTCGGTGGCACCGGCCTCCAGCCGGACGACCTCGGCGCCGGCCGACTTCAGGCCCTGTTCCGCCCACTCGGCGAGCTCGGTGGTGGCGAGGGACGCGGGGACGGCCAGCAGCCAGCGGCCGGAGAGCGCGGTGCCGGACGTGGGGGCGGCGAAGGGCTGCCAGACCGCCTCGTAGCGCCAGTTGTCCACGATGTCCTGTCGGCGCCGTCGGTGGCGCCAGGTGGACAGGGCGGGGAGGGCGTCCTTGAGCGGGACGTCACCGGTCAGGCCGATTCCGGCCAGGAGGGCCGAGAGGTCGCCGGAGTCGATGGCTTCCCACAGGGCCGTGTCGACCGCGTGCTCGGCGGGCGCGGCGGCCGGAGCGGGCAGCACCGGCTGCTCGGGGGCCTGCGGCCAGTACCGCTGGCGGTCGAAGGCGTAGGTGGGCAGGTCGACGCGCCGGGCACCGGTTCCGGCGTAGAAGCGGCTCCAGTCCAGGGCCGCGCCGTGCACATGGGCGTCGGCGAGCGCGCCGATGACACTGCGCGGCTCGTCGAGAGCCTTGCGCAGGGCGGGGATCAGCACCTTCTTACGGGGTTCGACGAGGCAGTCCTGGCCTATCGCGGCGAGCGCGCCACCGGGGCCGAGTTCCAGGTACGTCGTGACGCCCTGGGACTCCAGGTGGCGCATGCCGTCGAGGAAGCGGACGGCCTGGCGGACGTGGTCCACCCAGTAGTCGGCCGACAGCAGTTCCTCGCCCGCGAGTTCACCGGTGAGGTTGGAGACGATGGGGATCTGTGGGGCGTGGAAGGTCAGGCCCTCGGCGACCGCCCTGAACTCGGCCAGCATCGGTTCCATGCGCGGTGAGTGGAAGGCGTGACTGACGCGCAGGCGCTTCGTCTTGGCGAAGCCGGACGCGATGGCCAGTACGGCGTCCTCGCCGCCCGAGACGACCACGGAATTCGGGCCGTTGATCGCGGCGATCGAAACGTCCTCCGTGAGGAGCGGCAGGATCTCGGCCTCGGCGGCCTGGACCGCGACCATGGCACCGCCGGTGGGCAGTGCCTGCATCAGCCGGCCCCGGGCGGCGACCAGTGCCGCCGCGTCCTCCAGGGACCAGACGCCCGCCGCATGTGCGGCGGCCAGCTCACCGATCGAGTGGCCGAGGAGGTAGTCCGGGGTCACACCCCAGTGCTCCAGCAGCCGGAACAACGCGACCTCGATCGCGAACAGGCCCGCCTGGGTGTAGACGGTCTGGTCGATCAACTCCGACCCACCGAACACCACCTCCCTCACCGGCCGATCGAGATGACGGTCCAGCTCCGCACACACCGCGTCGAACGCGTCCGCGAACACCGGATACGCCTCGTACAGCTCACGCCCCATCCCCGACCGCTGCGAACCCTGACCCGAGAACAGGAACGCCGAACGACCGGCAGCCGCCTGGCCCTTCACCACTCCCGCGGCCGTCGCTCCGGCGGCCAGGACCTCCAGGCCGCGCAGGAGTTCGGCGCGGTCCGCCGCCACCACGGCGGCGCGGCGCTCCAGTTGGGCCCGGTGCGTGGCCAGCGAGTGGCCGATGTCGACGAGCGAGGATCCGCCGTCCTCACGGATCCGGGCGAGAAGCCGCTCGGCCTGACCGGCCAGGGCCTGGTCCGACCTGGCCGACAGCACCAACGGGACCAGCGGTGGCAGCGCCCCGGACGTCGGGTCCGGATCGGCGGCCTGCTCCGGCCCGGCCGGTGCCTGCGCGAGGATGACGTGCGCGTTGGTGCCGCTGATGCCGAAGGAGGAGACGGCGGAGCGACGCGGACGGTCGCCCGTCTCGGGCCAGTCCCGGTTCCCGGTGAGCAGCTCGACCGCGCCGGCCTCCCAGTCCACCTGGGTGGAGGGCTGGTCGACGTGCAGGGTCTTCGGGAGTACGCCGTGGCGCATGGCCATGACCATCTTGATGACGCCCGCGACACCGGCCGCGGCCTGGGTGTGACCGATGTTCGACTTGATCGAGCCGAGCAGCAGGGGTTCCCCGCCCTCGGCGCGCTCACGGCCGTACGTGGCGAGCAGCGCCTGTGCCTCGATCGGGTCGCCCAGCGTCGTCCCCGTACCGTGTGCCTCGACCGCGTCGACCTCGCCGCCGGACAGCCCGGCGTTGGCCAGGGCCTGGCGGATGACACGCTGCTGGGACGGGCCGTTGGGGGCGGTCAGGCCGTTGGAGGCGCCGTCCTGGTTGACGGCGGAACCGGCTACGACGGCGAGGACCTGGTGGCCGTTACGACGGGCGGTGGACAGTCGCTCGACGAGCAGGACGCCCACGCCCTCGCCCCAGCCGGTGCCGTCGGCGGAGTCCGCGAAGGCCTTCACCCGTCCGTCGGCGGCGAGTACGCCCTGCTGGCTGAACTCCAGGAACACGCCCGGGGTGGACATGACGGTGACGCCGCCCGCGACGGCGAGTTCGCATTCGCCGGTCCGCAGTGCCTGGACGGCCCAGTGCAGCGCGACGAGTGAGGAGGAACAGGCCGTGTCGACGGAGACCGCGGGGCCCTCGAAACCAAGGGTGTAGGCGATGCGTCCGGAGAGCACGCTGGCGGAGCTGCCGGTGGCCACGTAGCCCTGGACGCCCTCGGTGGAGCCGATCAGCAGGTTGGCGTAGTCCTGGCCGTTGGTGCCGACGAACACGCCGGTACGGCTGCCCTTGAGCGAGGTCGGGTCGATGCCGGCGCGTTCGAAGGCGTCCCAGGCGGTCTCCAGCAGAAGCCGCTGCTGCGGGTCCATGGCGAGGGCCTCGCGCGGCGAGATCCCGAAGAAGGCGGGGTCGAACTCGCTGATGGCATCGATGAATCCGCCTTCGCGGACGTGCGAGGCGCCGGGCTTGTTCGGGTCGGCGTCGTAGTACTGCTCCAGGCTCCAGCCGCGGTCGCCGGGGAGCGGCGAGATCGCGTCGGTGCCTGCGGCGAGCAGGTCCCACAGCTGCTCGGGCGAGCTCACACCGGCCGGGAAGCGGCAGCCCATGCCCACGATCACCACGGGGTCGTCGGCGTCGGCCGGGAGGGCCGGGGCGGCGACGGTCCCGGCGGCGGCGCTTGCGGTGGGCGCCAGTTCCGCGTGCAGGAAGGCGGCCAGTTCGTTGGGGGTCGGGTAGTCGAAGACCAGGGTGGCCGGCAGACGGAGCCCCGTGGTGGCGGCGAGCAGGTTGCGCAGTTCGACGGCGGTCAGGGAGTCGAAGCCGAGCTCCCGGAACGCCTTGCCCGGTTGCACGTCGTCGTCGGACCTGTGACCGAGTACCGCGGCGGCCTGGCCGCGCACCAGGTCCAGCAGCATCCGGGTGCCGTCGGCTGGCGAGAGTTCGGCCAGCCGGGCGGCGAGGACACCGGTGCCGCCGGTGTCGGCGGCGGGGGCGGCCGGGGTGGTGAACGCGGCGGCGGCGCGGCGTACGTCGTCGATGTCACCGATGAGCGCGGCCCGGCCGGTGGCCAGCCGGCCCGGCGCGAGCACGGCCCAGTCGACGTCGGCGATGGCGGCACAGGCCTCGCCTGCCGCGACGGACTTGACCATGACGGCGACCGCGACCTCGGGGTCCATGGCGGGCATGCCGCCGCGCTCCATGCGCTGGGCGATGAGCGGGTCGGTGGCGAGGCCACCGCCGCCCCAGGCACCCCAGGCGATGGAGGTGGCCGGGAGGCCGAGGGAGACGCGGTGGTGGGCGAGTGCGTCGAGCAGTGCGTTGGCGGAGGCGTAGTTGGCCTGGCCCGCGTTGCCGAACGTCCCGGCCAGCGAGGAGAACAGGACGAACGCGTCGAGGTCGAGGTCCTGGGTCAGCTCGTGCAGGTGGGCCGCGGCGGTCGCCTTGGAATCGAGAACCTGCGCGAAGCGGGCGGGGCTCATCGAGGGCAGGACGCCGTCGTCGAGCACACCCGCCGTGTGGACGACGGCGGTCAGCGGGTACTCGGCGGGAATCCGTGCGAGTACGGAGACCAGCGCGTCGCGGTCGGCGACGTCGCAGGCCGCGATGGTGACCGAGGTGCCCAACGCGGTGAGTTCGTCGCGCAGTTCGGCCGCGCCGGGGGCGTCGAGGCCGCGGCGGCTGGTCAGTACGAGGTGTTCGGCGCCGTTACGGGCCAGCCAGCGGGCGACGTGCCCGCCGAGGGCCCCGGTGCCGCCGGTGATCAGGACGGTGCCGCGCGGCGACCACTCGTCCGCTTCGGCGGCGAGCGGTGCGCGGGTCAGACGGCGGGCCAGCACGCCTGCGGTGCGTACGGCGAACGCGTCCTCGGTGCCGTCGCGTCCGGCGAGGAGCCCCACCAGCCGGTCGGCGGCACGCTCGTCCACGACGACGGGCAGGTCGACCAGGCCGCCCCAGGTGGCGGGCTGCTCGATGGCCGCGACCTGGCCGAGCCCCCAGACGGCGGCACAGGCGGGGTTGAGCAGAGGGTCGGCGCCGCTGGTGGCCACCGCGCCGTGCGTGGCGCACCACAGAGGTGCCTCGACTCCGGCGTCGTTCAGTGCCTGGACGAGGGTGAGCTCGGCGGCCAGCCCCGCGGGCACGCCCGGGTGATCGTCGTGCGTGCCGACGGCCAGGGAGAGCAGGGAGAGCACACCGGCCAGGTTCCAGTCGCCCGCGAGCAGGCCGGCGAGCTCCTCGCGGTCGGGAGCGCCGCCGGAGACGGTGATGCGGGCGGTCTGGGCGCCGTGCCGGGCCAGGCCCGCGGCGACGGTCTCGACGATCAGGGTGTCGTCGGCGGAGAGGTTCGCGGGTACGGCGATCAGCCAACGGCCCGTCAGCGAGGCTTCGAGGGCGCTCGGGAGTGGCTTCCAGGTGATCTGGTAACGCCAGGAACCGGAGGCCGAACGCTCGCGGCGGTGGCGGCGCCAGGCAGCCAGGACGGGCAGCACGGTTTCGAGCGAGGCCGCGGTGGGCTCGTCGACACGTCCGAGGGTCTGGGCGAGCGCGTCCAGGTCCTGGTGCTCGATGGCCTCCCAGAAGGCGGCGTCGTCCGGGTCGATGGCCTCGACAAGTGCCGCGGCGGGCGAGTCCGGCCAGTAGTGGGTGCGTTGGAAGGCGTAAGTGGGGAGGGCGACGCGCTGGGCGCCGGTGTCGGCGAAGACGGTTGTCCAGTCGACGGTGGTGCCGTGGACGTGGGCCTCGGTGAGGGAGGTCAGGAAGCGGTCGAGTCCGCCTTCGTCGCGGCGCAGGGTGCCGAGGACCGCTGCGTCGGTGGCGGTGTCCTCGATGGTGCCCTGGAGACCGAGGGAGAGGACCGGGTGGGGGCTGACCTCGATGAAGACGGTGTGGCCGTCGGCAAGGGCAGTACGGGTGGCCTGCTCGAACTCGACGGTCTCGCGGAGGTTGTTGTACCAGTACCCGGAACCCATCTCCGTACCGTTGAGCAATCCACCGGTGAGGGAGGAGTACAGGGGCACATCGCCTGCGCTCGGCGCAATGCCCGCGAGCAGCTTCGCCAGCTCCGCCTCGATCTCCTCCACGTGGGCGGAGTGCGAGGCGTAGTCCACATCCACCTTGCGCGCGCGGATCTCGTGGGCCCGGCAGTCGATGACCAGCTCGTCCAGGGCCTCCGGATCGCCCGAAACGACCACGGACGAAGGCCCGTTGACGGCGGCGATGGAGATCCGACCGTCCCAGGCCGCAATCTTCTCCCGCACCCACACGGCGGGCTGCGCCACCGACACCATGCCACCACGACCCGCAAGCGCGACGATCGCCTGACTGCGCAGGGCCACCACCTCCGCCGCATCCCCCAGCGACAGAATGCCCGCCACAGCGGCTGCCGCGATCTCACCCTGCGAGTGACCGATCACCGCAGCCGGCTCGACACCGTACGAACGCCACACCTCCGCCAGGGACACCATCACGGCCCACAACACCGGCTGAACCACATCCACCCGGTCCAGACCCGGCGCGCCACGCACGACGTCCAGCAACGACCAGTCGACGTACGGCTCCAGCGCAGCCGCACACTCCGCCATCCGCGCCGCGAACACCGGCGAGGACTCCAGCAAACCCACCGCCATCCCGGCCCACTGCGCCCCCTGCCCCGGGAACACGAACACCGGACGCACCTCGGCATCCGCCGCAACCCCACGCACCACACCCGGAACCGGCCCACCAGAAGCAATCGCCTCCAGCGCGGCAACGAACTCCGCACGCTCACCGGCCACCACACCGGCCCGATACTCGAAACGGGACCGGGTCAACGCCAACGAATAACCCAGATCGACCACCGAAACCCCGGCATCACCACGGACCCGCGCCAGCAGACGACCCGCCTGATCCGCCAGAGCCTGCGGCGACTTCGCCGACAGCACCCACGGGACAGCCGGCAACCCGACCACCGGGCGCACGTCTCCCGCAGCCTCCGGGGCCTCCGGGGCCTGTTCCAGGATCACGTGGGCGTTCGTCCCGCTGACGCCGAACGCCGAGACGCCCGCCCGGCGCGGGGCGCCGGTCTCGGGCCAGTCGCGGCGCTCGTCCAGAAGCCGTACGTCGCCCTCGGACCAGTCCACGTGGGTCGAGGGCCTGTCGATGTGCAGGGTCTGCGGCAGGACGCCGTTCTGCAGGGCCAGGACCATCTTCATGACCCCGGCGACGCCCGCGGCGGCCTGGGTGTGGCCGATGTTGGACTTCAGCGAGCCGAGCCACAGCGGGCGGTCCTCGGGCCGGTTCTGGCCGTAGGTGGCCAGCAGGGCCTGGGCCTCGATCGGGTCGCCCAGCGTCGTGCCCGTGCCGTGCGCCTCGATCACGTCGATGTCGTCGGTCGCCATACCGGCGTTGTCGAGGGCCTTGAGGATGACGCGCTTCTGCGACGGTCCGTTGGGGGCGGTGAGGCCGTTGGAGGCGCCGTCCTGGTTGACCGCGGAGCCCCGTACGACGGCGAGGACCTTGTGGCCGTTGCGCTGGGCGTCCGAGAGCCGCTCCACGAGGAGCATGCCGACGCCCTCGGAGAAGCCGGTGCCGTCGGCGGCATCCGCGAAGGCCTTGCAGCGGCCGTTCGTGGCGAGGCCGCGCTGGCGGCTGAAGTCGATGAACATGCCCGGGGTCGCCATGAGGGTCACCCCGCCGGCCAGGGCCATGGAGCATTCGCCGTTGCGCAGCGACTGGGCGGCCAGGTGCAGGGCGACCAGCGACGACGAGCAGGCCGTGTCGACGGTCACCGCGGGGCCTTCCAGGCCCATCGTGTACGAGATGCGGCCGGAGACGACGGCCGCCGCGCTGCCGGTGCCGAGGTAGCCCTCCAGGCCCGCCTGGTTGCCGACGAGGAGGAGCGGGTAGTCCTGGCCGTTCGTTCCGGCGAACACGCCGACCTGGCTGCCCCGCACGGTCTCGGGGTCGATGCCCGCGTGCTCGAAGGCCTCCCAGGAGGTCTCCAGCAGGAGCCGCTGCTGCGGGTCCATCGCGAGGGCCTCGCGGGGCGAGATCCCGAAGAACCCCGGGTCGAACTCGGCGACTCCTTCGAGGAACCCTCCGTCGGCGACGTAGGAGGTCCCCGACTGGTCGGAGTCGGTGTCGATGATCGACCCGAGGTCCCAGCCCCGGTCGGTCGGGAAGGGCGCCATGGCGTCGGTGCCGTCGAACACGAGCCGCCACAGATCCGCGGGGGTGCGTACACCCCCGGGGAACCTGCAGCTCATGCCGACGATCGCGATCGGCTCCGTGTCACGGGCCTCCCGCTCGCGCAGGCGCTCCTGCGCCGCGTCGAGATCGGTGCTGACCCGCTTGAGGAAGTAGCGGAGCTTTTCTTCGTTCGCCACCCTGACGTCCTTTCTTGACGTGTCCTTGCCGCGCTGGGCAGCGGTTACGAAATGCCGAACTTCTTGCCGAGCAGTTGGAACATCTCGTCGTCCGAGGCGGAGTCGATCTCCGCCGCTGCCGAGGCCGGCACGTCACCGCGCGGTTCCTCCTGCCAGCTGGCGACAAGCGCCTTCATGCGCAGGAGGACGCGGGTACGGCCGACGTTGTCGGCACCGACTGTCGCCATCGCGGCCTCGATCCGGTCGAGTTCCTCAAGGGCGGCGGTCGCCGCGGCCTCACCGTCCTGGAGTAGCTGTTCGCGCATGAACGCGGCCAGAGTCTTGGACGTGGGGTAGTCGAATGCCGTGGTGACCGGCAGTTTCAGACCGGTGCGCAGGGACAGCCTGTTGCGCAGTTCCACTGCGGTGACCGAGTCGAATCCCATCTCGCGGAAGGCCTTCTTGACCGGCACGGCCTCGTTCCCGGAGAAGCCGAGGACCGCGGACACGCACTCGCGGATCAGCTCGACGAGGGCGTTCTCCTGCTCCTGCTCGGTCAGGCCGGCCAGGCGCTGGACGAGTTCGGAGGGCTCGGCTCCGCTGCCCGCCTCGGCCATGGCCCGTGCGATGTCCCGGACCTCGGGGACGTCCTCCAGCAGGGGGCTGCTGCGGATCGCGGTGAAGGCGGTGTAGAAGCGTTCCCAGTCGATGTCGGCGATGAGCAGGCTGCTCTCGTTCTGCTCCAGCGCCTGCTGGAGGGCGCCGGTGGCGAGGTCGGGCCGCATCTCACGCAGACCGTGGCGGTTGAGCGTGTCGCCGAAGTCTCCGTCGGCCATGCCGCCGCCGCCCCAGGCGCCCCAGGCGACGGAGGTGGCGGGCAGCCCCTGTCCGCGGCGGTGCAGGGCGAGTGCGTCGAGTACGGCGTTGCCGGGGGCGTAGTTGCCCTGGCCGGGGGTTCCGACGGTGCCGCCGAAGGAGGAGAACAGGACGAACGCCTTGAGGTCCAGGTCCCTGGTCAGCTCGTGGAGATTGACCGCCGCACGGGCCTTGGCGTGCAGGGCCCGGTCGATCTGGTCCAGGCTCAGCGAGTCGATGACGCTGTCGTCGAGGACCGCGGCGGTGTGCACGACCGCGGTGAGCGGCTGGTGTGCGGGCAGGGAGCCGAGCAGGGCGGCCAGGGCGTCCCGGTCGCCGGTGTCGCAGGCGGCGATGGTCACCTGGGCGCCGAGGCCGGTGAGTTCGGCGTGCAGCTCGTCGGCGCCGGGGGCGTCGGCGCCGCGGCGGCTGACGAGCAGCAGGTGCTCGGCGCCGCTGCCGGCCAGCCAGCAGGCGACCTGGCCGCCGAGGGCGCCGGTGCCGCCGGTGATCAGTACGGTGCCCTGGGTGCGCCAGGAGCTGTCGCCGGTGGCCGCCTTGAGGGGGAGGCGGCGCAGGCGGCGGACGAAGGTGCCGGCCGGGCGGACGGCGAGCTGGTCCTCGGGGCCCGAGTCGCCGAGGGCCCCGGCGAAGAGCGCGGTGGTGCGCTCGTCGAAGGTGGCCGGCAGGTCGATCAGGCCGCCCCAGCGGTCGGGGTGTTCGAGCGCGGCGACGCGGCCCAGACCCCAGACGGCGGCCTGGTACGGGGCGTCGAGCAGGTCGGCGATGTTGACCGAGACGGCGCCGCGGGTGGCGGTCCACAGGGGGGCGCGGACCCCGGCCCGGCCCAGTGCCTGGAGCAGGGTGACGGAGGCGGCGTAACCGCGCGGGACGGCCGGGCCGTCGGGGTGCGGGGTGCCGTCGAGGGCCAGCAGGGACAGGACGCCGGTGGGGGGCGAGAGGTGCTCCGGCGCGAGGGTGGCTTCGATCCGGTCGGCCAGCGACTCGGGGTCGGTGGTCCCGGTCTCGTCGACGACCAGGACGACCGGTTCGGCGCCCTGGGCCGTGAGGGCGTTCAGGACGTCGGCGGTGTACGGGTCGTCGGCGAGGCTCGCGGGGACGGGGACCAGCCAGGTGCCGGCGAGGCGGCCGGCCGAGGGCTGGGAGTGGACGCGCCAGGAGACTTCGTAGCGCCAGTCGTCCGTGGCGGACTTGTCGCGCAGCCGCTTCCGCCAGGAGGACAGCAGCGGAACCAGCGTGCCGAGGGTCTGCTCGGCGTCGTCGCCGTCCACCCGGAGCGTCTCGGCGAGGCCCTGGAGGTCGGACCGTTCGACGGCCTCCCAGAAGGCGGTGTCGGTGGCGTCGGCCTCGTTCGCGGCGGCGCCCGCGAGGAGCGGGGCGATCTCGTCGGCGATCCAGTAGCGGGCGCCCTGGAAGGCGTAGGTGGGCAGGGCCACGCGCCGGGCGCCGGTGCCCTCGAAGACCGCCTCCCAGTCGACGGCCGCGCCGTGGACGTGGGCCTCGGCCAGGGAGGCCAGGAACCGGTCGAGGCCGCCTTCGTCGCGGCGCAGGGTGCCGAGGGTCGCCGCTTCGGCTTCGGCGTCGTCGATGGTGCCCTGGAGGCCGATCGCGAGGACGGAGTGGGGGCTGACCTCGATGAAGACGCTGTGCCCGTCGGCGAGGGCGGCGCGGGTGGCCTGCTCGAACTCGACGGTCTCGCGGAGGTTGTTGTACCAGTAGCCAGCACCCATCTCCGTACCGTCGAGCAGGGCGCCGGTGAGGGACGAGTACAGGGTCGTACCGCCGGTCTGCGGGGCGATACCCGCGAGGAGCTTCGCCAGCTCGGCCTCGATCTCCTCGACGTGCGCGGAGTGCGAGGCGTAGTCCACATCGACCTTGCGGGCCCGGACCTTGTCGTTCCGGCAGTCGGCCAGCAGCTCGTCCAGGGCCTCCGGATCACCGGAGACGACGACGGACGAAGGCCCGTTGACGGCGGCGATGGAGATCCGGCCGTCCCAGGCCGCGACCTTCTCCCGCGCCCAGAAAGCCGCCTGGGCCACCGACACCATGCCACCACGACCCGCAAGCGCGACGATCGCCCGGCTGCGCAGGGCCACCACCTTCGCCGCATCCCCCAGCGACAGAATGCCCGCCACAGCGGCTGCCGCGATCTCGCCCTGCGAGTGACCGATCACCGCAGCCGGCTCGACACCGTAGGACCGCCACACCTCCGCGAGGGACACCATCACGGCCCACAACACCGGCTGGACGACATCCACCCGGTCGAAGCCGGGTGCGCCCGAGACGCCGCGGACCACGTCGAGCAGCGACCAGTCGACGTGCGGCTCCAGCGCGGCGGCGCACTCGGTCATCCGCGCCGCGAACACCGGCGAGGACTCCAGCAGTCCGACGGCCATGCCCGCCCACTGGGCGCCCTGGCCGGGGAAGACGAACACCGGCTTGGTGGCGCGCGCGGCGGATCCGGTGGCCACGCCGGAGGCGGGCTCACCGGCGGCGACGGTCTCCAGCGCGGTGACGAACTCCTCCCGCGTGCCGCCCACGATCGCGGCCCGGTGTTCGAAGCGGGACCGGGTCAGCGCGAGGGAGTAGCCGATGTCCGTGGGGGACGTCTCCGGGTCCTCGCGGATCTGCGCCAGCAGCTTCGCCGCCTGGTCGCGCAGCGCCGTCCGGGACTTGGCGGAGAGGATCCAGGGGACGGCCGGCAGTCGGGTGGGCGGGCTCTGGACCGGGTCGGCAGCCTGCTCGGGAGCGGGCGGGGCCTGCTCGATGATGACGTGGGAGTTGGTGCCGCTGACGCCGAACGAGGAGACGCCGGCGCGGCGCGGGGCGCCGGTCTCGGGCCACGGGGTGGGTTCGGAGACGAGGGCGAGCTCGCCCGCGTTCCAGTCGACGTGCTCCGAGGGCGTGTCGATGTGGAGCGTGGGCGGCAGCACGCCGTGCCGCATCGCCATGACGGTCTTGATCAGCCCGGCGGCGCCCGCGGCGGCCTGCGTGTGGCCGATGTTCGACTTCACCGAGCCGAGCATCAGGGGGCGGCCCTCGGGGCGGCTCTTGCCGTACGCGGCGAGCAGCGCCTGTGCCTCGATGGGGTCGCCCAGGGTGGTGCCGGTGCCGTGTGCCTCGACGAGGTCGATCTGCGCGGGCGAGAGGCCCGCGTCGTCGAGGGCCGCGCGGATGACGCGGGCCTGGGCGGGGCCGTTGGGGGCGGTGAGGCCGTTGGAGGCGCCGTCCTGGTTGATGCCGGAGCCGCGGATGACGGCCAGCACCTGGCGTCCGGCGGCCTGGGCGTCGGAGAGCCGCTCAACGAGGAACATGCCGATGCCCTCGCCCCAGCCGGTGCCGTCGGCCTCGGCGGAGAACGCCTTGCAGCGACCGCTGGTGGACAGGCCGCGCTGGCGGCTGAACTCGGTGAACGCTCCGGCGTTGGCCATGATGGTCACACCGCCGACGAGGGCCATGGAGCACTCGTTCTTGCGCAGCGACTGGGCGGCCATGTGCAGGGCGACCAGCGACGACGAGCAGGCGGTGTCGACGGTGACGGCCGGGCCGTTGAGGCCGAAGGTGTAGGCGACGCGGCCGGAGGCCACGCTGATGGTGGTGCCGATGCCGAGGTAGAGCTCGGTGCCCTCCGGCGGGTTCTCGATGGAGGCGCCGTAGCCCTGGAAGCTGGTGCCGATGAACACACCGGTCTTGGTGGAGCGGAGCGAGGCCATGTCGATTCCGGCCCGCTCGACGACCTCCCAGGCGGTCTCCAGGACGATGCGCTGCTGCGGGTCCATCGCGAGGGCCTCGCGGGGCGAGATCCCGAAGAACTCGGCGTCGAACTTGGGTACGTCGTAGACGAATCCGCCTTCGAGCGAATACGACTGGTCGGGCTCGTTGGGGTCCTTGAAGAAGAGGCCCTCGAAGTCCCAGCCACGGTCCTCGGGGAAGGCGGACAGGGCGTCGGTGCCGGAGTGGACGACCTGCCACAGGTCCTCGGGGGAACGGACGTTGCCGGGGAAGCGGCAGCTCATGGCCGTGATGGCGATGGGCTCGTGGTCCTTGGCCTCGGCGGCCTGGAGTTTGCCGCGGGTCTCCTGGAGGTCCGCCGTAACCCGCTTGAGGAAGTAGCGAAGCTTCTGCTCGTCGGTCTTCGATTCGTCAGTCATGGTGGGGTCGCTCCTCGAAGCGGGTCTGGGTCGGTGAGGTCCGGCGGTGTCGGCTGGCCCTGGTCATGAGATGCCGAACTCCCGGCCGAGGAGGTCGAAGATCTCGTCGTCGCTGGCCTCGTCGAGACCACCCGCGGTGTCCTCGCCCGCGGCGGTGTGCGCGGGGGCCCACTGTGCGAGCAGGCCCTTGAGCCGGTCGGTGATCTGGGTACGGGCGTCCGCGTCCCCGATGCCCGCCAGGAGTGCCGCGAGCCGGTCGACCTCGACGAGGACGGGGGTGGCGGCGTTGCCGGCGGTGTCGGGGATCACCTCGCCGCGCACATGGGCGGCGAGTTCCACGGGGGTCGGGTAGTCGAAGACGAGCGTGGCGGGCAGCCGCAGCCCGGTCACGGTGTTCAGCCGGTTGCGCAGGTCGATGGCGATGAGGGAGTCGAAGCCCAGCTTCTTGAACGCCCCCTGCGGGTCGATGGCGTCGGGGGTGGCGTGGCCGAGTACGGCGGCGGCGTGGGTACGGATCAGGTCGAGGACGACCCGGTCGCGCTCCTCCTCGGACAGGCCCGCCAGCCGCTGCGCGAGCGGGACGACCGGCGCGCCGCCCGTGTCGCCCGCCCGCTTGACCTGGGCGCGGACGAGCTTGCGCATGATCGGCGGGAGGCCGCCCGTGGCGGCGCGGGCCCGCAGGGCCGCGAAGTCCAGCCGGATGGGCAGGACCAGTGCGTCGGCCTGCGCGGTGGCCCGGTCGAAGAGGTCGAGGCCCTGCTCGTTGCTGAGGCCGGTGACACCGGCGCCGCTCATGCGGCGTACGTCGGCGTCGCCGAGGTGCCCGGTCATGCTGCTCGCCTGGGCCCAGAAGCCCCAGGCGAGAGCGGTGGCGGGCAGGCCGTGGGCGCGGCGGTGCTGGGCGAGCGCGTCGAGGAAGGCGTTGCCCGCCGCGTAGTTGCCCTGTCCGGAGCTGCCGAGGGTTCCGGCGGCGGAGGAGAAGAGCACGAACGCGGCGAGGTTCCGGTCCTTGGTGAGCTCGTGGAGGTGGACGGCCGCGTCGATCTTGGGCCGCTGCACGACGGCCAGTCGCTCGGGGGTGAGGGAGGTGATGACCCCGTCGTCGAGGGTGCCCGCCGTGTGGACGACCGCGGTCAGCGGGTGCGCGTCGGGGACGGCGTCGAGTACGTGGGCGAGGGCGTCGCGGTCGGCGACGTCGCAGGCCACGATCGTCGCCTCGGCCCCGGCGGCGGCCAGTTCCTCGACGAGTTCGGCCGCGCCGGGGGCGTCGCCGCCCCGCCGGCTGAGCAGCAGGAGCCTTCGTACGCCCTTCTCGGCCGCCAGGTGGCGGGCGAGGTGGCCGCCGAGGACTCCGTTGCCGCCGGTGATCAGGACGGTGCCCTCGGGGTCGAGGGCGAGGGCGGCGTCCTCGTCGGGGGCCGGGGCCCGGTCCAGGCGCGGTGCGAGCACGACGCCGTCACGCAGGGCGAGTTGGGTCTCGGCGAGGGACAGGGCGTCGGGGAGCGCGGTCCAGGAGGCGTCGCCGCCGTCGGTGTCGACGAGGGTGAAGCGGTCCGGGTGCTCGGACTGGGCGGACCTGACCAGACCCCACACGGGGGCGGCGGCCAGGTCGGTGACGTCCTCGTCGGGCACGGCGGCCAGGGCCCCGGTGGTGGCGAGGACGAGCCGGGTGTCCGCGAAGCGCTCGTCGCCGATCCACTGCTGGAGCAGTTCGAGGGCGCCGAGCCCGGTGGCGTGTGCCGCCTCGGCGAGCGAGCCGGCGGTGGTGCCGCGGAGGTCGGCGACCACGAAGTCCGGCACCGGGGTGCCGGCGTCGACGGCGGTGGCGAGCGCGGCCAGGTCGGCGTACTCGCCGGGGCGGTGGCCCGCCACGGTGAACGGGGCCGGGTCGGCACCGAGGAAGGCCCAGGTGCCGGCCGGGGCCGGTGCGGTGACCGGTACGGGGGTCCAGTCGAGGGTGAACAGGGCGTCGTTGCCGCTGTCCTGGCCGGCGGCCTTGAGCTGCTCGGGCTCGACGGGCCGCATGGCGAGCTCGCCGATGGTGATGACCGGGGCGCCGGTGGCGTCGGCGATCTGGAAGCCGATGCCGTTGGCGCCGACGGGCAGCAGACGGGCCCGCAGGACCGAGGCGCCGGTGGCGTGCACGGTCACCCCGCGCCAGGCGAAGGGCAGGCGCGGCTTGCCCGCGTCCTCGCCCTGGCCGGTGCCGGGCTTGAAGTCGCCGACGCCCATGGACTGCAGGGCGGCGTCGAGGAGGCCGGGGTGGAGGCCGTAGTCGGCGGCCTCGGCCCGACCGTCCTGCGGGAGGGCGAGATCGGCGTAGATGTCCTCGCCGAGCTGCCAGGCGCGGACGATGCCCCGGAACATCGGGCCGTAGTCGAAGCCGGTCAGGAGCGCCTGCTCGTAGAAGCCCTCCATGGGCAGCTCGGTGGCACCGGCGGGCGGCCAGGCCGCGAAGTCGTACGCGGGTACGGCAGCGGCTTCGGCGGTGGCCAGGACGCCGGTGGCGTGCCGGAGCCACGGCGTCTCGAATCCGGTGTCGGCGGCGGCTTCGGCGGGCCGGGAGTGGACGGTGAGGGTGCGGCGGCCGGTCTCGTCCGGGGCGCCGACGGTGACCTGGAGCTGGCGGGCGCCGCCCTCGGGAAGCACCAGTGGTGCCTCGATGGTGAGTTCCTCGACGGTGTCGCATCCGGTCCGGTGGGCGGCGTGGGTCGCCATCTCGACGAAGCCGGTGCCCGGCACGATGACCGTGCCCATCACGACGTGCTCGGCCATCCACGGGTGGCTCCCGGTGGAGAAACGGCCCGTGAACACGTACCCGTCGGAGTCGGCGAGCGGCACGGCGGCGCCGAGCATGGGGTGCTCGGTGACGCCGAGACCGACGGAGGCGAGGTCTCCGGCGCCGTCGCCCGGCATGGGCAGCCAGTACCGCTCGTGCTGGAAGGCGTAGGTGGGCAGGGCGACGCGGGTGGCGCCGGTGCCGAAGACGGCCGTCCAGTCGATGTCGAGACCGTGGCAGTGCGCCTCGGAGAGAGAGGTCAGCAGGCGCTGCGCCTCGTCCTCGTCACGGCGCAGGGTGCCGAGGGTCACGGCGTCGGTCTCGGTGTCCTCGATGGTGCCCTGGAGACCGATCGTGAGGACCGGGTGGGGGCTGACCTCGATGAAGACGGAGTGACCGTCGCCGAGAGCGGTACGGGTGGCCTGCTCGAACTCGACGGTCTCGCGGAGGTTGTTGTACCAGTACCCGGCGCCCATCTCCGTACCGTCGAGCAAACCGCCCGTGAGCGAGGAGTACAGGGCAGTGTCACCGGCCTGCGGAGCGATACCGGCCAGGAGCCGGGCCAACTCGCCCTCGATCTCCTCCACATGAGCGGAGTGCGAGGCGTAGTCCACGTCGATCCTGCGGGCGCGGACGTCATTGGCCCGGCAGTCGGTGACCAGCTCGTCCAGGGCCTCCGGGTCGCCCGAAACGACCACGGACGAAGGACCGTTGACTGCGGCGATGGAGATCCGCCCGTCCCAGGCCGTGATCTTCTCCCGCACCCGGGCGGCGGGCTGGGCGACGGAGACCATGCCGCCACGGCCCGCGAGCGCGATGATCGCCTGGCTGCGCAGGGCGACGACCTTGGCCGCGTCGCCCAGCGAGAGGATCCCCGCGACCGCCGCAGCGGCGATCTCGCCCTGCGAGTGACCGATGACCGCCGCCGGACGGACCCCGAACGACCGCCACACCTCCGCCAAGGACACCATCACGGCCCAGAGCACGGGCTGGACGACGTCCACCCGGTCGAGTCCCGGCGCACCGTCGACGCCGCGCACGACGTCCAGCAGCGACCACTCCACGTACGGCTCCAACGCAGCCGCACACTCCGCCATCCGCGCCGCAAACACCGGCGAGGACTCCAGCAAACCCACCGCCATCCCGAACCACTGCGCACCCTGCCCCGGGAACACGAACACCGGACGGGCCGACGGCTGGGTCTGTGCGCAGACCGTGCCCGGCGCGGCCAGGCCGGCCGCGAAGGACTCCAGGCCGCGCAGCAGTTCGGCGCGGTCGCGCGTCACCAGGGCGGCTCGGTGGTCGAAGTGGGCGCGGGTGGCCGCCAGCGACCAGGCGATGTCCGCGAGGGCGGGCTCGGGGTGGTCGGTGAGGTGCTGGAGCAGGCTCTCCGCCTGGGCCTGGCGGGCCTGCTCGCTCTTCGCGGAGAGGACGAACGGGATGGCGGGGGTGTTGAGCTGCGGGCCCTCGGTGAGGACGGGTGTCTCGTCCGCCGGGCCGGTCTCGGGCGCCTGCTCCAGGATGATGTGGGCGTTGGTGCCCGAGACGCCGAAGGAGGACACGGCGCCTCGGCGTGGCTGCCCGGTCTCCGGCCAGTCCTGCTCCGTGGTGAGGAGTTCGACGGCGCCCGCGGTCCAGTCGACGTGCGTGGACGGCTCGTCGATGTGGAGGCTCTTGGGCAGGATCCCGTTCCGGATCGCCATGACCATCTTGATGATCCCGGAGACTCCGGCGGCGGCCTGGGTGTGGCCGATGTTCGACTTGACGGAGCCGAGGCGCAGCGCGCGTCCTTCGGCGCGGTCCTGGCCGTAGGTGGCGAGCAGGGCCTGGGCCTCGATCGGGTCGCCCAGCTTGGTGCCGGTGCCGTGGGCCTCGACGGCGTCGACGTCGGCGGTGGTGAGACGGGCGTTGGCGAGGGCCTGGCGGATGACCCGCTGCTGGGAGGGGCCGTTGGGGGCGGTGATGCCGTTGGAGGCGCCGTCCTGGTTGATGGCGGAGCCGCGTACGACGGCGAGGACTTCGTGGCCGTTGCGGCGGGCGTCGGAGAGCCGTTCGACGAGGAGGACGCCGACGCCTTCGGACCAGCCGGTGCCGTCTGCCGTTTCGGAGAAGGCCTTGCAGCGGCCGTCGGAGGCGAAGCCGCCCTGTCCGCTGAGGCCGGCGAAGGCCGCCGGGGTGGCCATCACCATCACGCCGCCGGCGAGGGCCATGGAGCACTCGCCCTGGCGCAGCGCCTGGGTGGCGAGGTGCAGGGCGACCAGCGAGGACGAGCAGGCGGTGTCGACGGTGACCGCGGGGCCCTCGAAGCCGAAGGCGTACGAGACGCGGCCGGAGACGACGCTGGCGGTGGTGCCGGTGAGGAGGTAGCCCTCGTTGCCCTCGGAGGCGTTGAGCAGTGCGGAGTAGTCCTGGCCGCTGGAGCCGGCGAAGACGCCGACGCTGGTCCCCTTGACGGTGGCCGGGTCGATCCCGGCCCGTTCGAAGGCTTCCCAGGAGGTTTCGAGGAGGAGTCGCTGCTGCGGGTCCATGGTGGTGGCCTCGCGCGGCGAGATGCCGAAGAAGGCCGGGTCGAAGCCCGCGGGGTCGGCGACGAAGCCGCCGCGCAGTTCGAAGGGGCCGCCGTCCGGGCCGGTTTCGGCGCCGGGCAGTCCGTTGATCTTCCAGCCGCGGTCGGCCGGTACGGGGCCCATGGCGTCGACACCGTCGCGGACCAGCCGCCACAGGTCCTCGGGCGAGCGGACGTCGCCGGGCAGGCGGCAGCTCATGCCGATGATGGCGATCGGGTCGTCGTCCCCGGCGGTGGCGGCGGCGAATTCGGCGACGGCGGCGGGGCTGCCGAGGAGTTCGGCGCACAGGTGGTCGGCGAGGACGGCCGGGGTCGGGTAGTCGAAGACGAGGGTGGCGGGCAGCCGCAGTTCGGTGGCCAGGCTCAGCCGGTTGCGCATCTCGACGGCCGTGAGCGAGTCGAAGCCGAGGTCGCTGAACGCCCGCTGGGCCTGGATCTCGTTCGCGGAGCGGTAGCCGAGGACAGCAGCGGCGGCGTCGCGTACGACGTCCAGGACGAAGGCCGTACGGTCCGGCTCGGGCAGTTCCACGAGCTGCCGCACGAGCGAGGAGACCACGGCGGCACCGGCGGTGGCGGCGGCCGGGCGGGCGGCGGCCCGGATCAGGCCGCGCAGGATCGGCGGCACCGCCTCGGGGCTGTCGGCCCGCGACGGCAGGTTGATGTGTGCGGGGATGACCATCGCTTCGGGGCGGGCGGTCGCCGCGTCGAACAGGGCGAGTCCGTCCTCGGAGGCGATGGCGGTGACACCGGAGCTGTTGATGCGCTGGAGGTGGGACTCGTCGAGGTTGGCGGCGAGTCCGCTGCGCTCGGCCCACAGGCCCCAGGCGAGGGAGACGGCGGGCAGACCGCGCTGCCGGCGCCACTGGGCCAGCTGGTCGAGGAAGAGGTTGGCGGCCGCGTAGTTGCCCTGTCCGGGGCCGCCGAAGGTGGCGGCGAGGGAGGAGAACAGGACGAAGGAGGTGAGGTTCAGGTCCTGGGTGAGTTCATGCAGGTGGACGGCGGCGTCGGCCTTGGGGGTGAGGACGCCGTCGACGCGCTCGGGCGTCAGGGCGGTGAGGATTCCGTCGTCGGAAAGGCCGGCGGCGTGCAGGACGGCCGTGAGCGGGTGCGCGGCCGGGATGGCGCCGAGGGTCCTTTCCAGGCTGTCGCGGTCCCCGGCGTCGCAGGCGGCGAAGGTGACGTCGGCGCCCAGTTCTTCGAGACGGGCGGTCAGCTCGGCGGCGCCGGGCGCGTCGGCACCGCGGCGGCTGAGCAGCAGCAGGTGGCGGGCGTCGTGGGCGCGTACGAGATGCTCGGCGAGGAGGGTGCCGATGGCGCCGGTGGCGCCGGTGATCAGGACGGTGCCCTCGGGGTCGAGCAGCGGGCGGCGGGTTTCCGGGTCGTCGGCGCGGGGGGCGCGGGCGAGCCGGGGTGCGTACAACTCGCCCTCACGGACGGCGAGTTGTGGTTCCCCGGCGGCGATGGCCTGGGGCAGCGCCCGGCGTGAGGGCTGTGTCCCGTCGAGGTCGACGAGGACGAAGCGTCCCGGGTTCTCGTTCTGCGCGGAGCGGATCAGGCCCCAGGCGGCGGACTGGGCGAGGTCGTCGAGGTCCTCGTCCGCGGTGGCGGCGACGGCCCCGCGGGTCACGAGGACCAGCCGGGACCGCTCGAACCGCTCATCGGCCAGGAGTGCCTGGGCGAGTCCCAGTGCGCGGTGCGCTGCGGCGTGGGCGCCGGTGGCGAGCGGGGTTCCGGGGCGGGTGTGCAGCGGCGCGACGATGGTGCCGGGCAGCGGCATTCCCTCGTCGACGGCCGCGCCGAGGGCGTCGAGGCTGTCGAAGCGGGCGGCGGCGGGGAGCTTGAGGGTGTTGTCGCCGAGGAGCACCCAGTCGTCGGTGTCGTGGGCGGCGGTGGCCGGTACTCCGGTCCAGTCGACGCGGAACAGGGAGTCGTTGCGGCCGCCCCGGCCGTTGCCGAGTTGTTCGGCGGAGACGGGCCGGAACATGAGTTCCCCGACGGTGGCGACGGGCGTGCCGGTCTCGTCGGCGAGCCGGACGGTGACGCCGTCGCTGCCCGCGGTACGGGCGAGCCGGACGCGCACCGCGCAGGCGCCGGCGGCGTGCAGGGTGACGCCGTTCCAGGAGAACGGCAGGCGGCCCCGGCCCTCGCCCATGCCGCCGTCGAAGTCGTTGAGGGCGTTGAGGTGCATGGCCATGTCGAGCAGGGCCGGGTGCAGGCCGAAGGAGCGGGCCTCGGCGGCGATGTCCTCGGGGAGGCGGACCTCGGCGAAGAGTTCCTCGCCGCGGCGCCAGGCGGTGTGCAGGCCCTGGAAGGCGTGCCCGTAGTCGTAGCTCTGCGCGCAGAGGTTCTCGTAGAAGCCGTCGAGCGGCAGGGCGGTGGCGCCGGGCGGGGGCCAGGCGGTGAGGTCGTCGTCGGCCGCCTCGGCAGGGCCGGCCGGGGCGAGGATGCCGCTGGCGTGGCGGGTCCACGGCTCGTCGGTGTCGGCGGTGGCCGGGCGGGAGTGCATGGTCACGTCGCGCAGGCCCTGGGCGTCGGCGGGGCCGACGGAGACCTGGAGGGCCACGCCGCCCTGTTCGGGCAGGACGAGGGGGGCTTCCAGGTTGAGTTCACGGACCTGGCCGCAGCCGACCTCGTCGCCCGCGGTGATCGCGAGCTCGACGAACGCGGTGCCGGGCAGCAGCGTCGTACCGAGGACGACGTGGTCGGCGAGCCACGGGTGGGTCTGCGGGGACAGGCAGCCGGTGAAGAGCATGCCGTCGCCGTCGGCGAGGCTGACGGCGGCGCCGAGCAGCGGGTGGCCGGCGGAGCGCTGGCCGATGGCGGAGATGTCGCCGGTCCAGCCGGTGGGCAGCTTGGGCCAGTAGCGCTCGTGCTGGAAGGCGTACGTGGGCAGGGTGATGGTGCGGGCGCCGCTGCCGGCGTAGAAGGCCGCCCAGTCGACGTGGGCGCCGCGGACGTGGAGCTCGGCGACGGCGGTGGTCAGCGCGTCGGTCTCCGGGCGGTCCTTGCGCAGGGCGGGTACGAAGGCGGCGGTGGTGGCCTCGACGGTGTCGTTGCCGAGGGCGGCGAGCGTTCCGCCGGCGCCGAGTTCGAGGTACGTGGTGACGCCGAGGCCGTCGAGGGTGCGCAGCCCGTCGGCGAAGCGGACGGCCTCGCGGACGTGGCGGACCCAGTACTCCGGGGTGCGCAGCTCTTCGGCGGGGACGATGTCGCCGGTGAGGTTGGAGACGATCGGCAGCCGGGGTTCGTCGAACGTGAGGGTTCCGGCGACCTTGGCGAAGTCGTCGAGCATGCCGTCCATGTGCGGGGAGTGGAAGGCGTGGCTGACACGGAGGCGCTTGGTCTTCTCGAAGCGGGCCGCGACGGCCAGCACGGCGTCCTCGTCGCCGGATACGACGACGGAGTCGGGGCCGTTGACAGCGGCGAGGGAGACACGTTCGGTCAGGAACGGCAGGATGTCGGCCTCGGTGGCCTGGACCGCGACCATGGCGCCGCCGGCCGGGAGGGCTTGCATGAGGCGGCCCCGGGCGGCGACCAGTGCCGCCGCGTCCTCCAGGGACCAGACGCCCGCGACGTGGGCGGCGGTCAGCTCGCCGATGGAGTGGCCGAGCAGGTAGTCGGGGGTGACGCCCCAATGGGTGACGAGGCGGAACAGCGCGACTTCGAGGGCGAAGAGACCGGCCTGCGTGTGGACGGTCTGGTCCAGCAGCTCGGAGCCGCCGAAGACGATGTCCTTGACCGGCTCGTCGAGGTGCTTGTCGAGTTCGGCGCAGACGGCGTCGAAGGCGTCGGCGAACACCGGCTGCAATGCGTACAGTTCGCGGCCCATGGCGGCGCGCTGCGAGCCCTGGCCGGAGAACAGGAAGGCCAGTTGGCCGTTTTCGAGGGCGGTGCCGGTGAGTACGCCGGGGGCGGCGGTGCCGTCGGCGACGGAGCGCAGCCCGGCGAGGAGTTCCTCGCGGTCCTTGCCGAGGACGGCGACGCGGTGGTCGAGGGCGGAGCGGGTGACAGCGGTCGACCAGGCGATGTCCAGTGCCCCGGCGGCGGGGTCGGCCGCGAGCCGGTCGATGAGCCGGGCGGCCTGGGCGGCCACGGCCGCTTCGGTGCGGCCGGAGAGCAGCCAGGCGAGGCCGGTGGGCGCGGTGGCGGCGGGGGCTTCCTCGGGGGCGGGCGTCTGCTCGGGGGCGGGCGCCTCCTCGATGATGGTGTGCGCGTTGGTGCCGCTGATGCCGAACGAGGAGACACCGAAGCGGCGCGGCTCGTCCGTCCCGGGCCACTCCCGGGCCTCGGTGAGCAGCTCGACGTTGCCCGCGCTCCAGTCGACGTGCGAGGACGGCTCGTTCACGTGCAGCGTCTGCGGCAGGACCCCGTGGCGCAGGGCCATGACCATCTTGATGATTCCGGCGACACCGGCGGCGGCCTGGGTGTGGCCGAGGTTGGACTTCAGCGAGCCGAGCCACAGCGGCTTGTCCTCGGCGCGGTCCTGGCCGTACGTGTTGATCAGTGCCTGGGCCTCGATCGGGTCGCCGAGGCGGGTGCCGGTGCCGTGCGCCTCGACGGCGTCGACCTGTCCGGCGGACAGTCCGGCGCTGGCGAGGGCCTGGCGGATGACCCGCTGCTGGGAGGGGCCGTTGGGCGCGGTGAGCCCGTTGGAGGCGCCGTCCTGGTTGACGGCGGAGCCGCGGATGACGGCGAGCACCTCGTGGCCGTTGCGGCGGGCGTCGGACAGCCGCTCCAGCAGGACCAGGCCGACGCCCTCGGACCAGCCGGTGCCGTCGGCGGAATCGGCGAAGGCCTTGCACCGGCCGTCGGAGGCGAGACCGCGCTGGCGGCTGAACTCGATGAACATGCCGGGCGCGGACATGACCGTCACACCACCCGCGACGGCGAGCGTGCACTCGCGCTGGCGCAGGGACTGGGCGGCCAGGTGGATGGAGACGAGCGCCGAGGAGCAGGCGGTGTCGACCGAGACCGCGGGGCCTTCGAGCCCGAAGGTGTAGGCGATACGGCCGGAGACCACGCTGCCGGAGGTCCCGGTGAGGTAATAGCCCTCGATGCCCTCGGTGAACTGGAGCATCGTGGAGTAGTCCTCGCCGGACGCGCCGGCGAACACACCGACCTGGCGGCCGCGCATCGAGGACGGGGCCATGCCCGCACGCTCGAACAGCTCCCAGGTGCTCTCCAGCAGGAGCCGCTGCTGCGGGTCCATCGCCAGCGCCTCACGCGGGCTGATGTCGAACAGCGCCGGGTCGAAGTCGCCCACTCCGCCGAGGAAGCCGCCCGAACTCGCGTACGACGAACCGCGCTTGTCGGGGTCCGCGTCGTACAGCTTCTCCAGGTCCCAGCCCCGGTCCTCGGGGAACGCGGATATCGCGTCCCTCCCCTCGGACACCAGCTTCCACAGGTCCTCCGGCGATCCCACCCCTCCGGGGAACCGGCAGCTCATCGAAACGATGGCGACCGGCTCGTGCTCACCCGCCTCCAGCTCGCGCACGCGCTGCCGGGTCTGGTGGAGATCGGCGGTCATCCGCTTCAGGTAATCCAGGACCTTCTTGTCATCCGCCATGGCCCGCCAACCCCTCCAAGAATTCCGCACACTCGACGAACACGCTTTTCAGACCTCTCCGAACTCGTTGTCGATAAAGGCCAGTACTTCTTCGGCACTCGCCGCATCCAGCTGGTCCACCACGCTGTCGCCCGCCTCGACGGGTGCCTGTCCCCCGTCCAGCCGGGCCACCAGGGCCCGCAGGCGCGAGGTGACCCGCTGAAGGGCTCCCTCGTCGCCGTCGAGGACGGACAGGCCCGACTCCAGCCGGTCCAGCTCCGACAGCACCGCCGTTTCCGGCGTCTCCTGCGCGCCCCCCAGCTCGCCGCGCAGGAATTCCGCCAGCGCGGTGGGCGTCGGGTGGTCGAACACCAGGGTGACGGGGAGTCTTAGACCCGTCCTCGCGCTCAGCTGGTTCCGCAGGTTGACGGCGGTGAGCGACTCGAATCCGAGGTCCCGGAACGGCCGTTTGGCGCCGATCGGCTCCGCCGTTTCGTAGCCCAGCACCACGGCCGCCTCGGTCCGTACCAGTTCCAGCAGCTTCCGTGCCGCCTCCGCGTCCGACAGCCCGGCGAGCGAGGCCGTGAAGGCGGCGGAACCGCCCTCCGTCTCCCCGGCGGCGGAGTCCGTGACGTACTTCCGCACCTCCGGGACGTCCCCCAGCCAGGCCGCCGGACGGGCGGCGAGGAAAGCGGTAAGGAAGGAGGTCCAGTCCACATCGGCGACCAGCACGGCCGCCGTGTCGCGAGCCCCGGCGCCGGCCGCGACGCGGCCCAGCGCTGTCAGGGCCGCCCCGGTCGGCAGCACGGGCAGGCCGCGACCGCGCATGCGGTCGGCGAAGCCGGGGTCGCCGTGTGCCGTACCGCCCTCGGCCCAGGGGCCCCACGCGATCGACGTACCCGCCAGCCCCAGTGCCCGGCGGTGACCCGCCAGGGCGTCGAGGTGGGCGTTGGCCGCTGCGTAACTGCCCTGGCCGATGCCGCCGACGGTGCCGGCGAACGCGGAGAACAGGACGAAGGCGTCCAGGTCACGGTTCTCGGTGAGCTCGTGCAGATGAACGGCGCCGGTCACCTTCGCGCGCAGCGCGTCCGCGACCCCGTCCGGGGTCAGGCCGTCGATGAGACCGTCGACCGCGGCGTCGGCGGCGTGCAGCACCGCCGTGACGGGCGTACCGGCGGCGTCGAGGCCGTCGAACAGGTCACGCAGGGCGTCGCGGTCGGCGACATCGCAGGCCGCGATGGTGACCGAGGCGCCCAACGCGGTGAGCTCGTCGCGCAGTTCGGTCGCGCCGGGGGCATCGGGCCTGCGGCGGCCGGTCAGTACGAGGTGTTCGGCGCCGTTACGGGCCAGCCAGCGGGCGACGTGCCCGCCGAGGGCCCCGGTGCCGCCGGTGACGAGCACCGTCCCGCCGGGCTGCCAGCCGCCGGTGGACCGGGCGTCTGCCTCGCTGGTGGCGCTGTCGAGGCGGGTACGGACGAGACGTCGTACGAACACACCCTGCTCGCGCAGTGCGAGCTGGTCCTCGGCCTTGTCGCCTGCGGCCAGGATTCCGCACAGGCGGGCGGTGACCCGCTCGTCGAGCTCGGCCGGGAGGTCGACCAGACCGCCCCAGCGCTGCGGCAGTTCGAGCCCGGCGACCCGGCCCAGGCCCCAGACGGCCGCCTGCGCCGGACTGACGAGGCGATCGGCCCCACCGACCGAGACGGCACCCCGGGTCAGGCACCACAGGGGCGCCTGGACACCTGCGTCGCCCAGGGCCTGGAGGAGCACGACCGTACCCAGCAGACCCAGCGACTCCGTGGCCGCGGCGGCCTCGGCCGTCTCCGCGAGCGCCAGCAGCGAGACGACTCCGTCGATTCCCTCGGGTTCCAGACCGGCGAGGGTGGCGGCGAGCGCCGATCGCTCGGCCACCGCGACCCGGCTGACGTCGGCACCGTGTTCGGCCAGCGCGGCGGCGAGAGCGTCGACGAGCTTGTCATCGACGGAGAAGCTCTCCGGCACGGCCAGTAGCCAGCGCCCCGGCAGAAGCGGAGTGCCGCTGCTCGCGGACTCGGCCGGCTTCCAGGTGGTGCGGTAGGTCCAGTTGTCCGACGCGGACTGCTCGCGCTGCTGCTGCCGCCAGCTGAACAGGGTCGGCAGAGCCGCCCTCAGCGGCTCGGTGTCGGCACCGCCCAGCGCCTGCGACAGCGCGTCCAGGTCCTCGTGCTCGACCGCCTCCCAGAAGCGGGCGTCGATGGCGGCCGTCCCGGCCATGGCCGATTCGGCGGACAGCTCGGGCCAGTAGTGGGTGCGTTGGAAGGCGTAGGTGGGGAGGGTGGTGCGGGTGGCGCCGGTGTGGGTGAAGACGGTTGTCCAGTCGATGGTGGTGCCGTGGACGTGGGCTTCGGTGAGGGAGGTCAGGATGCGGTCGAGGCCGCCTTCGTCGCGGCGCAGGGTGCCGAGGACCGTTGCGTCGGTGGCGGTGTCCTCGATGGTGCCCTGGAGACCGAGGGAGAGAACGGGGTGGGGGCTGACCTCGATGAAGACGGTGTGGCCGTCGGCAAGGGCGGTGCGGGTGGCCTGCTCGAACTCGACGGTCTCGCGGAGGTTGTTGTACCAGTACCCGGAACCCATCTCCGTACCGTCGAGGAGGGCGCCGGTGAGGGAGGAGTACAGGGTCACATCGCCTGCGCTCGGCGCAATGCCCGCGAGCAGCTTCGCCAGCTCCGCCTCGATCTCCTCCACGTGGGCGGAGTGCGAGGCGTAGTCCACGTCCACCTTGCGGGCGCGGATCTCGTGGGCCTGGCAGTCGGTGACCAGCTCGTCCAGGGCCTCCGGGTCTCCGGAGACGACGACGGACGAAGGCCCGTTGACGGCGGCGATGGAGATCCGGCCGTCCCAGGCCGTGATCTTCTTCCGCACCCGGGCGGCGGGCTGGGCGACGGAGACCATGCCGCCTCGGCCCGCGAGGGCGGTGATGGCCTGGCTGCGCAGGGCGACGACCTTGGCCGCGTCGCCCAGCGAGAGGATGCCCGCGACGGCGGCTGCGGCGATCTCGCCCTGCGAGTGACCGATGACGGCGGCCGGTTCGACACCGTAGGACCGCCACACCTCCGCGAGGGACACCATCACGGCCCACAACACCGGCTGGACGACGTCGACGCGGTCCAGGCCGGGGGCGCCGTCCACGCCGCGTGCGACGTCGATCAGCGACCAGTCGACGTACGGCTCCAGCGCAGCCGCACACTCCGCCATTCGCGCCGCGAACACCGGCGAGGAGTCCAGCAGGCCCACCGCCATCCCGGCCCACTGCGCCCCCTGGCCGGGGAAGATGAATACGGGGCGGGGTGAGGGTTGGGTTTCGGCGGTGGTGGTGTTGGTTGCTGCGCGGCCGTGGGTGAGGTTTTCGAGGGCGGTGAGGAAGTCGTTGTGGTGGGTGGCTACGACGGCTGCGCGGTGGTCGAAGTGGGAGCGGGTGAGGGCGAGTGAGTAGCCGATGTCGGTGAGAGAGGTGTCGGTGTCCTCGCGTATGCGGTCGAGGAGTTTCCCGGCCTGGGCCCGCAGCGCGGCCTCCGACTTGCCCGACAGGACCCACGGCACCGCCACCGGAGACACGACGGGCGCCTGCTGCTGCTCCGCCTTTGCACCCTCGGGCGCCTGCTCGATGATCACGTGGGCGTTGGTGCCGCTGAGCCCGAAGGAAGAGACACCGGCCCGGCGAGGGGCGCCGGTCTCGGGCCACGGCGTGTGCTCCGTGAGGAGTTCGATCTCGCCCTGGGTCCAGTCGACGTGGGTGGAGGGTGTGTCGATGTGGAGGGTCTGCGGGAGGACGCCGTTGCGCATGGCCAGGACCATCTTCATGACGCCGGCGACGCCTGCGGCGGCCTGGGTGTGGCCGATGTTCGACTTGATGGAGCCGAGCAGGAGCGGTTTGTCCTGGGGCCGTTCGCGGCCGTAGGTGGCGAGCAGGGCCTGGGCCTCGATCGGGTCGCCCAGCTTGGTGCCGGTGCCGTGTGCCTCGACCACGTCGACATCGGCGGTGGTCAGTCCGGCGTTGGCCAGGGCCTGGCGGATCACCCGCTGCTGCGAGGGACCGTTCGGAGCCGTCAGGCCGTTCGAGGCACCGTCCTGGTTGACCGCGGAACCACGCACCACGGCCAGCACCTCATGCCCCAGACGCCGCGCCTCCGACAACCGCTCCAGAAGCAGTACGCCCGCGCCCTCGCCCCAGCCGGTGCCGTCGGCGGCGTCCGCGAAGGCCTTGCACCGGCCGTCGGGCGCCAGGCCATGCTGCTTGTCGAAGTCGGCGAACGTTCCGGGGGTGGCCATGATGTTGACGCCACCGGCCAGGGCCATCGTGCACTCGCCGTTGCGCAGTGCGTGGGTGGCCAGGTGCAGGGCGACCAGTGAGGACGAGCAGGCGGTGTCGACGGTGACGGCCGGTCCTTCGAGGCCGAACGTGTACGAGATACGGCCGGAGGCGACGCTGCCGGAGGTACCGCTGGCGACATAACCCTCGCCGCCCGCAGGGACCTTGGCCAGCAAGGTGACGTAGTCCTGTGTGTTGACGCCGACGAACACTCCGGCGGGGGTGCCCTTGAGGCTGCGCGGGTTGATGCCCGCGTTCTCGAAGGTCTCCCAGGAGGTTTCGAGGAGGAGTCGCTGCTGGGGGTCCATGGCGATGGCCTCGCGCGGCGAGATCCCGAAGAAGGCCGGATCGAAGTCCCCGGCGTCCTGGACGAATCCGCCCTGGAGGACGGGAGCCGCGGCCCGCTCGTCTTCGGAGACCGGCGGGGCCATCAGGTCCCACTGGCGGTCGAGCGGTACGCCGCCGATGGCGTCGCGGCCGTCGGTGAGGAGCTGCCACAGGTCCTGCGGTGAGCGGACCCCGCCCGGGAACCGGCAGCTCATACCAATGATGGCGATCGGATCGTCGGCGTCGGCGGTCGCGGTGACCGCAGTGCCGGTCGTGGCCGCGCCCGCGTCGAGTCCCAGCAGTTCGGAGCGCAGGTGGTCGGCGAGGTTCTCGGGGGTCGGGTAGTCGAAGACCAGGGTCGACGGGAGGCGGAGGCCGGTGGCGGTGTTGAGTCGGTTGCGGATTTCAACGGCGGTGAGGGAGTCGAAGCCGAGTTCGCGGAAGGCTTTGCCGGTGTGGACGGTGTCGGCGGAGGCGTGTCCGAGTACGGCAGCGACGTGGGTGCGGACGAGGTCCAGCAGGGTGCGCTGGGCCTGTTCGGCGGGCAGGGCGGCGAGCTGCTGGGCGAACGAGGACGCCTCGACGGCCTTCCCCGCACCCCGGGCCTTCCTGGCCGGGGCCTTGACCAGGCCCTGGAGCAGCGGAAGCACGCCCGTGCCCTCGGTGTCCGCCTGCTTACGGATGGCCGCCAGGTCCAGGCGGGTGCCGACCAGCAGGGCGTGTCCGCCCGCGGTGGCCGCGTCCAGCAGGGAGAGGCCGAGAGCGCTCGGCAGCGGCTGCATGCCGGCTCGGGTCATGCGGGCGATCTCGGCGTCACCGAGGTGCGCCGTCATGCCGCTGCGCTCTTCCCACATGCCCCAGGCCACGGCCGTGGCGGGCAGGCCCCGGGCCTGCCGGTACTGGGCCAGCACATCGAGGAACACGTTCGCCGCGGCGTAGTTGCCCTGCCCCGGACCACCGAAGATGCCTGCGGTGGACGAGAACATGGCGAACTCGGCGAGTTCGTGGCGGTCAAGGGTGAGTTCGTGGAGGTTCCAGGCGGCGTCGGCCTTGGGGCGCAGGACCGTGTCGATCCGGTCGGCGCCCAGTTCGGAGATCACTCCGTCGTCCAGGACTCCGGCGGTGTGGACGATTCCGGTGAGGGGGTGTGCGGCGGGGACGGTGGCCAGTGCGGCGGCCAGTGCGTCGCGGTCGGATGCGTCGCAGGCCACCAGGGACACCCGGGCGCCGGCCGCTTCCAGCTCCGCGACCAGCTCGGCCGCGCCCGGGGCGTCGGTGCCCCGGCGGCTGAGGAGCAGGAGGCTGCGTACGCCGCGCACGGTGACCAGGTGGCGGGCGACCAGGCCGCCCAGGGTGCCCGTGGCACCCGTGACCAGGTACGTACCCGCAGGATCGGGGGTACGTGGCATCGTCACGACGACCTTGCCCACGTGACGGGCCTGGCTCATGTACCGCAACGCTTCCGGAGCCTGACGGATGTCCCACGCCCGCACCGGCGGCAGGCTCAGCACACCCTCCCGGAACAGCCCCAGCAACTCCAGCAACATCCCCTGGAGCCGGTCCAACCCCGCATCCAGCAACTCGAAGGAGCGGTAGTCGACCCCGGGGTGCGTTTCGGCGACCTGCTCGGGGTGGCGTACGTCGGTCTTGCCCATCTCCAGGAACCGGCCGCCGCGCGGCAGCAGACCGAGCGAGGCGTCGACGAACTCCCCGGCCAGGGAGTTCAGTACGACATCCACCCCCCGCCCACCCGTTTCCGCGGCGAACGCCTCCGCGAAGTCGAGGGTCCGGGAGGAGGCGATCCGCTCGGCGGGGATACCCATCGCGGCCAGCACCGGCCACTTCGCCTCACTCGCCGTGCCGTACACCTCGGCACCCAGATGCCGGGCCAGCTGCACCGCCGCCGTACCCACACCCCCGGACGCCGCATGCACCAGCACCGACTCACCCGGCCGCACATCGGCCAACTCGACCAACCCGTAGTAAGCGGTCAGGAACACCGCCGGCACGGCGGCAGCCTGCGCGTACGACCAGTCGTCGGGGATCGGGGCGAGCATGCGGTGTTCGGTGACCGCGCTGGGGCCGAACGAGCCGGAGAACAGACCCATCACCCGGTCGCCCGGACGCAACCCCGATACTCCCGGGCCCACCTCGGCGACCACACCCGCACCCTCGGCACCCATCGGCACCTCAGGACCCGGATACATCCCCAGAGCGTTTAGCACATCACGGAAATTGACCCCGGCCGCCCGCACATCAACGCGCACCTGCCCCTCGGCCAAGCCCTCACCCCGGACCAGCCCGGACCGCTCCACCGGCAACAACGCCAGATTCTCCAGCGTCCCCTTGCCCGTACTCTGCAACGACCACTCCGCCACACCCGACGGAACCACCAACCCACCACCAACCGCCGCCCGCACCAACCGAGGCACGAACAACCGACCCTCACGCACCACAACCTGCGGCTCACCCAACCCAGCCACACCAACCAGACCGGCCAGATCCTCAGTGGTGCCGACGTCGACCAGGACAATCCGACCCGGGTTCTCGGACTGCGCCGACCGGACAAGGCCCCAGACGGGCCCCCGGTCGAGGTCACCGCCCATGGCGCCCACGGACACCGCGCCCCGGGTCACCACGACCAGGCGCGCATCCGTGTCACGCTCCGCAGCCAGCCACTCCTGAAGCCGGGTCAGTGCGTGGGTGACGTGTTCGCGCACGTCCGTGCCCGCACCGTCCAGGACGAGAACGGCCGGCTCGACAGCACCGTCCGGCACCTGGGCCGGGGCGGTCGTCGGGACCCATTCGAGGCGGAAGAGAGAGTCCGCACCCTCGGCGGACGCGGCACCGTCCAACTGCTGTGCGGACACCGGCCGAAGCACCAGCGAGCCGACACGGCCCACGGGTGCGCCCGTGCCGTCGGCGAGATCCAGCGAGACCTTGCCGCCGTCGCCCACGGTCATCCGTACCCGCAGGACCGGCGATCCGACGGCGAACAGCTCGACGTCCGTCCAGGCGAACGGCAGGCCCGGACCCTCCATGCCGGTCAGACCACCACTGAGGCCGATCGCGTGCAGGGCGGAGTCCAGCAGCGCCGGGTGCAGGCCGAACCGGCCCGCCTGCTCGCCCGCCTCGCCCGTCAGCTCGACCTCGGCGAACAGTTCTCCGTCACGGCGCCACACGGCCCGCAGCCCCTGGAACGCCGGACCGTAGCCGTAGCCGAGCTCACCGAGGAATTCGTACATGCCGTCCACGGAGACGGCCTCCGCCTCGCGCGGCGGCCACTCGACAAGTCCAGCAGCGGACTCTCCGGCCCGCTCGGAGCCTTCGGCGACGACACCGGAGGCGTGCAGAATCCAGTTCTCGTCGCCGTCTGCGGCAGAGCTCGAACGAACGGTGACCGGCCGACGGCCGTCGGCCTCGGCCGCACCGACGACGATCTGCAGGATGCGGGCGCCACGCTCGGCCAGCACCAACGGGGCCTGCAGGGTCAGTTCCTCCAGCACTCCGCAGCCGACCCGGTCCCCCGCGTGCAGCGCGAGCTCGACAAAGGCGGTGCCGGGCAGCAGCACCGAGCCCAGGACCGCGTGATCGGCAAGCCACGGGTGCGACTCCAGCGAGAGACGGCTGGTGAAGAGGGAGACGTCCTCGCCCGCGAGTGCGACCGAGCCCACCAGCAGCGGGTGCTCGGACGTGCTCAGGCCGACACTGGTCAGATCACCGGTGCGGTTGAAGTTCTTGGGCCAGTAGTGCTCGTGCTGGAAGGCGTAGGTGGGCAGGTCGGTGCGCTGGGCGCCGGTGTTGGCGTAGTAGGCGGCCCAGTCGACGGGGGCGCCGTGCGTGTGCAGCTCCGCCACGGCGGTGGTCAGCGCGTCGGTCTCGGTACGGTCCTTGCGCAGGGCGGGGAGGAAGGCGGCGTCGTCGGTGACGCAGTCCTGGCCCATGGCGGAGAGGACACCGCCGGGGCCGAGCTCCAGGTACGTGGTGACACCCTGGGTTTCGAGGTGGCGTACGCCGTCGAGGAAGCGGACGGCCTGGCGGACATGGTCCACCCAGTAGCCAGCGGTGAGCAGCTCCTCGCCGGCGATCTGGCCGGTGAGGTTGGAGACGATGGGGAGCTTCGGTGCGTGGAAGGTCAGGTTCTCGGCGATGGCCTTGAACTCGGCCAGCATGGGTTCCATGCGCGGCGAGTGGAAGGCGTGACTGACCCGCAGCCGCTTCGTCTTGGCGAAGCCGGACGCGATGGCGAGTACGGCGTCCTCGTCGCCGGAGATGACCACGGAGTCCGGGCCGTTGAGCGCGGCGATCGAGACGCTTTCGGTGAGCAGCGGCAGGGCGTCAGCTTCGGTGGCCTGGATGGCGACCATCGCGCCACCGGTGGGCAGTGCCTGCATCAGCCGGCCCCGCGCCGCGACCAACGCCGCGGCGTCCTCCAGTGACCAGACGCCCGCCACGTGTGCGGCGGCCAGCTCACCGATCGAGTGGCCCAGGAGATAGTCCGGGGTCACACCCCAGTGCTCCAGCAGCCGGAACAGCGCAACCTCGACGGCGAACAGACCCGACTGCGTGTAGACGGTCTGGTCGATCAACTCCGACCCACCGAACACCACCTCCCTCACCGGCCGGTCGAGATGCCGGTCGAGTTCCGCGCACACCGCGTCGAATGCGTCCGCGAACACCGGGTACGCCTCGTACAGCTCCCGGCCCATCCCGGACCGCTGCGACCCCTGACCCGAGAACAGGAACGCCGAACGACCGGCGCCCACCACGCCCCGGACCGTGCCGTCCGCGATTGCCTCCAGTTGGCGCAGGACGTGCTCGCCGTCGCCGGCCACGACGGCCGCCCGGCGGTCGAAAGCGGTGCGCGTCAGGGCGAGCGAGTAGCCGATGTCGAGCGGCGAAAGGGCGGCGTTCTCCCGTACCAGCGTCAGCAGACGTTCGGCCTGGCCGGCGAGGGAGCTCTCCGACTTGGCCGACAGGATCCACGGCACCGTCGGCAGAAGGGAGTTCGCCGTGTCGGCCGACTCGGGCTCGGGCTGCGGCTCCTCCAGAATGACGTGGGTGTTGGTGCCGCTCACACCGAACGACGAGACCGCGGCACGGCGCAGCCGCTCGGCCGAGGCCGGCCAGTCCCGGGCCTCGGTCAACAGCTCGACCGCGCCCGCCTGCCAGTCCACCTTCGTGGAGGGCTGGTCGACGTGCAGGGTCTTCGGGAGTACGCCGTGGCGCATGGCCATGACCATCTTGATGACGCCCGCGACACCGGCCGCGGCCTGGGTGTGACCGAGGTTCGACTTGACCGAGCCGAGCCAGAGCGGTCCGTTGTCGGCGCGCTCCTGGCCGTACGTGTTGATCAGTGCCTGGGCCTCGATCGGGTCGCCGAGCCGGGTGCCGGTGCCGTGGGCCTCGACGGCGTCGATGTCGGCGGCGTTCAGGCCGGAGCCGGCGAGCGCCTGGCGGATGACTCGCTGCTGGGAGGGGCCGTTGGGGGCGGTGAGGCCGTTGGACGCACCGTCCTGGTTGATCGCCGAGCCGCGGACGATCGCGAGGACCTCATGGCCGTTGCGGCGGGCGTCCGAGAGCCGCTCGACGAGCAGGACCCCGACACCCTCACCCCAGCCGGTGCCGTCCGCCGCGTCCGCGAAGGACTTGCAGCGGCCGTCGGAGGCAAGGCCCTGCTGGCGGCTGAACTCGGTGAACGACATCGGCGTCGACATGACGGTCACACCGCCCGCGAGCGCCAGGTCGCACTCGCCCTTGCGCAGGGCCTGGGCCGCCAGGTGCAGGGCGACCAGCGAGGAGGAGCAGCCGGTGTCGATGGTCGCCGCCGGGCCTTCCAGGCCCAGGGTGTAGGAGATACGGCCCGACAGTACGCTGGCCGCGTTGCTGGTGAGAGTGGTGTCGGCGGCCTCGGCGGAGGCCATCAGGAGTGGCGCGTAATCCTGGCCGTTGGTACCGGCGTAGACACCGGTCAGGCTGCCGCGCAGCGTTTCGGGGTCGATGCCGGCCCGCTCGAAGGCCTCCCAGGAGGCTTCGAGGAGCAGTCGCTGCTGCGGGTCCATCGCGAGCGCCTCGCGCGGCGAGATCCCGAAGAAGCCCGGGTCGAAGTGGCCGGCGTCGACGACGAATCCGCCTTCGTCGACGTACGAGGTGCCGGGGCGGCCGTCGGGGTCGTACACGACGTCCATGTCCCAGCCACGGTTCGCCGGGAAGGTGCTCATGGTGTCGGTACCGGAGGACACGATCTGCCACAGGTCCTCGGGGCTCGCGACGCCGCCGGGGAACCGGCAGCTCATGCCGACGATGGCGATCTGCTCGTCGTCCTCGGACCAGGCCGCGCGGACGACGGTCGGGGCGGCGCTCTCGATGCCGAGGAGTTCGGTGCGCAGCAGCTCGGCGATCCGGGTGGCGTTGGGGTGGTCGAAGACAAGGGTGGTGGGCAGCTTGAGGCCGGTGGCTTCGGTGAGCCGGTTGCGCAGTTCGACGGCGGTCAGCGAGTCGAAGCCGAGTTCCTTGAAGGCGCGGCCGGGCTGGACCGCGTCCGTGCTCCGGTGACCGAGGACGGACGCGGCCTCGCCGCGTACGAGGTCGAGGAGCTGCTGCTCCTGTTCGGCGGCGGGGAGTCCGCGGAGCCGGGTGCGCAGTGCCGAGCCGTCCTGGTCGGTGCCGTGTCCGGCCTCGTCCTTGGCGGCGAGGGCGCGCGCTGCCTCGGGGATGTCGGCGATGAGCGGGCGCGGCCGGGACAGGGCGTAGACGGGGGCGAAGCGCTCCCAGTCCATGTCGGCGATGCTCACGCAGGTTTCGTCGTGCTCGACGGACTGGCGCAGGGCCGCGATGGCGAGGCCGGTGGGCATGGCGGCGAGACCGCGGCGGGCGAGCTGCTCGCCGGCGTCGCCGCCGGACATGCCGCCGCCGTCCCAGGCACCCCAGGCTATGGAGGTGGCGGTCAGGCCACGGGCGCGGCGGCGGAGGGCGAGGCCGTCGAGATAGGCGTTGGAGGCGGCGTAGGCGGCGTGGCCGCCGCTGCCCCAGACACCGGAGTTGGAGGAGAAGAGGACGAAGGCGTCGAGCGATCCGTCGTCGAAGATGCCGTCGAGGTGGGCGGCGCCGAGGGTCTTGGCGGCCAGGACCTCGTGCAGCTGAGCGGCATCGAGGGTGAGGAGTTCGCCGGTGCGGTCGACCCCTGCGGCGTGCAGGACGGCGGTGATCGTCTCGCCCGCCGCGCGGAGCCCGTCCACCAGGGCTCGCAGGCTGTCGTGGTCGGCGACGTCGCAGGCCGCGATGGTGACCGTGGCGCCCAACGCGGTGAGTTCGTCGCGCAGTTCGGGCGCGCCGGGGGCGTCGAGGCCGCGGCGGCTGGTCAGCACGAGGTGCTCGGCGCCGGTCTCGGCCAGTTGGCGGGCGACGTGCGAGGCGATGGCACCGGTGCCGCCCGTGATCAGTATGGTGCCGCGCGGGGTCCAGTCGCGGGTGCCGGGGCGGCTGCCGAGGGGGGCACGGGTCAGCCGGCAGGCGTGCGCGCCTGATTCGCGGAGGGCGATCTGGTCCTCGTCGCCGCCCGCGATCAGGCCGGCGAGGCGGGAGACGCCGCGGTCGTCCAGGTCTGCGGGCAGGTCGACGAGTCCGCCCCAGCCCTCGGGAAGTTCGAGTCCGGCGACCCGGCCCAGCCCCCAGACGGCGCTCTGCACGGGGTCGACCTGGCGGTCGGAGGTGCCGACGGAGACCGCACCCCGGGTGACGGTCCACAACGGCGCGGTCGCCCCGGCGTCGGCCAGGGCGCGGATGAGTGCGACCGTGCCCGCCAGGCCGGCGGTCACGCCCGGGTGTCCCGGGTGCGGCGCGGTGTCCAGCGCCAGGAGGGAGAGGAAGCCCTCGGCGTCCGAGAGGTCCTCGGTGTCGGCGAGTTCGGCGAGGGTCGTGAGGACGGCCTCGGCACCGTGCCGGGTCAGGGCGGCGGTGAGGGTCTGGGCCAGGGTGGTCCCGGCGCCGTCCGGGTTCTCCGGTACGACGAGCAGCCAGCGCCCGGACAGGGTGGCGTCGAGGGGTGTGGCGACGGGCTTCCAGGTGACGCGGTAACGCCAGGAGTCGATGGTGGAGTTCTCACGGCGCTGACGGCGCCAGCTGACGAGCGCGGGGAGGGCTGCGCGCAGCGGCTCGGCGTCGGCGGGGTCCAGGGCACCGGCGAGGGCTTCGAGGTTGCCCTGTTCGACGGCCTCCCAGAAGGCGGCGTCGTCCGGGGCAGCCGTCTCGGCGAGCACGACGGCCGGGGACTCGGGCCAGTAGCGGGTGCGTTGGAAGGCGTAGGTGGGGAGGGCGACGCGCTGGGCGCCGGTGTCGGCGAAGACGGTTGTCCAGTCGACGGTGGTGCCGTGGACGTGGGCCTCGGTGAGGGAGGTCAGGAAGCGGTCGAGTCCGCCTTCGTCGCGGCGCAGGGTGCCGAGGACCGCTGCGTCGGTGGCGGTGTCCTCGATGGTGCCCTGGAGACCGAGGGAGAGAACGGGGTGGGGGCTGACCTCGATGAAGACGGTGTGGCCGTCGGCAAGGGCAGTACGGGTGGCCTGCTCGAACTCGACGGTCTCGCGGAGGTTGTTGTACCAGTACCCGGAACCCATCTCCGTACCGTCGAGGAGGGCGCCGGTGAGGGAGGAGTACAGGGTCACGCCGCCGGTCTGCGGGGCGATACCCGCGAGGAGCCGGGCGAGCTCGGTCTCGATCTCCTCCACGTGGGCGGAGTGCGAGGCGTAGTCCACGTCCACCTTGCGGGCGCGGATCTCGTGGGCCCGGCAGTCGGTGACCAGCTCGTCCAGGGCCTCCGGATCACCGGAGACGACGACGGACGAAGGCCCGTTGACGGCGGCGATGGAGATCCGGCCGTCCCAGGCCGCAATCTTCTCCCGCACCCACGCGGCGGGCTGCGCCACCGACACCATGCCACCACGACCCGCAAGCGCGACGATCGCCTGACTGCGCAGGGCCACCACCTTCGCCGCATCCCCCAGCGACAGAATGCCCGCCACAGCGGCTGCCGCGATCTCACCCTGCGAGTGACCGATCACCGCAGCCGGCTCGACACCGTACGAACGCCACACCTCCGCGAGGGACACCATCACGGCCCACAACACCGGCTGGACCACATCCACCCGGTCCAGACCCGGGGCGCCACGCACGACGTCCAGCAACGACCAGTCGACGTACGGCTCCAGCGCAGCCGCGCACTCCGCCATCCGCGCCGCGAACACCGGCGAGGACTCCAGCAAACCCACCGCCATCCCGGCCCACTGCGCCCCCTGCCCCGGGAACACGAACACCGGACGCACCTCGGCATCCGCCGCAACCCCACGCACCACACCCGGAACCGGACCACCAGAAGCAATCGCCTCCAGCGCGGCAACGAACTCCGCACGCTCACCGGCCACCACACCGGCCCGATACTCGAAACGGGACCGGGTCAACGCCAACGAATACCCCAGATCGACCACCGAAACCCCGGCATCACCACGGACCCGCGCCAGCAGACGACCCGCCTGATCCGCCAGAGCCTGCGGCGACTTCGCCGACAGCACCCACGGGACAGCCGACAACCCGACCACCGGGCGCACGTCTCCCGCAGCCTCCGGGGCCTCCGGGGCGGGCTCCTGCTCCAGGATCACGTGGGCGTTCGTCCCGCTGATGCCGAAGGAGGAGACACCGGCCACGCGCGGGGCGCCGGTCTCGGGCCACTCCCTGTGCTCGGTAACAAGCTCGACGGCGCCTGCGGTCCAGTCGACGTGCGTGGAGGGTTCGTCGATGTGAAGGCTCTTGGGCAGCACACCGTGCCGCATGGCCATGACCATCTTCATCACGCCCGCGACGCCGGCGGCGGCCTGGGTGTGGCCGATGTTCGACTTCACCGAGCCGAGCAGCAGCGGCCGGCCGGCCGGCCGCTCCTGGCCGTAGGTGGCCAGCAGGGCCTGGGCCTCGATCGGGTCACCCAGCGAGGTGCCGGTGCCGTGCGCCTCGACGACGTCGACCTGGTCGGCCGAGACCTTCGCGTTGGCCAGGGCCTGGCGGATGACGCGCTGCTGGGCCGGGCCGTTGGGGGCCGTCAGACCGTTCGAGGCGCCGTCCTGGTTGATGGCGGAGCCTCGGATGACCGCGAGCACGTCGTGGCCGTTGCGGCGGGCGTCCGAAAGCCGCTCCAGCAGGAGCATGCCGACACCCTCGGCCATGCCCATGCCGTCGGCGGAGTCTGCGAAGGCCTTGCAGCGGCCGTCGCGCGCCAGACCCTGCTGACGGCTGAACTCCATGAGTCCGGCCGGGCTCGGCGTGATCGAGGCGCCGCCCGCCAGGGCCATGGCGCACTCGCCGTTGCGCAGCGCCTGGGCGGCCAGGTGCAGGGCGACGAGGGAGGAGGAGCACGCGGTGTCGAGCGTGACGGCCGGGCCTTCGAGGCCGAGAGTGTACGAGATGCGGCCGGACAGCACGGATGTGACGGTGCCGGTGAGGATGTAGCCCTCGGAGCCCGCGGCCCCGCTCAGGTCGCCCCCGTAACCCTGGCCCGCCGCGCCGACGAACACGCCCGTGGCGCTGCCGCCGACGGTCGTCGGGTCGATACCGGCCCGCTCCAGCGCTTCCCAGGAGGTCTCCAGCAGCAGGCGCTGCTGCGGGTCCATGGCCAGGGCCTCGCGCGGCGAGATGCCGAAGAAGGCCGGGTCGAACTCGCCCGCGTCGTGCAGGAAGCCGCCTTCGAGGGCGTAGATCTTGCCCGTGGCGGAGGGGTCTGGGTCGTACAGGTCCTCGATGTTCCAGCCGCGGTCGGCCGGCAGACCGGAGATGGCGTCGCCGCCCGAGGACACGAGGTCCCACAGGTCCTCGGGCGTGTTGACAGCCCCCGGGTAGCGGCAGCTCATGGAGACGATCGCTACCGGCTCCGCCTCCTGGGACTCGACGTTGCGCAGGTGCTGGCGGGTCTGCTGCAGCTCCGCAACCACACGGGTCAGGTATTCCCGCAGCTTCTCTTCATCCGCCATCGAAACGTCGCTCCCGTCGGGTTCTAACTAAAAATGAGTGCGTGCTGCCGGGGTCGGAGGGTGAGGTCCGGTGCGATCCGGTGTGGACCGGTGTCATCCGGTGTCATCCGGTGTGGTGGTCAGGAGAGCCCGAGGTCCCTGTCGATCAGATCGAACAGCTCGTCGTTAGTGGCAGATTCGAGTCCCGCCACAGCGCCGTCCCGGTCGGCCGCCGATTCGTCGGCGCGTCGGTCGTGGCTGAGCTTCGAGAGCAGGGCTTCGAGCCGCATGACCACCCTGACCCGGCCGATGTCATCGCTGTCGCGGGCAGCGAGTGCCTGCTCCAGGCGATCGAGCTCCTCCACCGCCGGAAGGACCTGTTCCGCGGCGGCCGGCAGGATCTCGGCCTTGAGGAGGGCCGCGAGCACGACCGGCGTCGGGTGGTCGAAGACCATGGTCGCCGGAAGCTTGAGACCGGTGGCCGCGCCGAGCCGGTTGCGCAGTTCGACGGCGGTCAGCGAGTCGAACCCGAGGTCCTGGAAGGCCCGGCGGGCCTCGATGTCCTGGGCCGACGCGTGGCCCAGGACCCCGGCGGTGTGTTCCCGTACCAGGTCCAGAACCAGCTGGTCCTGCTCGGCCTCGGGCAGCTCGGCGAGCTTGGCCCGCAGAGCGGGAGCCGAGCCCGACGCCTCGGAGGCCGCTGCTCCCTGCTGCTCGTTGACCTTCTTGACCTGCGGGATCTCCCCGATGAGGGGACGGTCGCCGCTCATGGTGAAGACCGGTGCGAACCGCTCCCAGTCCATGTCGGCGAGGACCACCGCGGCGTCCTCGTGATCGAGGGCCTCCTGCAGGGCGACCATGGCGAGCTCGGGCCGCAGCGCCAGCACACCGTGCCTGCTCAGCGCGCCCTCGCCCCGGCTGTCGTCGGCGCCCGCGGCCATTCCGCCTTCGGCCCAGGGCCCCCAGGCCACGGCCGTGGCGGGCACCCCGCGGGCCCGGCTCTGCTGGGCGAGGGCGTCGAGATAGGCGTTGGCGGCGGCGTACACGCCGTGATCGCCCACGCCCCAGACACCGGCGACGGAGGTGAAGTAGACCACCGCGTCGAGCCCGGCCGGGTCGAGGAGTTCGTCGAAGTGACGGGCTCCGGACACCTTGCCGTTCGCGACGTAGGCAGCCGCTTCCGGGCCACATTCGGTCAGCGGAGCCAGGAGGCCGACACCCGCGGCGTGCAGGACCGTACGGACGTGGTGCCCGTCCGCCGCGAGTCCGTCCAGCAGCGCCTTGACGGAATCCCGGTCGGCCACATCGCAGGCCGCGACAGTGACCTTGGTGCCCGTGAGCTCCAGCTCGGCCTTCAACTCCCGTGCACCAGCTGCCTTTTCACCGCTCCGGCTGGTCAGGACGATGTGCTCGGCGTGGTTCGCAGCAAGCCAGCGGGCGACGTGCGCGCCGATGGCTCCGGTGCCGCCGGTGACGATCACGGTGTCGGTGGGACGCCACTGACGGCGCGCCTTCGCACCCGAGGTGGAGGCGGGGACGAGGCGTCGGGTGAAGACCCCGGAGGCCCGCACGGCCACCTGGTCCTCGACCCCGTCGCGCGGCGGGCCGGCGGCGGCCGTACGCTGCGCCAGCACGGAGGCCATCCGGTCGAGGGCACCCGCGTCGGGTGTCTCGGGCAGGTCGACGAGTCCGCCCCAGAACGCGGCGTGTTCGAGAGCCGCGACCCGGCCGAGACCCCACATCTGGGCCTGGACGGGCCGTGCGGGCCCATCGGACTCGCTCACCGCGACCGCGGTCCGGGTGACGGACCACAGCGGCGCGGTCAGCTCCGCCTCGGCCATCGCCTTGACCAGGGCAAGGGCCTCGGTGAGACCGGTCGGCAGCACCTCGTACGCGCTGTGCGGGCGCTCGTCCATGGCGAGCAGGGACAGCACACCGCCGAGCTGCTGCCCGGTCGCCGCAGTGCGAAGACGAGCGGCGAGGTCCGGCTCGTCGGCGGGCCGCAGGAGTTCGACCGCTGCACCGTGACCGCTGAGCGCGTCGGCGCAGGCCCGCACCAGCTCCTCGTCGGCGCCCGCAGCCGGGACGACGAGCAGCCAGGTGCCGGTGAGCGTGGGCACGGTCAGCTCGGTGAGCGGTCGCCACACGACCTTGTAGCGCCAGGAGTCGGCGGCCGAACGCTCACGGCTCTCCTGGTGCCAGGTGGAGAGCAGGGGCAGTACGTCGCCGAGCGCGGAGACCCGGGCGTCGTCGCCGCCGAGGTCGAGCGTCTCGCTGAGCGCGGTCAGGTCCTCCTGGTCGACGGCCTGCCAGAAGGCTGCGTCGATCGCATTGACATCGGTGCTGCCGCCGGTGCTCTGCTGCCCTTCCGGACTGCCGAAGGACACCTCGGGCCAGTAGTGCTTGTGCTGGAATGCGTAGGTGGGCAGGTCGGTGTGCTGGGCGCCGGTGTTGGCGTAGTACGTCGTCCAGTCGATGCGGGTGCCTCGGACGTGGAGTTCGGCGAGGGCGGTGGTCAGGGCCTCGGGTTCGGCGCGGTCCTTGCGCAGGGCGGGGAGGAAGGCGGAGGCGTCGTCGGTGACGCAGTCCTGGCCCATGGCGGAGAGGACGCCGCCTGGGCCGAGCTCCAGGTAGGTGGTGACGCCCTGGGTTTCGAGGTGGCGTACGCCGTCGAGGAAGCGGACGGCCTGGCGGACGTGATCCACCCAGTAGTCGGCGGTCAGTAGCTCTTCCCCGGCGACCTGGCCGGTGAGATTGGAGATGATGGGCAGCTTCGGCGCGTGGAAGGCCAGACCTTCAGCGACTGTCTTGAACTCGGTGAGCATGGGTTCCATGCGCGGCGAGTGGAAGGCGTGGCTGACGCGCAGCCGCTTCGTCTTGGCGAAGCCTGATGCGATGGCGAGTACGGCGTCTTCGTCGCCGGAGATGACCACGGAGTGCGGGCCGTTCAGCGCGGCGATCGAAACGCTTTCGGTGAGCAGCGGCAGGACGTCAGCTTCGGTGGCCTGGATGGCGACCATCGCCCCACCGGTCGGAAGGGCCTGCATCAGCCGGCCCCGCGCCGCGACCAGCGCCGCCGCGTCCTCCAACGACCAGACACCCGCCACATGCGCGGCAGCCAGCTCACCGATCGAATGGCCCAGCAGATAGTCCGGGGTCACACCCCAGTGCTCCAGCAGTCGGAAGAGGGAAACCTCGATCGCGAACAGGCCCGCCTGGGTGTACACGGTCTGGTCGATCAGCTCCGACCCACCGAACACCACCTCCCTCACCGGCCGGTCGAGATGACGGTCCAGCTCCGCACACACCGCGTCGAAGGCATCGGCGAACACCGGGTACGCCTCGTACAGTTCACGGCCCATCCCGGACCGCTGCGACCCCTGACCCGAGAACAGGAAGGCGGTCTCACCGCCCAGGGCGGTGCCCCTGACCAGTCCGTTCACCGTGTTTTCGCGAGCGAGGCCGCTCAGGGCGGCGATGAGTGCGGCGCGGTCGCGGCCCTGGACGACGGCCCGGTGCGCGAGCGCCGCACGGGTGGTCGCCAGGGAGTAGCCCGTGTCGAGCAGATCGGGTTCGGCGGCGCCGGCCGCGTAGGCACGCAGCCGCTCCGCCTGGGCCCGGAGCGCTTCCTCCGTCACGCCGGACACGGGCCAGGACACCAGCGATCCATCGGCCGTGTCCGCACGGACGACCGCCGGTGCCGGGTCCTCGGCCGGGGGCTCCTCCAGAATCACGTGGGCGTTGGTGCCGCTGATGCCGAAGGAGGAGACGGCGGCGCGGCGGGGGTGTTGGCGTTGGTCCCAGGTGCGGGGTTCGGTGAGGAGTTCGACGGCTCCGGTGGTCCAGTCGACGTGGGTGGAGGGCTGGTCGACGTGGAGGGTGCGGGGCATGACGCCGTGCCGCATCGACGTGATCATCTTGATGATCCCGGCGACGCCGGCGGCGGCCTGGGTGTGACCGATGTTCGACTTCACCGAGCCCAGCCACAACGGCCGACCCTCCGGCCGCTCCTGCCCGTACGTGGCCAACAGGGCCTGCGCCTCGATCGGGTCGCCCAGAGTGGTGCCGGTGCCGTGGGCCTCGACGACGTCGACGTCGCCGCCGGTCAGGCCCGCACTGTCCAGGGCCTGGCGGATGACCCGCTGCTGCGCCGGGCCGTTGGGGGCGGTCAGGCCGTTGGACGCACCGTCCTGGTTGATCGCCGAGCCGCGGACGACCGCCAGGACCGGGTGTCCCTTCGCGCGGGCGTCGGACAGCCGCTCGACGAGGAGCATGCCCACGCCCTCGCCCCAGCCGGTGCCGTCCGCGGCCTCCGCGAACGCCTTGACCCGGCCGTCGCCCGCGAGCCCGCCCTGCCGGGAGAACTCGATGAACGCACCCGGCGTCGACATGACCGTCACACCGCCCGCCAACGCCATCTCGCACTCACCCGACCGCAACGCCTGCACCGCCAGGTGCAACGCGACCAGCGAAGCCGAACACGCCGTGTCCACCGTCACCGCCGGCCCCTCCAGACCGAACGTGTACGAGATACGACCCGACACCACACTCGCCGCATTGCTGGTCATCGAGAGGCTGTCGGCATCGGTGACACCGAGCAGGAGGGTGGCGTAGTCCTGACCGTTCGTGCCGGTGAACACGCCCGTACGGCTGCCACGGACCGACGCCGGGTCGATCCCGGACCGCTCGAACGCCTCCCACGACGTTTCGAGCAGCAATCGCTGCTGCGGGTCCATGCCGAGGGCTTCACGCGGCGAGATCCCGAAGAGGGCGGGGTCGAAGTACCCGGCCTCGTAGAGGAATCCGCCCTGATCCGTGTACGAGGTGTTGGGCGTGCCGCGCTCCGGGTCGTAGAGCCGCTCCACGTCCCAGCCACGGTCGACGGGGAAGCCGCCGACGGCGTCGCGGCCCTCGGCCACCAGGTCCCACAGCTGCTCGGGGTTGTTCACGCCGCCGGGGAAACGGCAGCTCATCCCGACGACGGCGATCAGGTCGTCGTCGGCTCCGGCCGCGGCGTCGCGGGCCGTGCCGTGAGTGGCCGTGGAGTGGTCGTCGCCGAGGAGGCTGGTACGCAGGTGGTGCGCGAGGGCCTCGGGCGACGGATGGTCGAACGCGAGGGTCGCCGACAGCGCCAGTCCGGTCGCGGCCTTCAGGCGATTGCGCAGCTCGACCACTGTGAGGGAGTCGAAGCCGAGGTCCTGGAACACCCGGCCCGGCTGCACGGCCTCGGCGGTTGCGTGACCGAGGACGGCGGCGGCCTCGCCACGTACCAGCTTGAGGAGGGTCTGGTGCTGTTCGGCCGCGGAGAGGGCCCGCAGGCGGCCGAGGAACGCGGAACTGTTCTCGTCCTCGCCGTCCCGGGCCCGTTCGACCGCGGCCAGCAGGCTACGGACCTCCGGGATCTCGGAGATCAGCGGCTGCGGACGGGCAGCGGTGAAGCGGGGAGTGAACCGGTCCCAGTCGATGTCGGCCATCGCCACGCAGGGCTCGTCGCCGGCCGCCGCGCGCTGCAGGGCGAGCACGGCCAGGTCCGGATCCATGAGGGGCAGGCCGCGCTTGCTCATCAGCTCGCCGGCCTCACCGTCGGCCATACCGCCACCGCCCCAGGCACCCCAGGCGATGGAGGTGGCGGTCAGGCCGCGCGAGCGGCGCTGCTGGGCGAGCGCGTCGAGGTGGGCGTTGGCGGCGGCGTAGGCACCCTGGCCGGCGCTGCCCCAGACACCGGCACTGGAGGAGAAGAGGACGAACGCGTCCAGCGCGGTGTCCTCGATTTCCTCGGTGAAGTACGCGTCGAGGAGGGCCGCGCCGCGGACCTTCGCCCCCAGAACCGCATCGATCTCGGGTGGGGTGAGTTCGGTGACGGCGCGGGTGGGACCGATGCCCGCGGTGTGCAGAACGGCGGTGACCGTGTCGCCCGCCTCGCGCAGTCCGTCGAGGAGCCGGTGCAGGGCCGTGCGGTCGGCGACGTCGCAGGCCGCGATGGTCACCCGTACGCCCGTGGCGGTGAGTTCGTCGCGCAGTTCCTCGGCGCCGGGGGCGTCGGGGCCACGGCGGCTGGTGAGGACGAGGTGCTCGGCGCCGTTGCCGGACAGCCAGCGGGCGATCCGTCCGCCGAGGGCTCCGGTGCCGCCGGTGACGAGAACGGTCCCCCGCGGGGTCCAGGCCGGTGCCGGCTCGCTGAACGGTGCCCGCACCAGCCGGCGTACGAAGACCCCGGATCCGCGGACGGCCAGCTGATCCTCGTCGTCGGTGGCCGCCAGCACCGCGCAGAGGCGAGCGGCGGCGCGGTCGTCAAGCTCCGCCGGGAGATCGACGAGACCGCCCCAGCGCTGCGGGAGTTCGAGGCCGACGACCCGGCCGAGGCCCCAGACGGCGGCCTGTTCGGGGCTGGTGATCCGGTCGGCCGCCCCGACGGAGACGGCTCCCCGTGTCAGGCACCACAGCGGCGCCCGTACGTCTGCGTCGGCCAGCGCCTGGACGAGAACGGCCGTACCGTGCAGGTCCACGAGCGAGACCACGCCGTCGGCCAGTACACCGGCGAGGGTCCCGGCGAGCGAGGACCGGTCGGTCAGGACGACACGCGTGACGTCGGCGCCGTGCGCGACGAGCGCGGCGGCGACGGCTTCCGCGTGCGGGGCCTCAGCGGTCTCCTCCGGAACGACCAGGAGCCAGTGGCCCGACAGTGCGGGGCTGGTGGTCGGGACGGGCTTCCAGGTGATCCTGTACTGCCAGTCGTCGAGCGTCGCGTGACTGCGCCGCTCGCGCCGCCACTCGGAGAGCAGCGGAAGCACGTTCGCCAGCGAGGCCTGGGTGGTGTCGTCGCCATCGGCGATGTCGAGCGTGTCGAGCAGCTGAGCAACGTCCGCCCGCTCGACGGCCGCCCAGAAACTCTCGTCGACCGGGTCGGCGGCGGCCTTGGCCTCGGCGGGGGTGGCTGCTGGCTCGGGCCAGTAGTGCTGGTGCTGGAAGGCGTAGGTGGGCAGGTCGGTGCGCTGGGCGCCGGTGTTCGCGTAGTACGTCGTCCAGTCGACGGAGACGCCATGCGCATGCAGCTCCGCCACAGCGGTGACCAGCGCTTCGGCCTCGGCACGGCTCTTGCGCAGGGCCGGTACGAAGTTGGCCTCGTCCGTCACGCAGGACTGGCCCATCGCGGACAACACGCCGCCGGGGCCGAGCTCCAGGTACGTCGTGACGCCCTGGGACTCCAACTGGTGGATGCCGTCGAGGAAGCGGACCGCCCGGCGGACGTGGTCCACCCAGTAGTCGGCCGTCAGAAGCTCCTCACCAGCAATTTCGCCGGTCAGGTTGGAGACGATCGGGATCTGCGGTGTGTGGAACGTCAGGTTCTCCGCCACTGCCTTGAACTCGGCCAGCATCGGTTCCATGCGCGGCGAGTGGAACGCGTGGCTGACCCGCAGCCGCTTCGTCTTCCCGAAGCCCGACGCGATGGCGAGTACGGAGTCCTCATCACCCGAAATCACCACGGAATCCGGGCCGTTCAGAGCGGCGATGGAGACGCCGTCGGTGAGCAGCGGCAGGACTTCCGCCTCGGTGGCCTGGATGGCGACCATGGCTCCGCCGATGGGCAGCGCCTGCATCAGACGACCCCGCGCGGCGACCAACGCGGCAGCGTCCTCCAGGGACCAGACGCCCGCGATGTGCGCGGCGGCCAGTTCACCGATGGAGTGGCCCAGGAGGTAGTCCGGGGTCACGCCCCAGTGCTCCAGCAGCCGGAACAGCGCAACCTCGATCGCGAACAGCCCCGCCTGGGTGTAAACGGTCTGGTCGATCAGCTCCGACCCACGGAACACAACACCCTTCACCGGCCGGTCGAGGTGCCGGTCCAGCTCCGCGCACACCGCATCAAAGGCATCGGCGAACACCGGGTACGCCTCGTACAGCTCACGGCCCATCCCGGCCCGCTGCGACCCCTGACCCGAGAACAGGAACGCCGAACGACCGGCGCCCACCACACCCCGCACCACACCGGGCACCGGCTGTCCCTCGGCGAGCGCCCGCAGCAGCGCCTCATGGTCCTCACCGACCACCACCGCACGGTGCTCGAAGACACTGCGCGAAGACACCAACGACCAGCCGACATCCAGCGGCGAAGCACCGGCCACCAGACCGAGCAACCGCTGCGCCTGACCGGCCAACGCCTCCTCCGACTTGGCAGAAAGCAGCCACGGCACCACCGGCAGCACGGCCTCCGGCGCCTCCACAGACGCCGGCTCTTCCTGAGCCTGCTCCAGGATCACGTGCGCATTCGTCCCGCTGATCCCGAACGACGACACACCCGCCCGACGCGGACGACCACCCACCTCCGGCCACTCCCGCGCCTCCGCCAACAGCTCCACCGCACCCGCCGACCAGTCGACGTGCGTGGACGGCTCGGCAACGTGCAAAGTGGGCGGCATGGTGCCGTGGCGCATGGCCATGACCATCTTGATGATGCCCGCAACACCGGCAGCAGCCTGCGTATGACCGAGGTTGGACTTCACCGAACCGAGCCACAGGGGCCGGTCATCAGAACGCCCCTGGCCGTACGTGGCCAGCAGCGCCTGAGCCTCGATCGGGTCACCCAGCGAGGTGCCGGTGCCGTGTGCCTCGACGATGTCGACCTGGTCGGCCGAGACCTTCGCGTTGGCGAGGGCCTGGCGAATGACGCGCTGCTGGGACGGTCCGTTGGGAGCGGTCAGACCGTTGGACGCACCGTCCTGGTTCACGGCCGAACCCGACACCACCGCCAACACCTGGTGGCCCTTGCGCCGTGCCTCGGAAAGCCGCTCGACCAGCAGCACGCCGACGCCCTCGCCCCAGCCCGTACCGTCCGCATCGTCCGAGAAGGACTTGCAGCGCCCGTTGAAGGCGAGGCCGCCCTGGCGGCTGAACTCGGCGAACGTCGTCGGCGTCGACATGACGGTCACACCGCCGGCCAGCGCCATGTCGCACTCGCCCGTGCGCAGCGCCTGGATCGCCCAGTGCAGCGCGACCAGCGACGAGGAGCAGGCGGTGTCCACGGTGACGGCCGGGCCTTCGAGTCCCAGCGCGTACGCGACACGGCCCGAGACCACGCTGCCCGCATTGCCGGTGCCGAGGTACCCCTCGGTGTCATCGGCACCCGACAGACGGGTGACGTAGTCGTGGTACATCAGTCCGGCGAAGACGCCGGTACGGCTGCCGCGCACGGTCGCCGGGTCGATCCCTGCCCGCTCCAGCGCCTCCCAGGACGCCTCCAGCAGCAGCCGCTGCTGCGGGTCCATCGCCAGGGCCTCGCGCGGCGAGATCCCGAAGAAGTCCGCGTCGAAGCCCGGGGCGTCGTAGAGGAACCCGCCCTCCAGCGTCAGCGACCTGCCGTCCTCGTCGTACCGGGGGCCATCGCCATACAGGCTGTCCAGGTCCCAGCCGCGGTCGGTGGGGAAGGCGGAGATGCCGTCGGTGCCGGTGGCGACGAGGTTCCAGAGGTCTTCGGGGGAGTTGATGTTGCCGGGGTAGCGGCAGGCCATGCCGACGATGGCGATGGGTTCGTCGTCGCCGACGGTGGTCGTGGCGATCGTGGTCGTGGTGGTGGTTTCGCCGGAGAGTTCGTCGGCGAGGTGGTCGGCGAGCTGTCCGGCGGAGGGGTAGTCGAAGACGAGGGTGGCGGGCAGGCGCAGGCCGGTGACGGTGTTGAGGCGGTTGCGGAGTTCGACGGCGGTGAGGGAGTCGAAGCCCAGCTCGGTGAAGGCACGTTCGGCCGGGACGGCGTCGTCGGAGGCGTGGCCGAGCACGGCCGCGACCTCGCCGCGCACGGTGTCCAGGATCAGCCGGGTGCGCTCGTCGGTGCCGAGGGCCAGCAGGCGTTGCACGAACGCGGAGGACTGACCACTGCCGGCCCGCGCCGCACGACGATGCGTCGTACGGATCAGACCACGCAACAGGTGCGGAACAACAGGCGCCTTGCGCAGTACACCGAGGTCCAGCCGGACCGGGGCAAGGACTGCCTCATCCACCCCGAGGGCCTGGTCGAAGAGCGCCAGCCCCTCTTCGACCGACAGCGGAGGGATGCCGCCACGCCGCATGCGTGCGATGTCGGCCGCGTCGAGGCGGCCTGCCATGCCTCCTTCCGCCCAGGGGCCCCAGGCGAGGGAGGTGGCGGGCAGCCCCTGGGAGTGGCGTACGGCGGCCAACGCGTCGAGGAAGGCGTTCGCGGCGGCGTAGTTGGCCTGGCCCGCGGAGCCCAGGACACCGGCAGCCGACGAGAACATCACGAAGAACGACAGATCCAGACCGGCCGTCAGCTCGTGGAGGTACCAGGCCGCATCGGCCTTCGGACGCAGAACCCCCGCGACCCGCTCCGGGGTCAGTGATTCCAGTACACCGTCGTCCACGACACCGGCGGCATGCACCACACCCGCCAGACCACCCTCCTCCCCGGCGATCCGGGAGACCACAGCCTCCAGCGCGTCCCGGTCCGTGACATCGCACGCCACCCACCGAACCGACGCCCCCAGCTCCTCCAGCTCCGCGACCAGCCCCGTCCCCGGCCGCCGCGACACCAGAACCAGATCCCGCACACCCCGCACCGTCACCAGATGACGGGCCACCAACCCACCCAGCGCACCACCCGCACCCGTGACCAGAACCGCACCCGCAACCCCCACAGCCCCCGCCGCAGCCGCCGCGTCCATGTCGGCCGGCACCGAAACCCGGGCCAGCCGGGGCACCAGCACCTCACCCCCACGAACCACCACCTGCGGCTCACCCAACGCAACCAGCGCACCAAACCCCCCGAACCCACCCTCCACATCGACATCCACATCGACGTCGACGTCGGCAAGGACGATCCGGTCCGGATGCTCGGACTGCGCCGAACGCACCAGCCCCCACACCGCAGCCGCACCGAGATCCGAGACCTCACCCACCGCACCACGCGTCACCACCACCAGGCGGCCGGCCGAATCGTCGGTCAGCCAGCGCTGAAGCCGGGCGAGCACATCGGCAACACGGCCGTGGACGTCCCCGACCACGCCGGCATCGGCATCCGCGTCGGGGCCAGGGACCACCAGAACGTCGAACTCCCCCGCCGGGTCGGCGGTCGGGGTGTTCGGAGCCGGAACCCAGTCCAGCCGGAACAACGAGTCGGATCCCTCGCGCGGCGAAGCCCCGTCGATCTGTTCGGCCGTCACCGGCCGCAGGACGAGCGCGTCGACGCGCCCGACGGGGGCTCCGGTGCCGTCGGCGAGGTCCAGCGCCACCGCGCCGCCCCGGCCTTCCGAGATCCGGACGCGCAGGACGGGCGAGCCGACGGCGGTCAGATTGACGCCGGTCCAGGCGAACGGCAGCCCCGGACCATCGAGACCGGCCAGGCCACCGCTCACCCCGATGGCGTGCAGGGCGGAGTCGAGCAGCGCCGGGTGCAGGCCGAACCGGCCCGCCTCGTCCCAGAGGCCCTGGTCGAGTGCGACCTCGGCGAACACCTCGTCCCGACGCCGCCACACCGCGCGCAGGCCCTGGAAGACGGGACCGTAACCGAACCCGGCGCCGGCCATCTCCTCGTACAGGCCGCCGGTCTCGACGACCACCGCATCACGCGGCGGCCACTCGGTGAGCGTGACGGCGGGGTGCACAACGGCCTCGGCAGCGACGACACCGGAGGCGTGCAGGGTCCAGGTCTCGTCCTCGACACTGCCGGCCGGGCTGGAGTGGACGGCGACCGGACGTCGGCCGTCCCCGCCCTCGGCACCCACGACGACCTGGAGGATCACGGCCCCCCGCTCGGGCAGGACCAACGGAGCCTGGATGGTCAGCTCGTCGAGCACCGCGCAGCCGGCGCGCTCACCGGCATGCAGCGCAAGCTCGACGAAGGCAGTACCGGGCAGCAGCACCGAGCCGAAGACCGCGTGATCGGACAGCCACGGGTGCGACTCCAGCGACAACCGGCTCGTGAACAGCGAGACATCCTCGCCCGCGAGCGCGACCGAGCCCACGAGCAGCGGGTGCTCGGACGAACTCAGACCGGCGCTGGTCGGATCACCTGCCGGGACGGAGTTCTTGGGCCAGTAGTGCTGGTGCTGGAAGGCGTAGGTGGGCAGGTCGACGTACTGGGCGCCAGTGTTCGCGTAGTACGCGGCCCAGTCGACGGAGGCGCCGTGCGCATGCAGCTCCGCGACAGCGGTGACGAGCGCCTCGGCCTCGGCACGGTTCTTGCGCAGGGCCGGTACGAAGTTGGCCTCGTCCGTCACGCAGGACTGGCCCATCGCGGACAACACGCCGCCGGGGCCGAGCTCCAGGTACGTCGTGACGCCCTGGGACTCCAACTGGTGGATGCCGTCGAGGAAGCGGACCGCCCGGCGGACGTGGTCCACCCAGTAGTCGGCCGTCAGCAGCTCCTCACCAGCAATTTCGCCGGTCAGGTTGGAGACGATCGGGATCTGCGGTGTGTGGAACGTCAGGTTCTCCGCCACTGCCTTGAACTCGGCCAGCATCGGTTCCATGCGCGGCGAGTGGAACGCGTGGCTGACCCGCAGCCGCTTCGTCTTCCCGAAGCCCGACGCGATGGCGAGTACGGAGTCCTCATCACCCGAAATCACCACGGAATCCGGGCCGTTCAGAGCGGCGATGGAGACGCCGTCGGTGAGCAGCGGCAGGACTTCCGCCTCGGTGGCCTGGATGGCGACCATGGCTCCGCCGATGGGCAGCGCCTGCATCAGACGACCCCGCGCGGCGACCAACGCGGCAGCGTCCTCCAGCGACCACACCCCCGCGACATGCGCGGCAGCCAGCTCACCGATCGAGTGCCCCAGGAGGTAGTCCGGGGTCACGCCCCAGTGCTCCAGCAGCCTGAACAGCGCAACCTCGATTGCGAACAGCCCCGCCTGGGTGTAAACGGTCTGGTCGATCAGCTCCGACCCACCGAACACAACACCCTTCACCGACTCGTCCAGATGCCGGTCGAGTTCCGCGCACACCGCGTCGAAAGCGTCCGCGAACACCGGGAACGCCTCGTACAGCTCACGCCCCATCCCCGACCGCTGCGAACCCTGACCCGAGAACAGGAACGCCGAACGGCCACCGCCCACGACACCCCGCACCGTGCCGTCCGCGATCGTCTCCAGGCCGCGGACGAAGTCCTCGTGCGTGCTGCCGACCACCGCCGCGCGGTGCTCGAAGCACGCCCGTGTCAAGGCGAGCGAGTAGCCGATGTCCAGCGGCGACGCCTGACCCACCCGGGCCAGCAGCCGTTCCGCCTGAGCGGCCAGCGCCTCCTCCGACTTGGCGGAGAGCAGCCACGGCACCACCGGCAGCACGGCCCCGACAACCGGCTCCTCGACCGGCTCCTCCTGCTCCTGCTCCAGGATCACGTGCGCATTCGTACCGCTCACGCCGAAGGAGGAGACAGCGGCACGACGCGGCCGCTCCCCCGTCTCGGGCCACTCCCGGGCGTCGGTCAGCAGCTCCACATCACCCGCCTCCCAGTCCACCTGGGAGGTCGGACGGTCGGCATGAAGGGTTCGGGGCATGACGCCGTGGCGCATGGCCATGACCATCTTGATGATGCCCGCGACACCGGCCGCCGCCTGCGTGTGGCCGATGTTCGACTTCAGCGAGCCGAGCCACAGCGGCCGGCCTTCCACTCGCTCCTGGCCGTACGTGTTGATCAGCGCCTGCGCCTCGATCGGGTCGCCCAGGGTGGTGCCCGTGCCGTGTGCCTCGACGACGTCGATGTCGGCGGCGGAGACGCGCGCGTTGGCCAGGGCCTGGCGGATCACCCGCTGCTGCGACGGCCCGTTGGGAGCGGTCAGGCCGCTGCTGGCGCCGTCCTGGTTGACGGCCGAGCCGCGGATGACGGCCAGGATCCGGTGGCCGTTGCGGCGGGCGTCCGAGAGCTTCTCGACGAGGAGCATGCCGACGCCCTCGGACCAGCCGGTGCCGTCCGCGTCGTCCGAGAAGGACTTGCAGCGACCGTCGAAGGAGAGGCCGTCCTGGCGGCTGAAGTCGACGAAGGTGCCCGGCGTCGACATGACGGTCACACCGCCCGCCAGAGCCATGGAGCACTCGCCCGAGCGCAGCGCCTGGATCGCCATGTGCAGGGCGACCAGCGACGACGAGCAGGCCGTGTCGACCGTCACCGCCGGGCCCTCCAGGCCCAGGGTGTAGGCGATGCGGCCGGTCACGACACTGCCGGAGGTGCCGGTGCCCAGGTACCCCTCGACGCCCTCGGGGAGGGACTGCATGAGCGTCAGGTAGTCGTGGTACATCAGGCCGGCGAAGACGCCCGTACGGCTGCCCTTGACCGTGGCCGGGTCGATGCCCGCACGCTCGAACACCTCCCAGGAGGCTTCGAGGAGCAGCCGCTGCTGGGGGTCCATCGCCAGGGCCTCGCGCGGCGAGATCCCGAAGAACGCCGGATCGAATTCGGTGGCCCCGGCCAGGAAGCCACCGGCCCACGCGTTGGACGTGCCCGCCTCGTCGACGCCGAACAGCCGCTCGACGTCCCATTCCCGGTCGGTCGGGAACTCGGAGATGCCGTCGCCGCCGTCCTCGACGAGCCGCCACAGATCCTCGGGAGAGCCGATGCCTCCCGGGTAGCGGCAGCTCATTCCGACGATGGCGATGGGCTCGCGGTCGCGGTCCTCGAATTCACGCAGTCGGGTACGGGCCTCCCGCAGATCCGCCGTGGCGCGCTTGAGGTACTCGAGGAACTTCTCCTCGTTCGACATGACGTGGCACTCCTTGAGAGCGAGGCGGGATCGGCGCGGGGGGGGCGCGGAAGTCCCCGCGCCGGTGGACGCGGGGACGAACACGAGAGTCAGGACAGTCCCAGCTCGCCGTCGAGAAGGTCGAAGAGCTCGTCCGCGGTCGCGGATTCCAGGTCGGTCGTGTCGTCCTGGCCGTCGCCGGCCGCGGGCCGGCTGTCGGTCCAGGCCGACAGCAGACCGCGCAGACGTTCCGTGACCTGGGAACGGTCGTCGTCGTCCGCGGGGACGACGGCCAGCGAGGCTTCGATTCGGTCCAGTTCGCTGAGCAGCGCGAGGGCGGACACCTTGCTCTGCGAGGCGAGTTCCTCGGAGAGGTGGCGGGCCAGCGCCTCCGGCGACGGGTGGTCGAAGATCAGCGTGGCCGCCAGTTTGAGGCCGGTGACCTGGTTGATCCGGTTGCGGAGTTCGACGGCCGTGAGGGAGTCGAATCCGATCTCCAGGAAGCCCCTGCCCACCTCGACCACGGCGGTCGAGGAGTGGCCGAGCACGGTAACAATCGCCTCGCGGACCACGTCGAGCACGGCGCGGTAGCGCTCGTCGTCGGTGTGCCGGGACAGCTGCTCCTTGAGGGACGCCGCCGATTCGGCACCGGGCCGGCCGGCCGCGGCCTGCGGGCGGGTGGCCGTACGGAAGTACGGGCGCAGCAGTGGCGGCAGCATGTCGGCGCGTACCTGCGACTCGTTCGGTGTCAGCCGGGTGAGGAGCAGGTGCGGCTCGGTGGCGCGGGCGGCGGCGTCGAAGAGAGCGAGGCCCTGCGCGGCGGAGAGGGGGGCCATGCCTGCCCGGCTCATGCGGGCGATGTCGCCCGCGCCGAGCTCCCCGAGCATGCCGCCCTCGCCCCAGGGCCCCCAGGCCAGCGAGGTGGCGGGCAGGCCCTGGGTCCGGCGTACGGCGGCCAGGGCGTCCAGGAAGGCGTTGGCCGCCGCGTAGTTGGCCTGGCCGGGGCCGCCGAAGGTACCGGCGGCGGAGGAGTACAGGGCGAAGAAGGACAGGTCGAGGAGGTGGGCGGTGAGTTCGTGCAGGTGCCAGCCCGCGTCGGCCTTGGGCCGCAGTACGTCCGCGATCCGCTCGGGGTTGAGGGATTCGAGGACGCCGTCGTCGACGACACCTGCCGCGTGCACGACACCGGCCAGGCCGCCGTCCTGCGCGGCGATCACGTCGATGACCGCTGCGAGCGCGGCGCGGTCGCCCGCGTCGCAGGTCACCCAGCGGGCGGTGGCACCGAGGTTTTCGAGTTCTGCGATGAGTTCGGGGCCGTCGGGGCCGCCGTCGGGGCGGCGGGCGGCCAGTACGAGATTCCGTGCGCCCCACGTCTCGACGAGGTGGCGGGCCACCAGGCCGCCGAGGCCGCCGCTCGCACCGGTGACAAGTACCGCGCCGTCGACGGCCGGGAGAGGCTGCGCGTCCGGGACCGTGACCCGTGTCAGGCGCGGTACGTGCACCTCGCCGGCCCGGACCGCGGCCTGTTGCTCGCCGAGGGCGGCGAGGAAGTCGTAGCCCTCGATGGAGCCGTCGGTGTCGACCAGGCCGATCCGGTGCGGGTGTTCGGACTGGGCGGAGCGCACCAGGCCCCATACGGCGGCTGCGGCCAGGTCCGAGACCTCGGAGCCCCCTGCGGCCACCGCGCCGCGGGTCACGACGACCAGGCGGGCCCGGTCGTCGTGGTCGGCGCCCAGCCAGTCCTGCAGCTGGTTCAGGACGTCGGACACCCGCTCGTGCACGCCGGACACCACGTCGATGCCGGATTCGGCGCCGAGCGCGGGCACTTCGAGGACCGTAACGGCGTCGGCTTCGTCGGCGGAAGCGGAAGCGGGGGCTCCGGCCTGCGGGGCGCCTGCGGGCGTCCATTCCAGGCGGAAGAGCGGGTCGGAGCCGCCCTGGGAGGGAGGCGCCAGCTGTCCGGCGCTCAGCGGCCGCATGACGAGGGAGTCGATCCGCGCCACCGGCGAGCCGACGGCATCGGCGAGATCGAGCGACACGGCTCCGGTGTCGGCAGTGGTGATACGGACCCTCAGCACCGGCGAGCCGACCGCGTACACGCTCACGCCGGTCCAGGCGAAGGGCAGTTGACCTCCCTCGGCAAGCGAACCGCCACTGACTCCGATGGCGTGCAGGGCGGAGTCGAGCAGCGCCGGGTGCAGTCCGAAGCGGCCCGCCTCGTCCCACACGTCCTCGGGCAGCGCGACCTCGGCGAACACCTCGTCCTCGCCACGCCACACCGCCCGCAGGCCCTGGAAGACAGGCCCGTAGCCGTAGCCGATCCCGTTCATGAAGTCGTACACGCCATCGACCGATACCGGTTCCGCGTCCTGCGGCGGCCACTCCGTCAGGGCCAGACCGGCCTGGCCGGCGGTGTCGGTCACGAGTACGCCGCTCGCGTGCCGCGTCCAGCGGGCCGCGGCCTCCCGGGCCGGACGGGAGTGGATCTCCAACGGGCGCCGGCCGTCTTCGGCAGGTCCGGCCCACAGTTGAAGAACGACGGCGTCCGCGGTGCCCAGGACGAGCGGGGCGGCAATGGTCAGTTCCTCGACCCGGTCGCAGCCCGCCTCGGCCGCGGCATGGGCGGCGAGATCGACGAACGCGGCACCGGGCAGCAGCACCGTGCCCATGACCGCGTGGTCGGCGAGCCAGGGGTGGGTGTCGAGGCCGATCCGGCCGCTGAGCAGCAGACCGTCCGATCCGGCGACGTTCACGGAAGCGTCGAGGAAGGGGTGCTCCGTGGGTCCCATACCCATCTGGCTGAGGTCGCCGAGTGCGGGTCCGGCGGAGCGCAGCCAGTAGTGCTCGTGCTGGAAGGCGTAGGTGGGCAGGTCGGTGCGCCGGGCGCCGGAGTTCGCGTAGTAGGCGGCCCAGTCGACGGGGGCGCCGTGCGTGTGCAGCTCCGCCACGGCGGTGGTCAGCGCTTCGGTCTCGGTACGGTCCTTGCGCAGGGCCGGTACGAAACCGGCCTCGTCGCCGGTCACACAGTCCTGGCCCATCGCGGAGAGGACGCCGCCGGGGCCGAGCTCCAGGTACGTCGTGACGCCCTGGGCTTCCAGGTGGCGTACGCCGTCGAGGAAGCGGACCGCCTGGCGGACATGATCCACCCAGTAGTCGGCCGACAGCAGCTCCTCACCGGCGAGTTCACCGGTGAGGTTGGAGACGATCGAGAGCTTCGGTGCGCGGAAGGTCAGGTTCTCCGCCACGGCCTTGAACTCGGCCAGGATGGGTTCCATGCGCGGCGAGTGGAAGGCGTGACTGACCCGCAGCCGCTTCGTCTTCTCGAAGCCCGACGCGATCGTCAGTACGGCGTCTTCGTCGCCGGAGATGACCACGGAGTCCGGGCCGTTCAGCGCGGCGATCGAGACGCTTTCGGTGAGCAGCGGCAGGATGTCTGCTTCGGTGGCCTGGATGGCGACCATCGCGCCACCGGTCGGGAGTGCCTGCATCAGCCGGCCCCGCGCGGCAACCAGCGCCGCCGCGTCCTCCAGTGACCAGACACCCGCCACGTGCGCGGCGGCCAGCTCACCGATGGAGTGGCCCAGGAGGTAGTCCGGGGTCACGCCCCAGTGCTCCAGCAGCCGGAAGAGGGCCACCTCGATCGCGAACAGGCCCGCCTGGGTGTAGACGGTCTGGTCGATCAGCTCCGACCCGCCGAACACCACCTCCTTCACCGGCCGGTCGAGATGACGGTCCAGCTCCGCACACACCGCGTCGAAGGCATCCGCGAACACCGGGTACGCCTCGTACAGCTCCCGGCCCATCCCGGACCGCTGCGAACCCTGACCCGAGAACAGGAACGCCGAACGACCGGCGCCCACCACACCCCGCACCACACCTGGGGCCGGTATGCCTGCGGCAATCGCCTTCAGAGCGGTGAGGAACTCCTCCCGTTCGCCGGCGACTACAGCGGCCCGGTGCTCCAGATGTGCGCGGCCCGTGGCCAACGACCATGCGGTGTCCAGCGGTGCCGGATCGGCGGCCGTCTGCCCGCTCACGTACTCCGCGAGCAGCGCGGCCTGTGCCCGCAGGGCGTTCTCCCCGCGGCCGGACAGAACCCATGGGACGGTGGCCGGAGCCGGTCGGCCGGGGGCCTCCTCGCTTGTGGTGCCGCGGCCTGCGGCGGGCGGTTCCTCAAGGATGGTGTGGGCGTTGGTGCCGCTGACTCCGAAGGAGGACACTCCCGCGCGGCGCGGGTGATCACCTGCCTCCGGCCAGTCTCGGGCCTCGGTGAGCAGTTCCACCGCGCCCGCCGACCAGTCCACCTCCGTGGACGGCGTATCGACGTGGAGGGTCCGGGGCAGCACCTCGTGGCGCATCGCCATGACCATCTTGATGATGCTCGCGACACCGGCGGCGGCCTGCGTGTGGCCGATGTTCGACTTCAGGGAGCCCAGCCACAGCGGGTGCCCCGCCGGGCGGTCCTGGCCGTAGGTGGCCAGCAGGGCCTGTGCCTCGATCGGGTCGCCCAGGGTCGTGCCCGTGCCGTGCGCCTCGACGACGCACACGTCGGCGGCCGAGATCCCGGCCTGGGCGAGGGCCTGGCGGATGACGCGCTGCTGCGCCGGGCCGTTGGGGGCGGTCAGGCCGTTGGACGCGCCGTCCTGGTTGATCGCCGATCCCCGTACGACCGCGAGAACGTCGTGGCCGTTGCGCACGGCGTCCGAGAGCCGCTCGACGAGCAGGACCCCGACACCCTCGCCCCAGCCGGTGCCGTCCGCCGCGTCCGCGAACGCCTTGACGCGGCCGTCGCCCGCGAGTCCACCTTGTCGGCTGAACTCGGCGAAGACGGTACCGGTCGCCATCACGGCGACACCGCCGACGAGGGCGGCCGAGCATTCGCCGCTGCGCAGAGCCTGGACGGCCATGTGCAGGGCGACCAGTGAGGACGAGCAGGCCGTGTCGACCGTCACCGCCGGGCCCTCCAGGCCCAGAGTGTAGGAGACCCGGCCGGAGAGCACGGCGGTGGCCGTGCCGGTCATGAGGTAGCCCTCGGTGCCCTCGGGGGTCCGGGTGACATCGCTGCCGTATCCCTGCGAGGAGGCGCCGATGTACACACCCGTGCGGCTGCCCCGCATCGACGAGGGGTCGATTCCGGACCGTTCGAGGGCCTCCCAGGACGCCTCCAGCAGCAGCCGCTGCTGCGGGTCCATGGCCAGGGCCTCACGCGGGTTGATGCCGAAGAACCCGGCGTCGAAGTCGCCCGCACCGGCGAGCCAGCCGCCCGCGGCCACCGGCCGGTCGGCCGCGTCGCTGCCCGGCCAGCCACGGTCGGCGGGGATGTCGCCCACGGTGTCGATGCCTTGGGCGACCACGCGCCAGAGGTCCTCCGGCGAGTTCGCCCCGCCCGGGAAGCGGCAGCTCATGCCGACGATGACGACCGGGTCCTCGTCCGCTCCGGCTCCCGTCATGGACAGCGCCGCCGACGATTCGGCGGGCAGGTCTTCGGCCGGCTCGTCGAGGACGAGGGTGAGGAGGTGACCGGCGAGCTCCGCGACGGTGGGGTGGTCGAACACGAGAGTGGCGGGCAGCCGCAGGCCGCTGGCGGTGTTCAGGCGGTTGCGTACGTCCACGGCGGTCAGCGAGTCGAAGCCGAGTTCACGGAAGGGCCGCGAGGTGTCGAGCGCACCGGCATCGGCGTATCCGAGGACTGCGGCGGCCTCGCCGCGCACCAGTTCCACCATCCGGTTGCGCTGCTCGGCCGGGGTCAGCCCGGCAAGCCGGCGCTGGAGAGCGGAGGTGACGCCCGATTCGGCGCCGTCTGCCTCCGCCTCGGCCGCGTCGAGGATCTCCCGTACCTCGGGGAGGTCTTCGAGCAGCGGGCTGCGGCGCGCCACGGTGAAGGAGGGGACGAAGCGGTCCCAGCGGATGTCGGCGACGGTCAGGGTGGTCTCGCCGTGCTCGACGGCCTGGCGCATCGCGTTGATCGTCAGGTCGGGGTCCATGACCGGCAGACCGCGGCGGCTGAGCAGTTGCTCGGCCTCGCCCTTTGCCATACCGGCGCCGCCCCAGGCGCCCCAGGAGACGGCGGTGGCGGTCCGGCCGCGGGCGCGGCGGTACGCGGCGAAGGCGTCGAGGTAGGTGTTGGCCGCGGCGTAGGCGCCCTGGCCGCCGCTTCCCCAGATGCCGGAGATCGACGAGAAGACGACGAAGGCGTCGAGCGGGTCGTCGCCGAGTGCGTGGTCCAGGTTGCGTGCGCCGGCCGCCTTGGCGGTGATGACATCGGCGAACGTGGGGTGGTCGGTGTCCTCGATGGAGCTGAGCTGGCTCACACCCGCCGTGTGGATGACCGCGGTGACGGGGTCTCCCTGACTGCGCAGACCGGCGACGAGGTTCTCGACGGCGGTGCGGTCGCTCACGTCGCAGGCGGCGATCGTGGCACGGACGCCCTTGGCGGTCAGTTCGGCTTCGAGCTCGGCGGCGCCGGGTGCGGCGGGGCCCCGCCGGCTGGTCAGGACCAGGTGTTCGGCGCCCTGGTCCGCGAGCCACCGGGCGATGAACGTACCGAGGGCCCCCGTGCCACCGGTGATCAGGATGGTGCCCCGGGGGCTCCAGGACTGCACGGGCTCGCCGAACGGGGCGCGGACGAGGCGGCGGGCGAAGACGCCGGAGGCGCGGACGGCGACCTGGTCCTCGTCGCCGGTGGTGCCCAGGATTCCGGCGATCCGTGCGAGGGCGCGGTCGTCGAGGGTGGCGGGCAGGTCGATCTGACCGCCCCACCAGCCCGGGTGTTCCAGACCGACCACACGGCCGAAGCCCGTGACGGTCGCCTGCGCCGGGTCGGCCGGCGGGTCCGACTTGCCGACGGCCACGGCACCGCGTGTGAGGGTCCACAGCGGAGCCGGACCGGCGGCCTCGATCAGGAATTTGACCAGGTCGACGGTGGCGATGAGGCCGTTGGGCAGCGCCGTGAACTCGGCGTGCGGGGTCTCGTCCAGACCGACGAGGGAGATGATCCCGTCGGTGTCCGGCAGACCGGCGTCGGCAAGACCTCGGAGCGTCGTACGAACGATCTCGGCGCCCTGCCGGGCCAGGCCCGCGGCGAGGGTGTCCGCGAGCTCGGCGTCGTTGTCGGCCGGGTTCTCGGGTACGACGAGCAGCCAGCGGCCGGTGAGAGCGGCCTCGGTGGTCGAGGCGACGGGCTTCCAGGTGACGCGGTAGCGCCAGGAATCGATGGTCGAGCGCTCCTGACGACTGCGCCGCCAGGAGGTGAGTGCGGGGAGAGCCGCACGCAGGGGCTCGGTGTCGGCGCCGTCCAGGGCAGTGGCCAGGGCTTCGAGGTTGCCCTGCTCGATGGCCTGCCAGAAGCGTGCCTCGTCCGGGTCGGCGGTCTGCGCGGCCGCGATGGCGGATCCGGGCTGGAACTCGGGCCAGTAGCGGGTGCGTTGGAAGGCGTAGGTGGGCAGGGCGACGCGGGTGGCGCCGGTGCCGAAGACGGCCGTCCAGTCGATGTCGAGACCGTGGCAGTGCGCCTCGGAGAGAGAGGTCAGCAGGCGCTGCGCCTCGTCCTCGTCACGGCGCAGGGTGCCGAGGGTCACGGCATCCGTGCCGGTGTCCTCGATGGTGCCCTGGAGACCGAGGGAGAGGACCGGGTGGGGGCTGACCTCGATGAAGATGCTGTGCCCGTCGGCGAGGGCGGCGCGGGTGGCCTGCTCGAACTCGACGGTCTCGCGGAGGTTGTTGTACCAGTACCCGGAGCCCATCTCCGTACCGTCGAGGAGGGCGCCGGTGAGGGACGAGTACAGGGCCGTGTCACCGGCCTGCGGAGCGATACCCGCGAGCAGTCGCGCCAGCTCCGCCTCGATCTCCTCCACGTGCGCGGAGTGCGAGGCGTAGTCCACATCGATCCTGCGGGCGCGGATGTCATTGGCCCGGCAGTCGACAACCAGCTCGCCCAAGGCTTCCGGATCACCCGAAACGACCACGGACGAAGGCCCGTTGACGGCGGCGATGGAGATCCGGCCGTCCCAGGCCGCGATCCTCTCCCGCACCCACACGGCGGGCTGGGCCACCGACACCATGCCACCACGACCCGCAAGCGCGATGATCGCCCGGCTCCGCAGAGCCACCACCTTCGCCGCATCGCCCAACGACAGGACGCCCGCCACAGCGGCTGCCGCGATCTCGCCCTGCGAGTGACCGACAACCGCCGCCGGACGAACCCCGAACGACCGCCACACCTCCGCCAGCGACACCATCACAGCCCACAACACCGGCTGAACGACATCCACCCGATCCAGACCCGGAGCGCCCTCCGCACCACGGACAACATCCAGCAACGACCAGTCGACATACGGCTCCAACGCAGCCGCACACTCCGCCATCCGCGCCGCAAACACCGGCGAGGACTCCAGCAAACCCACCGCCATCCCGAACCACTGCGCACCCTGCCCCGGGAACACGAACACCGGACGGGAACTGCGCCCGGCGGTCCCGCTCACCACGTCGGCGGAGGGTGTTCCTTCGGCGAGTGACTCCAGGGCGGCGAGGAAGTCCGCACGCGCGCCGGCCACCACGGCCGCCCGGTGGCTGAAGGCCGTCCGAGTCCGGGCGAGGGAGTGGCCGATGTCCGCGAGCGGGACGTCGGCGTGGTCGCGAAGGTGTGCGTGGAGGCGCTCGGCCTGGGCGGCCAGAGCCTGTTGAGTCTTGGCCGACAGCACCCAGGGTACGGCGGCGGTGCGCACGGCCGGAGCCTTGAGCGGTTCGTCCGAGGCTTCGTCCGTTGCTTCGGGCTTCGTTTCGTCCGTCGTACCGTCCCCCGGCTCGGCAACGGCTTCCGGGGCCTGCTCGACGAGGATGTGCGCGTTGGTGCCGCTCATGCCGAACGAGGAGACTCCGGCGCGGCGCGGCGCACCTGTTGCGGGCCAGGCGCGGGCCTCCGTGAGCAGTTCTACGGCGCCGGCGGACCAGTCGACGTGCGGCGAGGGCTCGTCGGCGTGGAGGGTCTGCGGCAGGACGCCGTGCCGCATGGCCATCACCATCTTGATGACTCCGCCGACACCGGCGGCGCCCTGGGTGTGGCCGATGTTCGACTTCAGCGAGCCGAGCCACAGCGGGCGGTCCTCGGGCCGGTTCTGGCCGTAGGTGGCCAGCAGCGCCTCGGCCTCGATCGGGTCGCCCAGTCTCGTACCCGTGCCGTGCGCCTCGACGGCGTCGACATCGGCCGTGGTCAAGCGGGCATTGGCGAGGGCGTCGAGGATGACGCGCTGCTGGGAGGGGCCGTTGGGGGCCGTCAGGCCGTTGGAGGCACCGTCCTGGTTGACGGCGGAGCCGCGTACGACCGCGAGGACGTCGTGGCCGTTGCGACGGGCGTCGGAGAGCCGCTCCAGCAGGAGGATGCCGACGCCTTCGCTCCAGCCGGTGCCGTCCGCGGCGGCGGAGAACGCCTTGCAGCGGGCGTCGGCGGCCAGGCCGCCCTGCTCGCTGAAGCCGCCGAAGGCGCTGGGCGTCGACATGATGGTCGCGCCGCCCGCAAGGGCGAGCGTGCATTCGCCGTTGCGCAGGGCCTGGGCGGCGAGGTGGATGTTCACGAGGGAGGTCGAGCAGGCCGTGTCGACGGACACGGCAGGGCCTTCGAGGCCGAGCGTGTAGGCGATGCGGCCGGAGACGACACTCGCCGCCGTGCCGGTGAGGATGTAGCCCTCGGTGCCCGCGGGGGGCGGGGCCAGCAGGTGGGAGTAGTCCTGGCCGGTGGTTCCGGTGAACACTCCGGTGCGACTGCCCGCGAGGGAGTCGGGGGTGATCCCGGCGGTCTCCAGGGCCTCCCAGGCGCACTCCAGCAGCAGCCGCTGCTGGGGGTCCATGGCGAGGGCCTCGCGCGGCGAGATGCCGAAGAACGCCGGGTCGAAGTCGGTGGCGTCGTAGATGAAGCCGCCTTCCTCGCGGAAGGAGGCGCCCTCCTGGGGGCCGGAATCGGTGTCGCCGCGGCTCCAGCCCCGGTCCTCGGGGAAGTCCGACACCGCGTCGACGCCGGATTCCACCAGCTGCCACAGCTGGTCGGGGGTCCGTACACCGCCCGGATACCGGCAGCTCATGGAGACGACGGCAATCGGCTCGCTGTCGCGGGCCTCCACCTCCCGCAGGCGCTGACGTGTCTGGTGCAGGTCCGCCGCAACCAGCTTCAGGTAATCCCGAAGCGTCTCTTCGTTCGCCATTCATCCCCACCCTGGGCAGCAGCCAGCGCATCGCGTCTTTGGGAGTTTTTTCTCCGTATCGAGGGAAAACGCGAAGGGATTCAGGACGACATCAGGACCGACCCGATCTCAAGTCCGCATTATTCTCCTCAATACAACTCTTGACGCGAAGCTATTCCAGCCGGTGAGTGGCCTTCAACCCCTGAAGAGATCCGAGACCCCCCTATGAAGGCGGTCCGGATCGTTTCCCGAGTTTTTCTCTAGCGGGTTCCCGGGTTCCCGGGTTCCCGGGTTCCCGGGTTCATGTCCAGGCTGGGGCCGGAGTGCGGCGGGAGGCCGCGATCTCGGCGACCAGCTGGGCCAGTTCCAGGGACTGTTCGCGGTTGAGGCGCGGATCGCAGGCGGATTCGTAACGGGTGGCCAGGTCGTCGTGGCCGATTCCGGTAAGACCGCCGACGCACTCGGTGACGTCCTCGCCGGTCATCTCCAGATGGATTCCGCCGGGGTGGGTGCCGAGGGCGTGGTGGACGTCGAAGAATCCGGTGATCTCGTCGAGGACGGCGTCGAAGCCCCGGGTCTTGTGGCCGGAGGGTGCGGTGTACGTGTTGCCATGCATGGGGTCGGTGACCCAGCCCACGCGCGCACCGGAGGCGGCGACCTTTTCCACCAGGAGGGGCAGGTTCTCGCGTACGACCGTGGCCCCCATGCGCACGACGAAGGTGAGCCGGCCGGGCTCCTGGTCGGGGTCGAGCCGCTCGATCAGTGCCAGCAGTTCGTCGGGCTCGGCCGTCGGCCCGACCTTCACCGCCACCGGGTTGCGGATCCCGGCCAGGTAGGCGATGTGGGCTCCGTCGGGGTCGCGGGTGCGCTCGCCGGCCCAGAGCAGGTGACCGGATCCGGCGTACGGGCGGCGCGAGTACGGGTCGATGCGGGTCAGCGGCGTCTCGTAGTCGAGCAGCAACGCCTCGTGGGAGACGAACAGTTCCTCGGGTACGTGCCCCCGGGTCGTCGTGGGGCTGCCGCCGACCAGGGCACGGGCGAGGTTCAGGGTCGCCGCGGCGGCCTCGTGGGCACGCAGCATCCGGTGCGGGTCCGGGGTGCGGGCCGCCGCGGTGAACTCCTGTCCATTGACGGACTCGCCCCGGTACGAGGGGAGGGTGACTCCGTCGCGTACCTCGACGGCACTGGACCGGGGCTTGGCGTACTGCCCGGCCATCCGGGCGAGCACGACGACGGGCAGGGCGGTGCGGCCGGACAGCGCCGAAGCCATCCGGGAGAGGGTGTCGAGCCGGTTCTCGATGATGGACAGGGAGGTGTCGAGCGTTTCCGCACAGTCTCCGCCCTGGAGCAGCAGGGCCCGGCCTTCGGCCACCGCGGCCAGCCGGTGCTTGAGCAGGTCGCTCTCGCGCGGCATGACGAGCGGAAGGCTCGCCGCCAGGCGGTGCTTGACCGTGCGGAGCGCTTCGATGTCGGGCCAGCCGGGCTGCTGAGCGGCGGGGAGCTGGACATCGGGTCGCCGGACAACGGGTCGCTGAGCAACGGGTCTCTGGGCAACGGGGTGACGGACTGGGGAGGTATGCATCAGGCGGCCTCGTCATGTCGCAGGGAAGTCGCGTACGCCGGAGGGACCAGCAGGCACAGTGAGCGTCCTGCCGCGCGGATGAAAATCACCACACATTTGATCCAGGTGCCCTCGAATTCCGGTCGACGATTAATGGAATGGCTGCTCCGATGCCGCTCCGGTACTGCGTCGGTACTGCACCGATGCGGATTAGGGGACTGTCATGGACCCGTTGTTAGGGGTTGTCGGCCGCCCGCGCAGCCGCATAGCTTCCACCATTGAGGGCGATCATGGGTGCTTTTGATGACGCCGCCTGTCGGCCGCCGTGTCCGTAATCCATCGGCATCGATCCGGACAAAGCGTGATCGCCATGAGCGGACGAAGAGCGACGGTTCCTAAGAGGGCGGGAATTTTCCATGACGAGCGAAGAGAAACTGCTTGATCACCTGAAGTGGATGACCGCTGAGCTGCGCCAGGCGAAACAACGCCTGCGCGCAGTGGATTCGGGCGAGCAGGAGCCGATCGCGATCGTCGGAATGAGCTGCCGCTACCCGGGCGGGGTCGACTCCCCCGAGGCTCTGTGGCAGCTGGTGGCCTCGGGCACCGATGCCGTGGCGGCGTTCCCGCAGGACCGCGGCTGGGACCTGGGGGCGCTGACCGCCGCCGACCCGGACGGTCCGGGGGTCTCGATCAGCGCCGAGGGCGGTTTCCTGTACGGCGCCACGGAGTTCGACGCCGGGTTCTTCGGTATCTCCCCGCGCGAGGCGCTCGCGATGGACCCGCAGCAGCGGTTGATCCTTGAGTCCTCCTGGGAGCTCTTCGAGCGGGCCGGGATCGAGCCGGAGTCACTGCGCGGCAGCCGTACCGGCGTGTTCGTCGGCACGAACGGCCAGGACTACCCGACTCTCCTGCCGAACAGCGCCGAGAACGTCGAGGGCTATCTCGTCGTCGGCGGTTCGGCCAGTGTCATCTCCGGGCGCATCTCGTACACCCTCGGCCTCGAAGGACCGGCCGCGACGGTGGACACGGCCTGCTCGTCCTCCCTGGTGGCCCTGCACTGGGCGTGCCAGGCGCTGCGTGAGCAGGAGTGCTCGCTGGCCGCCGCGGGCGGTGTGGCGCTGATGTCGACGCCGGGCACCTTCCAGGAGTTCAGCCGTCAGCGTGCGATGGCCGCCGACGGCCGGTGCAAGGCGTTCGCGGACTCCGCGGACGGCACCGGCTGGGGCGAGGGCGTCGGCATGCTGCTGCTGGAGCGGCTCTCGGACGCGCAGCGCAACGGCCACAAGATCCTTGCCGTCGTACGGGGCTCCGCGGTCAACCAGGACGGCGCGAGCAGCGGCCTGACCGTCCCGAACGGCCCTGCTCAGCAACGGGTTATCCGGCAGGCGCTCGCCAACGCCGGACTGGGCGCGGGCGATGTGGACGTGGTCGAGGCGCACGGCACGGGTACGAAGCTCGGTGACCCGATCGAGGCGCAGGCCCTGCTCGCCACCTACGGCCAGGACCGCCCGGCGGGGCACCCGCTGTGGCTGGGCTCCCTGAAGTCCAACATCGGCCACACGCAGGCGGCGGCCGGTGTCGGCGGCATCATCAAGATGGTCATGGCCATGCGGCACGGGGTGCTGCCGCGAACCCTGCACGTCGACCGGCCTTCCACGCACGTCGACTGGTCGGCCGGCGCGGTGGAGCTGCTCACCGAGGAGCAGGCCTGGGACGCCCCGGGCCGTCCGCGTCGAGCCGGCGTCTCCTCGTTCGGCATGAGCGGCACCAACGCCCACGCCATCATCGAGGCTCCCCCGACCGACCCCTCCGACGCGCCTGCCGGGCCGTCCGCCGCCAAGCCGTCCGCCGCCGGGCCGTCCGCCGAGCGCGACGGTACGGCCGCCGGCCCGATGCCGTGGCTCATCTCCGGGCGCTCGCCGCAGGCTCTGCTGGACCAGGCGGACCGCCTGCGTACGCATGTACTCGACGCCCCGACGGCACCCGCCCTCGCCGACATCGGTCTCTCGCTGGCGCGGACGCGTACCGCGTTCGACCACCGGGCGGTCGTGATCGCCGACAGCACGTCGGACATGACGGACCGGCTGCAGGCCCTGGCCGGGGGCTCCCTGGACGGGGGCTCCGCGCCCGCCGGCACGGCCCGCGGCACGGTCGGCGGGTACGCCAAGCCGGTGTTCGTGTTCCCGGGGCAGGGTGCGCAGTGGTTCGGGATGGCGGTGGGTTTGCTGGAGTCCTCGCCGGTGTTTGCGGCGCGGATGGCGGAGTGTGCGGCTGCGTTGGAGCCGTATGTCGACTGGTCGTTGCTGGATGTTGTCCGTGGTGCGGAGGGCGCTCCGGGTCTGGATCGGGTGGATGTCGTTCAGCCGGTGTTGTGGGCTGTGATGGTGTCGCTGGCGGAGGTGTGGCGGTCGTTCGGGGTTCGTCCGGCGGCGGTTGTCGGTCACTCGCAGGGCGAGATCGCGGCTGCCGCTGTGGCGGGCGTCCTGTCGTTGGGCGATGCGGCGAAGGTGGTGGCTCTGCGGAGCCGGGCGATCATCGCGCTTGCGGGTCGTGGTGGCATGGTGTCGGTGGCCCAGCCCGCCGTGTGGGTGCGGGAGAGGATCGCGGCCTGGGACGGCCGGATCTCCATCGCCGCCGTCAACGGGCCTTCGTCCGTGGTCGTTTCGGGTGATCCGGAGGCCCTGGGCGAGCTGGTTGTCGACTGCCGGGCCAATGACATCCGCGCCCGCAGGATCGATGTGGACTACGCCTCGCACTCCGCGCACGTGGAGGAGATCGAGGCGGAGCTGGCGCGACTGCTCGCGGGTATCGCTCCGCAGGCCGGTGACACGGCCCTGTACTCGTCCCTCACCGGCGCCCTCCTCGACGGTACGGAGATGGGCGCCGGGTACTGGTACAACAACCTCCGCGAGACCGTCGAGTTCGAACAGGCCACCCGCGCCGCCCTCACCGACGGGCACAGCATCTTCATCGAGGTCAGCCCCCACCCGGTCCTCTCCCTCGGCCTCCAGGGCACCATCGAGGACGCCGACACCGACGCCGTAGCCCTCGGCACCCTCCGCCGCGACGAAGGCGGACTCGACCGGATGCTTCAGTCCGCCGCCGAGCTCTGGGTGCTCGGTGTGGACGTGGACTGGGGCACCCTCTTCGAGGGCACCGGTGCCCGTACCGTCGACCTGCCGACGTACGCCTTCCAGCGCGAGCGGTACTGGCCGCGCGCGGCCGAGTTCACCGGCGATGTCGCCTCGGTGGGCCTGGAGGGCGCGGAGCATCCGCTCCTGGGTGCCGTGCTGGACCTGCCGGGCCCGGGTGGTGTGGTGCTGACCGGCCGACTGGCGGTCCGTACGCACGGCTGGCTCGGCGATCACGTGGTCGACGGGCGAGTGCTGGTGCCGGGCACGGCTCTGGTCGAGATGGCGGTCCGGGCCGGGGACCAGGTCGGTCACGGCACCGTGTCCGAACTCGTCCTGGAATCCCCGCTGGTGCTGCCGGAGAGCGGCGCGGTCGTCGTCCGGGTGGTCGTCGGCGCGGAGGGCGAGGACGGCGTCGGATCCGGCGCGCGCCCGCTGACGGTGTACGGGCAGGCCGAGGGCGCGGAGGCATGGATCCGCCACGCGGCCGGCGTGCTGACCGCAGCTGTCGGGGGCGGCACGGAGCAGCCGACGGACGCGTCCTGGGCCGCTGTGTGGCCACCGCGCGACGCCGAAGCGGTGGACGTCTCCGACTTCTACGCGGAGCCGGCGGCGACGGGCTACGGCTACGGCTACGGCCCGGCGTTCCAGGGCCTGCGGGCGGTGTGGCGGCGTGCGGGCGAGGTGTTCGCGGAGGTCGCTCTGGACGAGGAGACGGTCGGCCAGGCGGGCCGGTTCGGCCTGCATCCGGCGCTGCTCGACTCCGCCCTGCACGCGGTGGGTGCGGGCGAGCTGTTCCCGGGCGAGGCCGGGCTGCAACTGCCGTTCGCCTGGGAGGGTGTGGAGCTGTACGCGGCGGGCGCCTCGGCGCTGCGGGTGCGGCTGGCATCGGCGGGGGGCCAGGCCGTCTCGGTCGAGGCTGCCGACGGTGCCGGTGCCCTGGTCGCCGCGGTCCGGTCCCTGGCCTTCCGGCCCGTGAGCGCGGACCAGCTGCGGGCGGCGGAGAACCAGGCGGCGGCCGAGTCGCTGTTCCGCCTGGAATGGGTCCCGGCCGCGGGCGCTCCGGCGATCGACCAGAACACGGATTGCGGGTTGCGGATCCTGACGGTCCCCAGTGCACAGAACGGTGCGCCGGTCCTCCCGGGCCTGCGCGAACGGATCGTCCACGTACTGGCCCGGCTTCAGGAGTGGCTGGCGGCGGAGAGCGAGACGGATGCCCGCCTGGTCGTGGTGACCCGGGGCGCGGTGGCCGTGGCGGGTGGCGAGATCCAGGACATGGGAGCGGGCTCCGTGTGGGGTCTGGTGCGTTCCGCCCAGACGGAGAACCCGGGTCGGATTGTCCTGGTCGACGTCGATGCCGATGTCGACGCCTGCGAGGGTCTGGTTGGTGTGGCTGGGTTGGGTGAGCCGCAGGTTGTGGTGCGTGAGGGTCGGTTGTTCGTGCCTCGGTTGGTGCGGGCGGCGGTTGGTGGTGGGTTGGTGGTTCCGTCGGGTGTGGCGGAGTGGTCGTTGCAGAGTATGGGCAAGGGGACGCTGGAGAATCTGGCGTTGTTGCCGGTGGAGCGGTCCGGGCTGGTCCGGGGTGAGGGCTTGGCCGAGGGGCAGGTGCGGGTCGATGTACGGGCGGCCGGGGTCAATTTCCGTGATGTGCTGAACGCTCTGGGGATGTATCCGGGTCCTGAGGTGCCGATGGGTGCCGAGGGTGCGGGTGTGGTCGCCGAGGTGGGTCCGGGAGTATCGGGGTTGCGTCCGGGCGACCGGGTGATGGGTCTCTTCTCCGGCTCGTTCGGCCCCAGCGCGGTCACCGAACACCGCATGCTCGCCCCGATCCCCGACGACTGGTCGTACGTCCAGGCGTCCACGGTCCCCTCCGTCTATCTGACCGCCTACTACGGACTGGTGGACCTCGCACAGGTGCGGCCGGGTGAGTCGGTGCTGGTGCATGCGGCGTCCGGGGGTGTGGGTACGGCGGCGGTGCAGCTGGCCCGGCATCTGGGTGCCGAGGTGTACGGCACGGCGAGTGAGGCGAAGTGGCCGGTGCTGGCCGCGATGGGTATCCCCGCCGAGCGGATCGCCTCCTCCCGGACCCTCGACTTCGCGGAGGCGTTCGCTGCGGAGACGGGTGGGCGGGGGGTGGATGTCGTACTGAACTCCCTGGCTGGGGAGTTCGTCGACGCCTCGCTCGGTCTGCTGCCGCGCGGCGGCCGGTTCCTGGAGATGGGCAAGACCGACATCCGGGATGCGGCGGCGGTGGCACAGAGCCACGAAGGCGTGCGGTACCAGGCTTTCGAGTTGCTGGATGCGGGGTTGGACCGGCTTCAGGGGATGTTGCTGGAGTTGCTGGGGCTGTTCCGGGAGGGTGTGCTGAGCCTGCCGCCGGTGCGGGCGTGGGACATCCGTCAGGCTCCGGAAGCGTTGCGGTACATGAGCCAGGCCCGTCACGTGGGCAAGGTCGTCGTGACGATGCCACGTACCCCCGATCCTGCGGGTACGTACCTGGTCACGGGTGCCACGGGCACCCTGGGCGGCCTGGTCGCCCGCCACCTGGTCACCGCGCGCGGCGTACGCAGCCTCCTGCTCCTCAGCCGCCGGGGCGCCGACGCCCCGGGCGCGGCCGAGCTGGTCGCGGAGCTGGAAGCGGCCGGCGCCCGGGTGTCCCTGGTGGCCTGCGACGCATCCGACCGCGACGCACTGGCCGCCGCACTGGCCACCGTCCCCGCCGCACACCCCCTCACCGGAATCGTCCACACCGCCGGAGTCCTGGACGATGGAGTGATCTCCGAACTGGACGCCGACCGGATCGACACGGTCCTGCGCCCCAAGGCCGACGCCGCCTGGAACCTCCACGAACTCACCCTCCACCACCACGAACTCGCCGAGTTCATCCTCTTCTCCGGAGGGGCGGGCACGTTCGGTGGTCCGGGGCAGGGCAACTACGCCGCGGCGAACGTGTTCCTCGATGTGCTGGCCCAGTACCGGCAGGCCCGGGGCCTGCCCGCCACAGCCGTGGCCTGGGGCATGTGGGAAGAGCGCAGCGGCATGACGGCGCACCTCGGTGACGCCGAGATCGCCCGCATGACCCGGACCGGCATGCAACCGCTGCCCACCGACCACGGCCTCGCCCTGCTGGACGCGGCCACCACCACGGGGCACGCGCTGCTCGTCGCCGCGCGCCTGGACCTGGCCGCCATGCGCCGGCACGGCGAAACCTCGGGTACGGGCGTACCGCCGCTGTTCCAGGCACTGGTACGGGCTCCCGCGCGCCGCTCCCTCGGTGCGGGGAAGGCCGTCGAGGCGTCCTCGCTCGCCCAGCAGCTCGCCGCCCTGCCCGCCGAACAGGCCCAGCACACCCTGCTGGACCTCGTCCGCACCCACGTCGCCGCCGTACTCGGACACGCCTCCGCCGACACCGTCCACACCGGCAAAGCCTTCCGCGAACTCGGCTTCGACTCCCTCACCGCCGTCGAAATCCGCAACCGACTCAACACCGCCACCGGCCTCCGCCTGCCGACGACCCTGGTCTTCGACTACCCGACCCCAGCCGTCCTCGCCGACCACCTGTACTCCGAACTGGTCGGCTCCGGACCCGGCGCGACCCCGGCCGGCGCTGCGGCAGTGCCTGGCACGGGTACGGCGGACGACCCGATCGCCATCATCGGCATGGGCTGCCGGTTCCCGGGCGGGGTCCGCTCACCGCAGGACCTGTGGCAGCTCCTCACCGACGGCCGCGACGCCATCGGCGGCGTACCGCTCGACCGCGAATGGGACCTGGACGTGTTCCGGCACACGGAGGGCGACAGCCAGGGCACCTCGTACGTGGGCGAGGGCGGCTTCCTGCGCGACGCCGGACAGTTCGATCCGGCCTTCTTCGGGATCTCGCCGCGCGAGGCCTTGGCCATGGACCCCCAGCAGCGACTCCTCCTCGAAACCTCCTGGGAGACCTTCGAGAACGCGGGCATCAACCCGGTCGACGTACGCAGAACCCGTACCGGGGTGTACGCGGGCGCAGCTGCCTCGGGATACGGCGGCGCGACCCGGAGCCGGCCGAACGGCTTCGAGGGCCATCTGCTGACCGGCACCGCAGGCAGCGTCGTCTCGGGCCGCATCTCGTACGCCCTGGGCCTGGAAGGCCCCGCGATGACCGTGGATACGGCGTGCTCGTCGTCGCTGGTCGCCCTGCACATGGCCGTCCAGGGACTGCGCAACGGTGAGTGCACGATGGCCCTCGCGGCCGGAGTGATGGTGATGGGAACGCCCACGTCCTTCGTGGAGTTCAGCCGGCAACAGGCGCTGGCCACGGACGGCCGGTGCAAGGCGTTCGCGGAGGCCGCGGACGGCTTCGGGCTGGCCGAAGGGGTCGGCGTGCTGCTTCTGGAGCGGTTGTCGGAGGCGCGGCGTCTGGGGCATGAGGTGCTGGCCGTGGTGCGTGGTTCGGCGGTCAACCAGGACGGTGCCTCGAACGGTCTGACGGCTCCGAACGGTCCCTCGCAGCAGCGGGTGATCCGCCAGGCCCTGGCCAACGCCGGACTGACCACCGCCGATGTGGACGTGGTCGAGGCACACGGCACGGGCACGAAGCTCGGCGACCCGATCGAGGCCCAGGCCCTGCTCGCCACCTACGGCCGCGAACGGCCCCAGGACAAACCGCTCCTGCTCGGCTCCATCAAGTCGAACATCGGCCACACCCAGGCCGCCGCCGGCGTCGCCGGCGTCATGAAGATGGTCCTGGCCATGCGCAACGGCGTCCTCCCGCAGACCCTCCACATCGACACACCCTCCACCCACGTCGACTGGACCCAGGGCGAGATCGAACTCCTCACGGAGCACACGCCGTGGCCCGAGACCGGCGCCCCTCGCCGGGCCGGAGTGTCCTCGTTCGGCATGAGCGGGACGAACGCCCACCTGATCCTGGAAGAGGCCCCGCGCACCGAGTCCGCGACGCCGTCCGTCGCGTCTCCGGTGGCGGTGCCGTGGGTCCTGTCGGGCAAGTCGGAGGCCGCGCTGCGGGCCCAGGCCGGGAAACTCCTCGACCGCATACGCGAGGACACCGACACCTCCCTCACCGACATCGGCTACTCACTCGCCCTCACCCGCTCCCACTTCGACCACCGCGCAGCCGTCGTAGCCACCCACCACAACGACTTCCTCACCGCCCTCGAAAACCTCACCCACGGCCGCGCAGCAACCAACACCACCACCGCCCAAACCCAACCCTCACCCCGCCCCGTATTCATCTTCCCCGGCCAGGGCGCCCAATGGGCCGGGATGGCGGTGGGCCTGCTGGACTCCTCGCCGGTGTTCGCGGCGCGGATGGCCGAATGCGCGGCTGCGCTGGAGCCGTACGTCGACTGGTCGCTGATCGACGTCGCACGCGGCGTGGACGGCGCCCCCGGCCTGGACCGCGTCGACGTCGTCCAGCCCGTCCTGTGGGCCGTGATGGTCTCCCTCGCCGAGGTGTGGCGGTCCTACGGCGTCGAACCGGCCGCCGTCATCGGTCACTCGCAGGGCGAGATCGCCGCAGCCGCTGTGGCGGGCATTCTGTCGCTGGGGGATGCGGCGAAGGTGGTGGCCCTGCGCAGTCAGGCGATCGTCGCGCTTGCGGGTCGTGGTGGCATGGTGTCGGTGGCGCAGCCCGCCGCTTGGGTGCGGGAGAAGATCGCGGCCTGGGACGGCCGGATCTCCATCGCCGCCGTCAACGGGCCTTCGTCCGTGGTCGTTTCGGGCGACCCGGAGGCCCTGGACGAGCTGGTCACCGACTGCCGGGCCCACGAGATCCGCGCCCGCAAGGTGGACGTGGACTACGCCTCGCACTCCGCCCACGTGGAGGAGATCGAGACCGAGCTCGCCCGGCTCCTCGCGGGCATCACCCCGCAGACCGGCGGCGTGACCCTGTACTCCTCCCTCACCGGCGCCCTCCTCGACGGTACGGAGATGGGTTCCGGGTACTGGTACAACAACCTCCGCGAGACCGTCGAGTTCGAACAGGCCACCCGCACCGCCCTCGCCGACGGCCACACCGTCTTCATCGAGGTCAGCCCCCACCCCGTCCTCTCCCTCGGCCTCCAGGGCACCATCGAGGACACCGCCACCGACGCCGCAGTCCTCGGCACCCTGCGCCGCGACGAAGGCGGCCTCGACCGCATCCTGACCTCCCTCACCGAAGCCCACGTCCACGGCACCACCATCGACTGGACAACCGTCTTCACCCACACCGGCGCCACCCGCACCACCCTCCCCACCTACGCCTTCCAACGCACCCACTACTGGCTCAAGGACGAGCCCGAGGCCCCCGCCGCCACCTCCGTACCGGCCGAACAGTCCACCGCGGAGGCGGAGTTCTGGAAGGCCATCGAGGATGGTGACGCCGAGGCGCTCGCTCGGCAGCTGGACGGTGTCGACGCCGGACCGCTGAGTGCCGTACTGCCGGCGCTGGCCACCTGGCGGCGGACCGCCACCGCCCTCGCCACCCTGGACACGTGGCGGTACCGGATCACCTGGAAGCCGTTGGTGTCCTCGGGTGTCCCCGGCGCCCTTTCCGGCGCGTGGCTGCTGATCGTGCCCGAGGCGCTGGCCGACAGTGCGCTGGTGGCCGGCTGCACACGGCAGCTGGCCGAACGAGGCGCCCGGGTGGTGCCGTTGGTGCTCACCGAGCACCAGAGCGACCGGGCGGGCATCGCCAAGGCACTCACGGCGCTCGGCGACACGGACGCGTCCACTTCCGCTTCCACTTCCGCGTCCATGTCCACTTCCGCGCCCGCGTCCGCGTCCGCCTACACCGGTGCGCTGTCGCTGCTGGCACTGGACGAGAGGGCCGGCACGGCTCTGGGGACGGAGCTCCCGGCCGCGACCACCCACACGCTCGCGCTCGTGCAGGCTCTCGACGACACCGCCGTGCGAGCACCGCTGTGGTGCCTCACCAGTGGCGGCGTCCAGATTGGACGGACCGGTTACAGCGATCCGGCAAGCAGTCCGGCGCAGGCACAGCTGTGGGGCATGGGCCAGGCCATAGCCCTTGAGGCGCCGGGAAGTTGGGGCGGTCTCATCGACCTGCCCGACGCGGCGGCGGAAGGGGGCGACGCATTGGTGGCGGAGCGGATGTGTGCCGTGCTGTCCGGTGGTTACGGGGCCGAGGACCAGGTCGCGGTGCGCGGCGAGGGCGTCTTCGCCCGCAGGATCGGCCGGGCGTCGCTGGGCGAGGGCGTACGCCGTTTCGAGCCCCGTGGCTCCGCCCTGGTCACCGGCGGCACCGGCGCCGTCGGCGGGCATGTCGCCCGCTGGCTGGCCGCCGAGGGTGCCGAACACATCGTGTTGACGAGCCGCCGGGGTCCGGACAGTCCGGGAGCGGCCGAGCTGGTGGAGGAGCTGGCTCTGGCCGGTGCCTCCGCGACGGTCGTGGCCTGTGACGTGGCCGACCGGGACCAGGTCGACGCGCTCGTCGAGCGGCTGCGGGTGGAGGGCCGCCCGGTGGGCAGCGTCTTCCACACGGCGGGCGTGGACGACACGGCTGCCGTGCAGGACACGGACGCGGACGCCTATGCGACCGTCCTGTCCGGCAAGGTCAACGGCGCCCTCCACCTCGACGAGGCACTGGGTGATTCCGTGGACGCCTTCGTCCTCTTCTCGTCGATCTCCGGGGTGTGGGGCAATGCCCGGCACTCGGCGTACGCGGCGGCGAACGCGTCCCTGGACGCGCTGGCCCACCGGCGCCGGTCGCAGGGCCGGTCCGCGACCTCCGTCTCCTGGGGCTGGTGGCAGGGCGACGGGCTGGCCGGTGGCGCCGGTGTCGGGGGAGCGCTCAGCGGCCTCGGCCTGACGGCGATGGCACCGGAACTCGCGGTGTCCGCGATGCGGCAGGCCGTCGAGCACGGGGAGACGGCGGTCGTCGTCGCCGACATCGACTGGCGGGACTTCGCCCCGGCGTTCACCGGGCTGCGCCCGAGCGCGCTGATCGGTGATCTGCCGGAGGTGCGCGGTGCGGTGCGTGCGGAGGACGGCGCGGAGGCGGACGGCAGTCAGGACACCGCGCAGGACGCGGCGACCGCGCTCCGTGCCGAACTGGCCGAACTTCCCGGGCCCGAGCAGGAGTACACGCTGCTCGAACTGGTACGGGATCACGCGGCGGCGGTGCTCGGCCTGGCGGGGCCCTCCGACGTCCGGCCCGACAAGCCCTTCCGGACCCTCGGCTTCGACTCGCTGACCGCGGTGGACCTGAGGAACCGGATCACCCGGTCCACGGGTCTGCGGCTGCCCGCCGCGCTGGTCTTCGACCACCCGACCCCTGTGGTACTCGCCGCTTTCCTGCGGACGAAGTTCGACCTGCCGGTGGCAACCGGCGCCGCGGAGCCGGTGCCTGTTCCGGTGCCCGTTCCGGCAACAGCTCCGGCCCCGGCCGTGGCGGCAGACGACTCGATTGACGACATGGACGCCGAACGCCTGATCCAGCTGGCTCTGGGAGACAACGGCTCATGATGACGTGCGAAATGTGGAGTGCATGATGGCTACTTCGGCGGACAAGGTTCTCGAGGCTCTGCGGGCGTCGGTCAAGGAGACCGAGCGGCTGCGGAAGGAGAACGCCCGGATCACCGAGGCGGCCCGGGAGCCCATTGCGATCATCGGTATGAGCTGCCGGTACCCCGGCGGTGTAGCGAGCCCCGAGGACTTGTGGCGGCTGGTGGACGAGGGCCGCGACGCGGTGGGCCCCTTCCCGGCCGACCGGGGGTGGGACATCGACGCCCTGTACGCGACGAGCCCTGCGGGCTCGGGTGCGTACGAGGGGGGCTTCGTCCCCGATGCCGCCGAGTTCGACGCCGGGTTCTTCGGGATCTCGCCGCGTGAGGCGCTCGCCATGGACCCGCAGCAGCGGCTGCTGCTGGAGGCCGCCTGGGAGGCGGTCGAGCGGGCCGGAGTGGCTCCGTCGGCGCTGCGCGGCACCCGTACCGGTGTGTTCGCCGGTGCGGCGGTCTCCGGGTACGAGAACAAGCTGCAGAACGCGTCCGAGGACGTCGAGGGCTACTTCCTGACCGGTACGGCGGGCAGCGTGGTCTCCGGCCGCATCGCCTACACCCTCGGGCTGGAGGGCCCGGCGGTCACGGTCGACACGGCCTGCTCGTCGTCGCTGGTCGCACTCCACATGGCCGTCCAGGCACTGCGGTCCGGCGAGTGCGAGCTCGCGCTCGCCGGTGGTGTCGCCGTGATGGCGGTGCCGGAGGCGTACGCCGAGTTCAGCAAGCAGGGCGGGCTCGCCGTCGACGGACGCTGCAAGTCCTTCGCCGCGGCCGCCGACGGAACGGGCTGGGCCGAGGGCGTCGGTGTGCTGCTCGTCGAGCGGCTCTCGGACGCGGTGCGCAACGGGCATCAGGTACTGGCCGTCGTGCGCGGTACGGGGGTCAACCAGGACGGTGCCTCCAATGGGCTGACCGCCCCGAACGGCACGGCCCAGCAGCGGGTCATCCGCCAGGCCCTGGCCAACGCGGACCTGGCGTCGGCGGAGGTCGACGCGGTCGAGGCGCACGGCACGGGCACCGTGCTGGGCGACCCGATCGAGGCGCAGGCCCTGGTGGACACGTACGGGCAGGAGCGCTCGGCGGGACGGCCGCTGTGGCTCGGCTCGATGAAGTCCAACATGGGTCACGCGCAGGCCGCTTCGGGTGTGGCCGGTGTGATCAAGATGGTCATGGCGATGCGTCATGGTGTGCTGCCGCAGACGCTGCACGTCGACGAGCCGACCCCGCACGTCGACTGGGCGGCGGGCGAGGTGGAGCTGCTCACCGAGGCGCGTGCCTGGCCGGAGACCGGCCGGCCGCGCCGGGCCGCCGTGTCGTCCTTCGGTGTGAGCGGCACCAACGCGCACATCATCGTCGAGCAGGCGCCCGAACCGGTGTCCGCCCCGGATGGTGCGGATGCGGGTCCGGGTCCGGCAGGCTCGTCGGTCCCCGTGCACCCGTGGCTCGTGTCCGGTGCGTCCGCGCAGGGTCTCGCGGCCCAGGCGGAGCGGCTGCTGACGCATCTCACGGCAGACGGTGCCGGGAACGCGGAGCAGGACCGGCGCGACGGAACGGGCAGCGTCCTCGACCTGGGCTTCTCGCTGGCCACCGGCCGGTCGGCGCTGGAGCACCGGGCCGCCGTGCTGGGCGAGGACCGGAAAACGCTGCTGGACGGCCTGCGGGCGCTGGCCCGGGGCGAGAACGCGCCAGGCACGGTGCGCGGTCTGGCGGTGCCGGGCCGGCTCGGCCTGATGTTCTCCGGACAGGGTTCGCAGCGACCCGGCATGGGCCGGGGCCTGTACGAGGCGTACCCGGTGTACGCCGAGGCCTTCGACGCGGTGTGCGCCGAGCTCGACCGGGGTCTGGCGGGGCATGTCGAACTGCCCGTGCGCGAGGTCGTGTTCTCGGAGCCGGGCAGCGTTGAGGCGGCGCTGCTCGATGCCACGGTGTACACGCAGGCGGGTCTGTTCGCTGTCGAAGTGGCGCTGTTCCGCCTGGTCAGCTCCTGGGGTGTCACCCCCGATCACCTGCTCGGGCACTCGGTCGGCGAGATCACGGCCGCCCATGTGGCGGGTGTGCTCACGCTTGAGGACGCGTGTGCGCTGGTCGCCGCCCGCGGCCGGCTCATGCAGGCGCTGCCCGCGGGCGGCGCGATGGTGTCCGTGCAGGCCACCGAGGAAGAGGTGGCCGGGCTTCTCGACGGTCGTGCGGATGTGTCGGTCGCCGCGGTCAACGGGCCGCGCGCCGTGGTGATCTCGGGTGCCGAGGAAGCCGTGCTGGAGATCGCCGCCACCCTCGGCGAGCAGGGCCGAAAGACGCGGCGGTTGCAGGTCAGCCATGCCTTCCACTCCCCGCTCATGGAGCCCATGCTCGACGAGTTCCGCCGGGTCGCGGAGAGCCTGACGTTCCACCCGCCCCGGCTGTCGGTCGTCTCCAACGTGACCGGCCGCATGCTGCGTTCGCAGGAGGTCCGCGACCCGGGGTACTGGGTGCGCCACGTCCGCGAGGCCGTCCGCTTCGCCGACGGCGTGCGGACGCTCGCCGACCAGGGCGTCACCGCGTTCCTCGAACTCGGACCGGGCGGCGTACTGACCGCCATGGGCCAGGCCAGTGTCGCCGACGTGGAGACGGCGGAGGGCGCGGGGAGCGCCGGGAGCACGGGGAGCGCCGACTCCGTCGCCTTCGTGGCCGCCCTGCGCAAGGACCGGCCCGAGCCCCACGCGATCACCGCCTCGCTCGCCGCGCTGCATGTCCGGGGCACGGCCGTGGACTGGGCGGCCTTCTACGCCGGAACGGGCGGCCGCCGGGTGGACCTCCCGACGTACGCCTTCCAGCGGCAGCGATTCTGGCCGACTCCGAGCGCCGCTCAGGACGCGGCCGAGGTACTGGCCACCTTCCGTAACGAGGCCCGTTTCTGGGAAGCGGTGGAACGCGAGGACCTCACCGCCCTCGCCGACGCCATGCGCCCCGTGGACGTCGACCCGCTGGCCGCCGCGCTGCCCGCGCTGGCCGCGTGGCGTCGCCGCAACCGCGATCTCGACATCGTCGACGGGCTGCGCCACCGCATCGACTGGAAGCCGGCCGCCACGGCTGCCACGGCCGGCCCGGCTTCTCCGGTGGGCGACTGGCTGGTCCTGACGCCCACCCGGACTGCGTACGCGGCACTCGCCGACCGGGTGGCGCAGGCGCTCCGGGACCGGGGCGCCTCGGTCACCTCTCTCGACGTCGACCCCCAGGGCCTGGACCGCGCGTCGCTCGCGGACCTCCTGGCCGGGCACGTGGCGGGCAGGCAGGCAGGCGTGCTCTCGCTGCTGGCACTCGCCGCGGACGACTCCGACAGCTTCGAAGGCTCCGACAATTCCGGCGGCTCCAACGGCTCGGACGACGCGTTCGCGATCGGCTCCGTCCCCGCCGGTACCCGTGCGACCGTGCTCCTCGCCCAGGCGCTCGGTGACGCCGGTCTCGACGCCCCGCTGTGGATCGCCACCCACGGCGCGGTCACCATCGGCCGCTCCGAGTCCCTCCACCAGCCCGCGCAGGCGCCCCTTTGGGGCCTCGGCCGGGTCATCGGGCTGGAACACGGCGAGCGCTGGGGCGGTCTGATCGACCTGCCCGCCGAGCTCGACGAGCGCGCCGCCGAGCGGCTGTGCGCGGCCCTCGCCGACGGCACCGAGGACCAGATCGCACTGCGGTCCTCCGGCCTGTTCGTACGCCGTCTCGCCCACGACCCGCGCAGCACCACCCCGGCAGGGCGCCCCGCGTTCGTCCCGCGCGGCACGGCGCTGATCACCGGCGGTACGGGCGCCCTGGGCGCACACACCGCCCGCTGGCTCGCCGCGAACGGCGCCGAGCGGATCATCCTGACCAGCAGGCGTGGCCCCGAGGCCCCCGGCGCGGCCGAACTGGTCGCCGAACTCGGCACGCTGGGCGCCCCGGCGACCGTCGTCGCCTGCGACGTGTCCGACCGGGAGTCCCTGGCGGCGCTGCTGGAGTCCGTACGGACGGACGGTGGCCCGGCCCTGCGCTCGGTGTTCCACACGGCCGGCATCGCCAGCGACACCCCGCTGACCGACATCGACCTCGGCACGTTCGGGGACGAGATACGGGCGAAGGCGGCCGGCGCCGCCTACCTGGACGACCTGCTCCGCGACCAGGACGACGCGATCGATGCGTTCGTCCTGTTCTCCTCCATCTCCAGCGTCTGGGGCAGCCGCGGCCAGGGCGCGTACGCCACCGGCAACACCTATCTCGACGCGCTCGCCCAGCGGCGCCGCGAACGCGGCGCCGCCGCGACCTCCGTCTCCTGGGGTGCGTGGGGCGGTGGCGGTCTCGCCGACGGCCGCGAGGGCGAGCGGCTGGCGCGACGCGGCATCCGCACCATGTCCCCCGAGCACGCCATCGGCGCGCTCAAGCACGCCCTCGACCACGACGACACCCATGTGGCCGTCGCCGATGTCGACTGGGACCGCTTCCTTCCGGCGTTCACCGCGACCCGCCCGCGACCGCTGCTCGGCGACCTTCCGGAAGCCCTCGCCCTGGCCGCCGGGGAATCCGCGGACCTCGCGTCCGGCGGTGAGGCGCACGACAGCCGGTCCCGGCTGCGCGACCGGCTGGCCGGGCTCTCCCCGGCCGACCGTACGGCGCTGCTCATGGAACTCGTACAGACCGAGGCGGCCGCAGTACTCGGCCACGGCACCGTCGACGAGATCCGCCCCGACCGCGCCTTCCGTGACCTGGGTTTCGACTCCCTCACCGCGGTCGACCTGCGCAACCGGCTGGTGCAGGAGACCGGCGTACGGCTGCCCAGCACCCTGGTGTTCGACCACCCCAACCCGACCGCGCTGGCCCGTTTCATCGAGTCCGAACTCCTCGTGACGGGCACGGTCCCCGGCGGGGACGCGGCGGCCGTGGCAGGGGCGGGCGACGACGACGAGCCGATCGCGATCGTCGGCATGGCCTGCCGTTTCCCGGGCGGCGTGGCCGGCCCGGAGGACCTGTGGCGGCTCGTCGCCTCCGGCGGCGACGGCATCAGCTCCTTCCCCACCAACCGCGGCTGGGACCTCGACGCGCTCTACGACCCGGACCCCGAGGCACACGGCACCTCGTACGTGCGCGACGGCGGCTTCCTGCACGACGCCCCCGGCTTCGACGCGGACTTCTTCGGGATCTCGCCGCGCGAGGCCCTGGCGATGGACCCGCAGCAGCGGCTGATGCTCGAAGCGTCCTGGGAGGTCTTCGAGCGGGCCGGCATTGACGCCGGATCCGTACGGGGCCACCGCATCGGTGTCTTCGCCGGTGCCTCCGCCTCCGGTTACGGCGCCGACCTCGGCCGCACCGCCGAAGGCACCGGCACCGAGGGCCACCTGCTCACCGGCATGGCCACCAGTGTGCTCTCCGGCCGCGTGTCCTACATCCTGGGCCTGGAGGGCCCGGCAGTGACGGTCGACACCGCGTGCTCGTCCTCGCTGGTCGCCCTGCACCTCGCGGCCCAGTCGCTGCGCTCGGGCGAGTGCACGATGGCCGTGGCCGGAGGTGTCGCCCTGATGGCGACCCCGACGGGATTCGTGGAGTTCAGCCGCCAGCGCGGCCTGGCCACCGACGGCCGCTGCAAGTCCTTCTCCGACGACGCGGACGGCACCGGCTGGTCCGAGGGCGTCGGCGTACTGCTCGTCGAGCGGCTCTCCGAGGCGCGCCGCAACGGCCACCAGGTGCTCGCGGTCATCCGGGGCTCCGCCGTGAACCAGGACGGCGCGTCCAACGGCCTGACCGCCCCGAACGGCCCGTCCCAGCAGCGCGTCATCCGCCAGGCCCTGGCCAACTCCGGCCTGGACACGGCCGATGTGGACACCGTGGAGGCGCACGGCACGGGTACGAAGCTGGGTGACCCGATCGAGGCCCAGGCGCTGCTGGCCACGTACGGCCAGGACCGCCCGGAGGACCGGCCCCTGTGGCTCGGCTCGATCAAGTCGAACATCGGCCACGCGGCTGCCGCTTCCGGCGTCGGCGGCGTGATCAAGATGGTCATGGCCATGCGTCACGGCGTGCTGCCGCAGACTCTGCACATCGATGCGCCTTCCTCGAAGGTCGACTGGTCGGCGGGTGCGGTGGAGTTGCTGGCGGAGGCACGGGAGTGGCCGGAGGTGGGCGGCCGTCCGCGTCGGGCGGGTGTGTCGTCGTTCGGGATCAGTGGGACGAATGCGCACGTGATCCTGGAGCAGGCCCAGGAGGAGCCGGTCGGGCCTTCGGTTGTCGGGTCGGTGCTGCCGGTGGTGCCGTGGGTGCTGTCGGCCAAGTCGGAGCAGGCGCTGGCCGGTCAGGCGGAGCGGCTGCTCGGTCTGGTGGATGGTGCGTCGCCGCTGGATGTGGGCTGGTCGCTGGCTTCGACGCGTACGGCGTTCGAGCACCGTGCGGTGGTGGTCGGTGAGGACCGTGGGGCGCTGCTGCGTGCGGTGGCCGAGGGGCGGTCTGTCGCGGGTGTGGTGCGCGGGTCGGTCCAGGGTGGCCGTTCGGCGTTCCTGTTCTCGGGTCAGGGTTCGCAGCGGTCCGGGATGGGCCGGGAGCTGTACGAGGCGTACCCGGTGTTCGCGGATGCCTTTGATGCGGTGTGTGCGGAGCTGGACCGGCATCTCGACCGGCCGGTGAAGGCGGTGGTGTTCGGCGGGTCGGAGCTGATCGACCAGACCGTCTACACGCAGGCTGGCCTGTTCGCGGTCGAGGTGGCCCTCTTCCGGCTGCTGGAGCACTGGGGCGTGACCCCGGACTACCTCCTGGGCCACTCGATCGGTGAGCTGGCCGCCGCGCATGTGGCGGGTGTCTGGTCGTTGGAGGATGCGGCGGCGCTGGTCGCTGCCCGGGGCCGTCTGATGCAGGCCCTGCCCACCGGTGGGGCGATGGTCGCCATCCAGGCGACGGAGGCCGACGTCCTCCCGCTGCTGGTCGACGGTGTCTCCATCGCCGCGCTGAACGGCCCGGACTCCGTGGTGATCTCGGGTGACGAGGACGCCGTACTGACGATCGCCTCGGGCTTCGAGAAGACGAAGCGGCTTCGCGTCAGTCACGCCTTCCACTCGCCGCGCATGGAACCCATGCTGGCCGAATTCAAGGTCATCGCCGAGAGCCTGACCTTCCATGCACCGAAGCTTCCGATCGTCTCCAACCTCACCGGTGAACTCGCCGGTGAGGAGCTGCTGTCGGCCGATTACTGGGTGGATCACGTCCGCCAGGCCGTCCGCTTCCTCGACGGCATGCGTCATGTGGAGGCCCAGGGCGTCACCACGTACCTCGAACTCGGACCCGGCGGCGTCCTCTCCGCCATGGGCCAGTCCTGCGTGACCCGCGACGAGGCCGGTTTCGTACCCGCCCTGCGGAAGAACCGCACCGAGCCCGAGGCACTCACCTCCGCCCTCGCCGAACTCCACGTCCGAGGCGAGGCCGTCGACTGGACGACGTACTACGCCAACACCGGAGCCCAGCGCACCGACCTGCCCACCTACGCCTTCCAGCACCAGCACTACTGGCCCGAGGTCGTGCCGGGGCTGAACGGTGATGTCACCGGATTCGGTCTGCACAACGCCGAGCACCCGCTGCTGGGTGCCGAGGTGCTCCTCGCCGACGGCGACGGACTCGTACTGACGAGCCGACTGTCGCTGGACTCGCACCCATGGCTCGCCGACCACGCCATCTTCGGCTCCGTTCTGCTGCCCGGCACCGCCTTCGTCGAGATCGCACTCCACGCAGGGGAGCGCATCGGCTGCGGGGCCCTGGAAGAGCTCACCCTCCAGGCTCCGCTGGTCCTGCCCGAGCGCGGCGCCATGATGCTTCAGGTCGTCGTGGGCACGGCGGACGCGGACGGCCGGCGCCAGGTCACCGTCCATTCGGCCCCCGCCGGTACCGAGGACGAGACCTGGACGCTGCACGCCTCCGGTGTCGTCGCTGCCGAAACGCTCGTTCCGGGCGCGGAGCTGGCCGAATGGCCGCCGCGTGACGCCGAGGCGGTGCCGGTCGACGGCATGTACGACTCCATGACCGAGATCGGTTACGGCTACGGCCCCGTTTTCCAGGGGCTGCGGGCCGTGTGGCGGCGTGGCGGAGAGCTGTTCGCCGAGGTCGCCCTGCCGGAGGAAACCGTCGAGCAGGCGGCCCGTTTCGGTCTGCACCCGGCGCTGCTCGATTCCGCCCTGCATGCCATCGGTGTGGGCGGTGGCCTGGCCGGGCTGGAGGGCCCGGGGCTGCCGTTCGCCTGGACGGGCGTGAACCTGTTCGCGGTGGGATCCCCCGTCCTGCGGGCCCGGATCACCGCCAACGACGGCACGGTTTCGCTCGATCTGGCCGATGAAACCGGTTCGCCGGTGGGACGGATCGGTTCCCTGGTCCTGCGCCCGGTCACCGCGCAGCAGTTGGACGGCGCCGCGCACAGCGACAGCTCCGACTCCCTCTTCCGGCTGGAGTGGGTCCCGGTACCGACCGGCGCCGCTCAGGCCGCGCAGGACACCGCGGAGTTCGATGTTCTGGTCGTGCCGGCCACCGAGGCGGACGCCGACGTCGTTTCCGGCGTGCACGCGGCCGTCGTCGACGTGCTGGCGCAGGTGCAGGAGTGGCTTGCCGCCGACCGGGACGCAAGCACGCGTCTGGTGGTGGTGACGTGTGGTGCGGTGGGTGAGGTTTCGGATCTTGGTGCGGCTGCGGTGTGGGGGTTGGTGCGTTCGGCGCAGTCGGAGCATCCGGACCGGATTGTTCTGGTCGATGTGGAGGGTGACCCCGCAGAGGTTGGAGAGGTTGGGGAGTTCGAGGGGTTCGGGGGGCTCGGGGGGTTTGGTGCGCTGATTGCGTTGGGTGAGCCGCAGGTGGCGGTTCGTGGCGGTGAGGTGTTTGTGCCCCGGTTGGCGCGGGTGGCTGTGCGGGCCGACGGGGCGGGGAGTGCGGTAGGGGTTGCGGGTGCGGTTCTGGTCACGGGTGCGGGTGGCGCGCTGGGTGCGTTGGTGGCCCGTCATCTGGTGACGGTGCGGGGTGTGCGGGATCTGGTTCTGGTGTCGCGGCGGCCGGGGACGGGGCTGGTCGCGGAGCTGGAGGAGCTGGGGGCGTCGGTTCGGTGGGTGGCGTGCGATGTCACGGACCGGGACGCGCTGGAGGCCGTGGTCTCCCGGATCGCCGGGGAGGAGGGTGGTCTGGCGGGTGTGGTGCATGCTGCCGGTGTCGTGGACGACGGTGTACTGGAATCACTGACTCCGCAGCGGGTCACGAGTGTCCTGCGGCCGAAGGCCGATGCGGCCTGGTATCTCCATGAGCTCACGGCCAGTCTGGATCTGTCGTTCTTCGTGATGTTCTCGTCGGCTGCCGGTGTCCTGGGCTCCGCGGGCCAGGCCAACTACGCCGCCGCGAACGCCTTCCTCGACGCGTTGGCCGCCGTACGCCACTCCCAGGGGCTGCCCGCGACCTCCCTCGCCTGGGGCCCCTGGGCCGACAGCGGAATGCTCCGGCTCGACGCTGCCGACATCGAGAAGATGAGTCGCGGCGGCATCGCGCCGTTCACGCACACGCAGGGTCTGGAGCTCTTCGACGCGTCGTTCCACGTGGACGAACCCGTCCTCGCTCCGGTCCGCCTGAACCTGGCGGCCTTCCGCAAGGCGCCCGTCGTCCCGTCCCTGTTGCGTGGTCTGATCCGTACGACGCATCGTCGTGCGGCGCGGGCCGGCAGTGGTCAGTCCTCCGCATTCGTGCAGCGTCTGCTGGCCCTCGGCACCGACGAGCGCACCCGGCTGATCCTGGACACCGTACGGAGTGAAGTCGCAGCCGTACTCGGACACGCCTCCGACGACGCGGTGCCCGCCGAGCGGGCCTTCACCGAGCTGGGCTTCGACTCCCTCACCGCCGTCGAACTCCGCAACCGCCTCAACACCGTCACCGGCCTGCGCCTGCCCGCCACCCTCGTCTTCGACTACCCCTCCGCCGGACAGCTCGCCGACCACCTCGCCGACGAACTCTCCGGCGAAACCACCACCACTACCACGATCGCCACGACCACCGTCGGCGACGACGAACCCATCGCCATCGTCGGCATGGCCTGCCGCTACCCCGGCAACATCACCTCCCCCGAAGACCTCTGGAACCTCGTCGCCACCGGCACCGACGGCATCTCCGCCTTCCCCACCGACCGCGGCTGGGACCTGGAGCGACTCCTCGATACGGACCCCGACCAGCAGGAACTCTCCCTGGAGGGCGGTTTCCTGCACAACGCTGGGCTCTTCGATCCGGCGTTCTTCGGTATCTCGCCGCGCGAGGCCCTGGCGATGGACCCCCAGCAGCGGCTGCTGCTGGAGGCATCCTGGGAAGCCATGGAACAGGCCGGTATCGACCCGGCGACCGTACGCGGCAGCCGTACCGGCGTCTTCGCCGGACTGATGTACCACGACTACGCCATGTCCCCGAACTCCGTGCCCGAGGGCGTGGAGGCGTTCCTGGGCATCGGGAACACCGGCAGCGTCGTGACCGGCCGCATCGCCTACACCCTGGGCTTGGAGGGCCCGGCGGTCACCGTCGACACGGCCTGCTCGTCCTCCCTGGTCGCCCTGCACCTGGCGGCCCAGGCACTGCGCTCGGGCGAGTGCGAGATGGCGCTGGCCGGCGGTGTGACCGTGATGGCCACGCCCACCGCGTTCCTCGACTTCCAGCGCCAGGGCGGTCTCGCCGCCGACGGTCGCTGCAAGTCCTTCTCCGACGACGCGGACGGCACCGGCTGGTCCGAGGGCGTCGGCATGCTCCTCGTCGAGCGACTCTCCGACGCCCAGCGCAAGGGCCACCAGGTCCTGGCGGTCGTACGCGGTGTGGCAGTCAATCAGGACGGTGCGTCCAACGGCCTGACCGCCCCGAACGGACCGTCCCAGCAGCGCGTCATTCGCCAGGCCCTCGCCAACGCGAAGGTCTCGGCCGACCAGGTCGACATCGTCGAGGCACACGGCACGGGCACGACTCTGGGCGACCCGATCGAGGCCCAGGCCCTGCTGGCCACCTACGGCCAGGACCGCCCGGAGGACCGGCCCCTGTGGCTCGGCTCGCTGAAGTCCAACCTCGGCCACACCCAGGCCGCCGCCGGCGTCGCGGGCATCATCAAGATGATCATGGCCATGCGCCACGGCATCATGCCGCAGACGCTGAACGTCGGCCGCCCGTCCACGAAGGTGGACTGGGAATCGGGTGCGATCGAGCTGCTCACCGAGGCCCGCGAGTGGCCGCAGCAGGGCAACCGTCCGCGCCGGGCCGCTGTCTCCTCCTTCGGCGTGAGCGGTACCAACGCGCATGTGATCATCGAGCAGCCGCAGGCCACGCCCGAGCGGGCCGAGAACGTCGTCGCCGCGCTGCCGGCGGTGCCGTGGGTGCTGTCCGCCAAGTCGGAGCAGGCGCTGGCCGCTCAGGCGGAGCGGCTGCTGGCCCGGATCGGCAAGGACGCCGGGACGTCCCCGCTCGACGTGGCCTGGTCGCTGGCGGCGACGCGTTCGCGCTTCGAGCACCGGGCCGCGGTGGTGGCCGGTGACCGCGAAGGGCTCCTGCGGGGGCTCGCGGTCCTGGCCTCCGGCGGTACGGCAGCAGGTGTGGTGCGGGGTGCTGTCCAGGGTGGCCGTTCGGCGTTCTTGTTCTCGGGTCAGGGTTCGCAGCGGTCCGGGATGGGCCGTGAGCTGTACGAGGCGTACCCGGTGTTCGCGGATGCCTTTGATGCGGTGTGCGCGGAGCTGGACCGGCACCTCGACCGGCCGGTGAAGGAGGTGGTGTTCGGTGGGTCGGAGTTGATCGACCAGACCGTCTACACCCAGGCGGGCCTGTTCGCGATCGAGGTGGCCCTCTTCCGGCTGCTGGAGCACTGGGGCGTGACCCCGGACTACCTCCTGGGCCACTCGATCGGTGAGCTGGCCGCCGCGCACGTGGCGGGTGTCTGGTCACTGGAGGACGCGGCGGCACTGGTCGCCGCGCGGGGCCGTCTGATGCAGGCACTCCCGACCGGTGGGGCGATGGTCGCCATCCAGGCGACGGAGGCCGACGTCCTCCCGCTGCTGGTCGACGGTGTCTCCATCGCCGCGCTGAACGGCCCGGACTCCGTGGTGATCTCGGGTGACGAGGAGGCCGTACTGACGATCGCCTCGGGCTTCGAGAAGACGAAGCGGCTTCGCGTCAGTCACGCCTTCCACTCGCCACGCATGGAACCCATGCTCGCCGAGTTCAAGACGGTCGCCGAGGGTCTGACCTTCCACGCGCCGAAGTTCCCGATCATCTCCAATCTCACCGGCCAGGTCGCCGGGGAAGAGCTACTGACCGCCGACTACTGGGTGGATCACGTCCGCCAGGCCGTCCGCTTCCTCGACGGCATGCGCCACCTGGAGTCCCAAGGCGTCACCACCTACCTGGAACTCGGACCCGGCGGCGTCCTCTCCGCCATGGGCCAGAGCTGCGTCACCGACGACGCCGCCTTCCTCCCCGCCCTGCGCAAGGACCGCACCGAACCCGACGCCCTCACCACCGCCCTCGCCGAACTCCACGTCCGAGGCGAGGCCGTCGACTGGACGACGTACTACGCCAACACCGGAGCCCAGCGCGTCGACCTGCCCACCTACGCCTTCGACCACCAGCACTACTGGCTGCTCTCGGGTGCCAGGGCAGGGGACCCGACAGGGTTCGGCATGAGTGCTGCGGAACACCCGCTGTTGGGTGCCGAGGTGCTCCTCGCCGACGGCGACGGACTCGTACTGACGAACCGGTTGTCGCTGGACTCGTACCCGTGGCTCGCCGACCATGCCGTCTTCGGCTCCGTCCTGCTGCCCGGCACCGCCTTCGTCGAGCTTGCGCTGCATGCCGGTGAGCGCGTCGACTGTGGCGTGCTGGACGAGCTGACCATCCAGGCTCCGCTGGTCTTCCCCGAGAGCGGCGCGGTCGTTCTCCAGGTCGTCGTGGGCGCCGCGGAAGCCGACAACCGGCGCTCCGTCACCATCCACTCCAGCACCGAGACCAACACCTGGACCCTGCACGCCACAGGCTCCGTCTCCACCGAAACCGCCGTCCCGGGCACCCCCCTCACCGAGTGGCCGCCGCGCGATGCGACGGTGATCGAGACCGACGGCCTGTACGAGAACATGGCCACCGCCGGATTCGGCTACGGCCCCGTCTTCCAGGGCCTGCGCGCCGCATGGCGACGCGACAACGAAGTGTTCGCCGAAGTCGCCCTCGACCAGGACCTCTGGGACGAAGCAAGCCGCTTCGGCCTCCACCCCGCACTCCTCGACTCCGCCCTCCACGCCATCGCAGTCAGCGGCGGACCCACCGGACTCGAAGGCCCCGGCCTCCCCTTCGCCTGGACCGGCGTCAACCTCACCGCCATCGGCTCCCCCGTCCTGCGCGTACGCATCACCCACAGCCAGAACGCCACCGTCACCCTCGACCTCGCCGACGGCACCGGAACCCCCGTCGGACACATCGACGCACTCACCCTGCGACCGGTAACAGCCGAACAGATCGACGGAGCTTCGCCGCGTGAGGGCTCCGACTCGCTGTTCCAGCTGGAATGGGTCCCGGCCCCGACAACCCCTACCACCGACCCGGCAGAAAAGCTCGACATTCTCGAAGTCCCCGGCCCCGGCCTCGACATCCACGCCGGCGCCGATGTGGTCACGGACGTCCACGCCCGTGTCACCGACACGCTCACCCGGCTCCAGACCTGGCTCGACGAGGACCACCCCGACAACACCCACCTCATCGTCCTCACCCACGGCGCAACCACCGCCAACAACACCCCCATCACCGACCTCGCCGCCGCCACCACATGGGGCCTCATCCGCTCCGCCCAAGCCGAACACCCCGACCGCATCACCCTCATCGACACCCCCACCAACACCCCCACACCCGACCACCACACCCTCACCACCCTCACCACCCTCGGCGAACCCCAACTCGCCCACACCACCCACACCACCCACATCCCCCGACTCACCCGAACCCCCACACCCACACCCACACCCACCCAACCCACCCCACTCGACACAAACGGCACCATCCTCATCACCGGAGCCAGCGGCGCCCTCGGCACCCTCATCGCCCGCCACCTCGTCCAAACACACGGCGCACGCAACCTCGTACTCGCCGCCCGCCGCCCCAACGGCGGCCCCAACGGCCCCCAACTCATCACCGAACTCAACAACCTCGGCGCCACCGCCCACTGGGTCACCTGCGACACCACCGACCGCAACGCCCTCACCACCCTCATCAACAACATCACCCACACCAACAAACTCACCGGCATCATCCACACCGCCGGCACCCTCGACGACGGCACACTCCAAACCCTCACCCCCCAACGACTCAGCACCGTCCTCCGCCCCAAAGTCGACGCCGCCTGGCACCTCCACGAACTCACCACCCACCTCGACCTCTCCTTCTTCGTCCTCTTCTCCTCGGCTGCCGGAGTCCTGGGTTCCGCGGGCCAGGCCAACTACGCGGCCGGAAACGCCTTCCTCGACGCGCTCGCCGAGCACCGCCGCGCCCAGGGACTGCCCGCCACCTCCCTCGCCTGGGGCCCCTGGGCCGAAGGCGGCATGGCAGGCCGCCTCGACGCAGCCGACATCGCACGCATGAAGCGTGCGGGTGTGCCGCCGCTGTCGGCCGAGGAGGGCCTGGAGCTCTTCGACGCCGCCCTGCGTGCGGACTCGGCGACGCTCGTGCCGGTCCATCTCGACCTGTCCGTCGTCCGCAAGTCGGCGGCGCAGGGCGCGGAGGTCCCGTACCTGCTGCGCGGCCTGGTGCGGGCGCCGCAGCGGCGCGCGGTGGCACAGGACGGTGCTGCGGCGGGCGGCTTGGCCGGCCGGCTGGCGGGCCACTCGGCCGAAGAGCGTCTCCAGCTGGTGCTGGATGTCGTACGGAACGAGGTCGCGGCCGTACTCGGACACGCGTCCGGCGACGCGGTCCCCTCCCAGCGCGCTTTCACCGAGCTGGGCTTCGACTCCCTCACCGCCGTCGAACTCCGCAACCGCCTCGGCAAGGTCACCGGCCTGCGCCTGCCCGCCACCCTCGTCTTCGACTACCCCTCCGCCACCGTCCTCGCCGACTTCCTGATCACCGAGCTGGTCGGTGAGGGCGGTGCGCAGGGCGCGGGCGCGATCGTGGCCACGGCGGCCGGGGCCGACGATCCGATCGCGATCGTCGGCATGAGCTGCCGCTACCCCGGCGGCGTGACCGGCCCCGAGGACCTGTGGCGCCTGGTCGCCGACGGTGGCGACGGCATCGCGCCCTTCCCGACCGACCGCGGCTGGGACCTCGCGCGGCTGTACGCGGATGCCGTGGCCGACGACGCGGAGGGCCGTTCGCTCACGCTCGAAGGCGGTTTCCTGCACGACGCGGGGATGTTCGACGCCGGGTTCTTCGGGATCTCGCCGCGCGAGGCCCTGGCGATGGACCCGCAGCAGCGACTGCTGCTGGAGGCATCCTGGGAAGCCCTGGAGCGGGCCGGGATCGACCCGGACACGCTCCGGGGCAGCCGGACCGGTGTCTTCGCAGGGCTGATGTACCACGACTACGGCTCGGGGGCGGAGTCGATTCCCGCCGGGGTCGACGCCTTCCTGGGGCTGGGCACGTCCGGAAGCGTGCTCTCGGGCCGTGTCGCGTACGCGCTGGGCCTGGAAGGTCCGGCCGTCACCATCGACACCGCCTGCTCCTCCTCCCTCGTCGCGCTGCACTGGGCGATCCAGGCGCTGCGCACGGGCGAGTGCGAGATGGCGCTCGCGGGTGGTGTGACCGTCATGTCGACGCCGACGACGTTCGCCGAGTTCAGCCGCCAGCGTGGCCTCGCCTCCGACGGGCGCTGCAAGTCCTTCTCGGACGATGCGGACGGTACGGGCTGGGGCGAGGGCGTCGGCGTGCTGCTGGTCGAGCGGCTTTCCGAGGCACGGCGCAAGGGCCACCAGGTCCTGGCGGTCGTCGCCGGTTCAGCCGTGAACCAGGACGGTGCGTCCAACGGCCTGACCGCCCCGAACGGACCGTCCCAGCAGCGCGTCATCCGCCAGGCCCTCGCCAACGCGAAGGTCTCGGCCGACCAGGTCGACATCGTCGAGGCACACGGCACCGGCACCTCGCTGGGCGACCCGATCGAGGCTCAGGCGCTGCTCGCCACGTACGGCCAGGAGCGCGCCGAGGACCGGCCCCTGTGGCTCGGCTCGGTCAAGTCCAACCTCGGTCACACCCAGGCCGCCGCCGGTGTCGCGGGCATCATCAAGATGGTCATGGCCATGCGCCACGGCACCATGCCGCAGACACTGCATGTCGACGAGCCGTCCACACATGTCGACTGGTCGGCGGGCGCGGTGGAACTCCTCACCGAGAGCCGCGCATGGCCCGAGACGGGCGACCGTCCGCGCCGGGCCGCCGTCTCCTCGTTCGGCATCAGCGGCACCAATGCCCACATCATCCTGGAACAGCCGCAGGAAGAACCGACTCCGGCCGAGGAGCCGGCAGTCGTGCTGCCGGCGGTGCCGTGGGTGCTTTCGGCCAAGTCGGAGCAGGCTCTGGCAGGTCAGGCCGCGCGGCTGCTGGCGCAGTTGCGGGCGGACTCCGGTCCGGCGCCCCTCGACATCGGCCACGCCCTTTCGCTGACGCGCTCCCGGTTCGAGCACCGGGTCGTGATCGTGGCGGCCGAGCACGCGGACTTCCTGACCGCGCTGGAGACGATCGCGACGGCGGAATCCTCGGCAGGCCGGGTGTTCGTGTTCCCCGACCGGGACACGCAGGACGCCGAGCTGGTCGCCCTCGCGGAGGCCCATGTCGCGGGCGAGCCCGTGGACTGGGCGGCCGTGTTCGCCGGTACGGGGGCACGTCCGGTGGATCTGCCGACGTACGCGTTCGAGCACGAGCGCTTCTGGCTGGCGTCGACGCTGGGCAGCAGCAGCCGTACGAGCCTGTCGTCGGCCGGTCTCGTTGCTGCCGAGCACCCGCTGCTGGCCGGTTCGGTCGGCGTCGCGGGCGAAGACGTCTCGCTGTTCACCAGCCGGTTGTCGCTGGACTCGCACCCGTGGCTCGCCGACCACGCCGTCTTCGGCTCCGTCCTGCTGCCCGGCACCGCCTTCGTCGAGCTCGCACTCCACGCAGGCCACCATGTCGACTGCGATGTGCTGGACGAGCTGACCATCCAGGCTCCGCTGGTCTTCCCCGAGAGCGGCGCGGTCGATCTCCAGGTCGTCGTGGGCGCCGCGGAAGCCGACAACCGGCGCTCCGTCACCATCCACTCCAGCACCGAGACCAACACCTGGACCCTGCACGCCACAGGCTCCGTCTCCACCGAACCCGCCGTCCCGGGCACCCCCCTCACCGAGTGGCCGCCGCGCGATGCGACGGTGATCGAGACCGACGGCCTGTACGAGAACATGGCCACCGCCGGATTCGGCTACGGCCCCGTCTTCCAGGGCCTGCGCGCCGCATGGCGACGCGACAACGAAGTGTTCGCCGAAGTCGCCCTCGACCAGGACCTCTGGGACGAAGCAAGCCGCTTCGGCCTCCACCCCGCACTCCTCGACTCCGCCCTCCACGCCATCGCAGTCAGCGGCGGACCCACCGGACTCGAAGGCCCCGGCCTCCCCTTCGCCTGGACCGGCGTCAACCTCACCGCCATCGGCTCCCCCGTCCTGCGCGTACGCATCACCCACAGCCAGAACGCCACCGTCACCCTCGACCTCGCCGACGGCACCGGAACCCCCGTCGGACACATCGACGCACTCACCCTGCGACCGGTAACAGCCGAACAGATCGACGGAGCCGCACCCCACGCGCACTCCGACTCGCTGTTCCAGCTGGAATGGGTCCCGGCCCCGACAACCCCTACCACCGACCCGGCAGAAAAGCTCGACATTCTCGAAGTCCCCGGCCCCGGCCCCGGCCTCGACATCCACGCCGGCGCCGATGTGGTCACGGACGTCCACGCCCGTGTCACCGACACGCTCACCCGCCTCCAGACCTGGCTCGACGAGGACCACCCCGACAACACCCACCTCATCGTCCTCACCCACGGCGCAACCACCGCCAACAACACCCCCATCACCGACCTCGCCGCCGCCACCACATGGGGCCTCATCCGCTCCGCCCAAGCCGAACACCCCGACCGCATCACCCTCATCGACACCCCCACCAACACCCCCACACCCGACCACCACACCCTCACCACCCTCACCACCCTCGGCGAACCCCAACTCGCCCACACCACCCACACCACCCACATCCCCCGACTCACCCGAACCCCCACACCCACACCCACACCAACCCAACCCACACCACTCGACACAAACGGCACCATCCTCATCACCGGAGCCAGCGGCGCCCTCGGCACCCTCATCGCCCGCCACCTCGTCCAAACACACGGCGCACGCAACCTCGTACTCGCCGCCCGCCGCCCCAACGGCGGCCCCAACGGCCCCCAACTCATCACCGAACTCAACAACCTCGGCGCCACCGCCCACTGGGTCACCTGCGACACCACCGACCGCAACGCCCTCACCACCCTCATCAACAACATCACCCACACCAACAAACTCACCGGCATCATCCACACCGCCGGCACCCTCGACGACGGCACACTCCAAACCCTCACCCCCCAACGACTCAACACCGTCCTCCGCCCCAAAGTCGACGCCGCCTGGCACCTCCACGAACTCACCACCCACCTCGACCTCTCCTTCTTCGTCCTCTTCTCCTCCGCCTCGGGCACCTTCGGCGGGCCCGGCCAGGCCAACTACGCCGCAGGCAACGCCTTCCTCGACGCACTCGCCGAGCACCGCCGCGCCCAGGGACTGCCCGCCACCTCCCTCGCCTGGGGCCCCTGGGCCGAAGGCGGCATGGCAGGCCGCCTCGACGCAGCCGATGCGAAGCGGATGAGCCGAAGCGGAATCACGCCCTTCTCGCCCGAAGAGGGTCTGGAACTCTTCGACGCCGCCCTGCGTGCGGACTCGGCGACGCTCGTGCCGGTCCATCTCGACCTCGAAGCGTTCCGCTCGGCGCCGGTCGTCCCGTATCTGCTGCGCGGCCTGGTCCGCACGACGAACCGGCGGACCGCACGCGCGGGTGCCGGGCAGTCCGCCGGCTTCGTCCAGCAACTGCTGGCCGCCGGTGAGCAGGACCGGATCCGGCTGGTGCTGGATGTCGTACGGAACGAGGTCGCGGCCGTACTCGGACACGCGTCCGGCGACGCGGTCCCCGCCGACCGCGCCTTCACCGAGCTGGGCTTCGACTCCCTCACCGCCGTCGAACTCCGCAACCGCCTCGGCAAGGTCACCGGCCTGCGCCTGCCCGCCACCCTCGTCTTCGACTACCCCTCCGCCACCGTCCTCGCCGAGCACATCGCCATGGAGAGCACGGGCGGCGTGCGGGAACAGCAGGGAGCGGGCTCGGCGCCGGCCGCCGTCGACCACGACGACCCGGTCGTCATCGTCGGCATGAGCTGCCGCTACCCCGGTGGCGTGGCCGGCCCCGAGGACCTGTGGCGGCTGGTGGGTTCCGGCGGCGACGCCATCTCCCCGCTGCCGACGGACCGCGGCTGGGACGTCGGGCGTCTCTTCGAGCAGGGCGACGACCGCACCGGTACGTCGTACGCGACGGAGGGCGGCTTCCTGCACACGGCGGCCGAGTTCGACCCTGCCTTCTTCGGGATCTCGCCGCGCGAGGCCCTGGCGATGGACCCGCAGCAGCGCCTGCTGCTGGAGGCATCCTGGGAGGCCATCGAGTACGCGGGCATCGACCCGACTGCTCTGCGGGGCAGCCAGACGGGCGTGTACGCCGGTCTGATGTACCACGACTACGTCTCGCAGCTGGTCGAGGTCCCGGAGGGTGTCGAGGGCTTCCTCACCACCGGGTCCGCAGGCAGCGTGGTCTCGGGCCGCGTCTCGTACACCCTGGGCCTGGAGGGCCCGGCGGTCACCGTCGACACGGCCTGCTCGTCCTCCCTGGTCGCCCTGCACCTGGCGGCCCAGGCACTGCGCTCGGGCGAGTGCGAGATGGCGCTGGCCGGCGGCGCGACCGTGATGGCCACGCCCGGCAGCTTCATCGAGTTCAGCAAGCAGCGGGGCCTGGCCCCCAACGGTCGGGTGAAGGCCTTCGCGGACTCCGCCGACGGCACCGCCTGGTCCGAGGGTGTGGGCGTGCTCCTGCTGGAGCGGCTGTCCGACGCCCGTCGCAAGGGTCACCGCGTCCTCGCGGTGGTCCGCGGCTCCGCCGTGAACCAGGACGGCGCCTCCAACGGCCTGACCGCCCCGAGCGGCCCCTCGCAGCAGCGGGTGATCCGGCGGGCGCTGGCCAGTGCGGGCCTGTCCGCCGGACAGATCGACGTGGTCGAGGCGCACGGTACCGGAACGAAGCTGGGCGACCCGATCGAGGCCCAGGCCCTGCTCGCCACGTACGGCCAGGAGCGGCCGGCGGACAAGCCGCTGCTTCTGGGGTCGGTCAAGTCGAACATCGGTCACACGCAGGCCGCGGCCGGTGTCGCGGGCATCATCAAGATGGTCATGGCGATGCGCCACGGCGTACTCCCGCAGACGCTCAACGTCGACGAGCCGTCCACGCAGGTGGACTGGTCGGCGGGGGCGGTGGAACTCCTCACCGAGCCGGTCGCCTGGCCGACGGGTGATGAGCCGCGTCGCGCCGGTGTGTCGTCGTTCGGCATCAGCGGTACGAACGCACACGTGATCGTGGAGGAGTCGCCCGACGGGTACGACCAGGGCGGCCTCCTGTCCCAGCCGGCCCGGACGGCGCCGGAGGCAGCCGCCGGGCGGACCGCGTTCCTGTTCTCGGGCCAGGGCGCGCAGCGCGTCGGCATGGGACGCGAACTGTACGAGGCATTCCCGGTGTTCGCCGGGGCGTTCGACGCGGTGTGCACGGAGCTCGACAAGCACCTGGACCGCCCGGTGAAGGAGGTCGTCTTCGGCGACTCCGAGCTGCTGGACCGGACGGTGTTCACGCAGGCGGGCCTGTTCGCCGTCGAGGTTGCGCTGTTCCGGCTGGTCGAGCACTGGGGCATTACGCCCGACTACCTGCTCGGCCACTCCATCGGCGAACTGTCCGCCGCACACGTGGCGGGTGTCTGGTCGCTGGAGGACGCGGCGGCACTGGTCGCCGCCCGGGGCCGCCTGATGCAGGCACTCCCGGCCGGCGGCGCGATGGTCGCACTCAAGGCGGCGGAGGCGGACGTCCTGCCGCTGCTGACCGAGGGTGTCTCGATCGCGGCCGTCAACGGTCCGTCGTCGGTCGTCGTCTCGGGCGATGAGGACGCGGTACTGGCGGTGGCCGCCCGGTTCGAGCGGTCGGCGCGACTGCGGGTCAGCCATGCCTTCCACTCGCCGCGCATGGAGCCCATGCTGGCCGAGTTCAAGGCCGTGGCGGAGAACCTGACCTTCCACGCACCGCAGATCCCGATCGTCTCCAACCTCAGCGGTGAACTCGCCGGTGAGGAACTGCTGACCGCCGACTACTGGGTGGACCACGTCCGCCAGACCGTCCGCTTCCTCGACGGCATGCACGCACTGCGCGAGCTGGGCGTCGAGCAGTTCGTGGAGCTCGGCCCGGACAGTGTGCTCACCGCTCTGGGCCGGGCATGCCTCGGCGAGAGCACGGCACTGACGGTGTCGGTACTCCGCAAGAACGGCCCGGCCCTGGAGCAGCTGACCGCCGCCGTGGCGGCGCTGCGGAAGCGTGCGGTCGGAAGTGGGACGGACCTCGCGATCCGGGAACTGAACGAGGCGGCTGCCTCGGTGCTGCCGGTGGTGCCGTGGGTGCTGTCGGCCAGGTCGGAGCGGGCGCTGGCCGGTCAGGCGGAGCGGCTGCTCGGTCTGGTGGGCGATGTGTCGCCGCTGGATGTGGGCTGGTCGTTGGCTTCGACGCGTACGGCGTTCGAGCACCGTGCGGTGGTGGTGGGTGAGGACCGTGGGGCGCTGCTGCGTGCGGTGGCCGAGGGGCGGTCTGTCGCGGGTGTGGTGCGCGGGTCGGTCCAGGGTGGCCGTTCGGCGTTCCTGTTCTCGGGTCAGGGTTCGCAGCGGTCCGGGATGGGCCGGGAGCTGTACGAGGCGTACCCGGTGTTCGCGGACGCGTTCGACGCGGTGAGTGCGGAGCTGGACCGGCATCTGGACCAGTCGGTCAAGGAGATTGTCTTCGACGGGTCGGAGTTGATCGACCAGACCGTCTACACCCAGGCGGGCCTGTTCGCGATCGAGGTCGCGTTGTTCCGGCTGCTGGAGCACTGGGGCGTGACCCCGGACTATCTGCTCGGTCACTCGATCGGTGAGCTGGCCGCCGCGCACGTGGCGGGCGTGTGGTCCCTGGAGGATGCGGCGGCGCTGGTCGCGGCCCGGGGCCGGCTGATGCAGGCACTCCCGACCGGTGGAGCGATGGTCGCCATCCAGGCCACCGAAGCAGACGTCCTCCCGCTGCTGGTCGACGGTGTCTCCATCGCCGCGCTCAACGGCCCGGACTCCGTGGTCATCTCCGGCGACGAGGACGCCGTACTGACGATCGCGTCGAGCTTCGCGAAGACGAAGCGGCTCCGCGTCAGTCACGCCTTCCACTCGCCGCGCATGGAACCCATGCTGGCCGAATTCAAGGTCATCGCCGAGAGCCTGACCTTCCATGCACCGAAGCTTCCGATCGTCTCCAACCTCACCGGTGAACTCGCCGGTGAGGAGCTGCTGTCGGCCGACTACTGGGTGGACCACGTCCGCCAGGCCGTCCGCTTCCTCGACGGCATGCGCCACCTGGAAACCCAGGGCGTCACGACGTACCTGGAGCTCGGCCCCGGCGGGGTGTTGTCCGCGATGGGCCAGTCCTGCGTTACCGACGACGCTGCCTTCGTACCGGCCTTGAGGAAGAACCGCACCGAGCCCGACGCCCTCACCACGGCCCTCGCCGAACTCCACGTCCGAGGCAAGGCCGTCGACTGGGCCGCGTACTACGCGAACACCGGTGCCCGGCGCACCGATTTGCCCACCTACGCCTTCCAGCATGAGCGGTACTGGCCGGCACCGCCCAGAACTGCCCCCGACACCGTCACCGACCCGCTCGACACCGACTTCTGGGAGGCCGTCGAGCGCGAGGACCTGTCCGGGCTGGCCGGGGACCTGGAACTGTCGGCGGATGCCCCGCTGGGTGAGGTGCTGCCCGCGCTGTCGTCGTGGCGTCGTCGCCGGAAGCAGCGTTCCGAGGTCGACAGGTGGCGCTACCGCGTCACCTGGAAGCCCGTACAGCCCCCGGCCGGCACCCTGTCCGGCCGCTGGCTCCTCATCGCACCGGAAACAGGCCCGGCGGACATCACCGAGTGGTGCGAGGCGGGCCTGCGCAAGGCAGGTGCCGACGTCGTACGGACGGCCATCACCGACCTGGCCCCGGGCCTGGACGTGACCGGTGTCGTCTCCCTCCTGGGCATCGACAACGCTCCGCTCGACCAGGGGGTTTCTCCGGGCCTGGCCGCCACGCTGCAACTCGTCCAGCAACTGGGGCAGGCCGGGATCGACGCGCCCCTGTGGTGCCTGACCCGGGGCGCCGTATCAACCGCAGCCTCCGACCCGCTGCGCAGCACCGCTCAGGCGCAGGTCTGGGGGCTGGGCCGGGTCGTGGGCCTGGAACACCCCAAGCGGTGGGGCGGTCTGATCGACCTCCCCGAAACCCTGGACGCACGGGCCTTCGAACGCACCGCCACCATCCTCGCCAACAGCAACGACACGGGCGAGGACCAGGTCGCCGTGCGGTCCTCCGGCGTCTTCGTACGCCGTGTCGTGCGGGCCGCTGCCGGACCGCACAACGACTGGAAGATCAGGGGCACGGTCCTGATCACGGGCGGTACCGGGGGCCTGGGCGCCCGGGTGGCCCGCTGGGCCGCCGCCAACGGCGCCTCACACCTCGTCCTCACCAGCCGCCGAGGCCCCGACACCCCCGGCGCGGACGAACTCCGCGCAGACATCGAGGAATTGGGGGCCGGAGCCACCGTCGTCGCCTGCGACGCGACCGACCTGACAGCCCTCACCGCCCTCGCCCACTCCCTCGAAACCGACGGCACCCCCGTCCGTACCGTCGTCCACGCCGCAGGCGTCGCCTCGGCCGGTCCGACCAGCGAGCTCGACGCAGAGGCGCTGGCCGGACAGATGCACGCGAAGGTCACCGGAGCGGCCAACCTCGATGCCGTCTTCGCGGACACCGAACTGGACGCGTTCGTCCTCTTCTCCTCCATCGCAGGAGTCTGGGGCAGTGGCGGGCAGGCGGGTTACGCCGCCGCCAATGCCTACCTGGACGCGCTCGCCCAGGAACGCCGGACCCGCGGCCAGGCCGCCACCTCCCTCGCCTGGGGCCCCTGGGCCGAAGGCGGCATGGCAGACGACGAGATGACGGCGGAGCTGAGCCGACGTGGTCTGCCGGCCATGGCTCCGGATGCGGCCATCACGGCGATCGGCCAGGCGCTGGCACTGGACGAGACGTGCGTGACCATCGCGGACGTGGAATGGGAACGCTTCGTACCGCCCTTCACCGCGCTGCGGCCGAGCCCGCTGCTCGGCGACCTGCCCGAGAACCAGCGGCTCGCCGTGACGTCCGCCTCTGCGGAGTCGGCGGGCGCCGAATCGGCGCTGCGCGGCAGGCTGACCGGTCTGACCGGCGCCGAGCAACTGCGACTGCTGCTGGGTGTCGTCCGGGCACAGGCCGCGGTGGTGCTGGGGCACAACGGTGCCGGTGCCATCGGAGAGACGGCGACCTTCCGGGAGCTGGGCTTCGACTCGCTCACGGCGGTGGAGTTCCGCAACGCCCTGGCGGGCGAGACGGGACTTTCGCTGCCCGCGACCCTCGTCTTCGACTACCCGAGCCCGGCTGTCCTGGCCGAGCATGTGCGGGACGAACTGCTGGGCTCCGAGGCGCGGGCCGCGAATGTTCCCGCGGCCACGGGCGGACCTGTCGACGGGGACGATCCCATCGCGATCGTCGGCATGAGCTGCCGCTACCCGGGTGGTGTGCGGTCGCCTGAGGACCTGTGGGAGTTGCTGGCGTCCGAGGCGGACGCGGTCTCCGGATTCCCGGTGGACCGTGGCTGGGACCTGGAGCGGCTCTACGACCCGTCGCGCGAGCGGGAAGCGGCTTCGTACGTCGACCAGGGCGGTTTCCTGCACGATGCCGGGGAGTTCGACCCGGTCTTCTTCGGGATCTCGCCACGTGAGGCCCTCGCGATGGACCCGCAGCAGCGACTGCTGCTGGAGACCTCGTGGGAGGCGTTCGAGCGGTCGGGTATCGACCCGGCGTCCGTGCGCGGGAGCCGCACCGGTGTGTTCACCGGCACGAACGGCCAGGACTACACGGGTCTGCTGCTCGCATCCCCGGACAGTGCCGAGGGACATGTCGGCACGGGCAATGCGGCGAGTGTGGTGTCGGGTCGTATCTCGTACACGTTCGGTCTGGAGGGGCCGGCGGTGACGGTGGACACGGCGTGTTCGGCTTCGCTGGTCGCGTTGCACCTGGCGGTGCAGGCGTTGCGGTCGGGTGAGTGCGAGATGGCGTTGGCGGGCGGTGTGACGGTCATGTCGACGCCGGGTGCGTTCATCGAGTTCTCCCGGCAGGGCGGGCTCGCCGGGGACGGCCGGGTCAAGGCGTTCGCGGAGGCCGCGGACGGCACCGGCTGGGGCGAGGGCGTGGGCATGCTGCTGGTCGAACGACTGTCCGATGCCCGCGCGAAGGGACACCCGGTCCTGGCGGTCGTCCGCGGCTCGGCGATCAACCAGGACGGTGCGTCCAACGGCCTGACCGCCCCCAACGGCCCCGCCCAGCAACGCGTCATCCGCCAGGCCCTGACCAGTGCGGGCCTGACCAGCGCCGACGTCGACGTCGTCGAAGCACACGGCACCGGCACCACCCTCGGCGACCCGATCGAAGCCCAGGCACTCCTCGCCACCTACGGCCAGGACCGCCCACAGGACCGGCCGCTGTGGCTCGGCTCGGTCAAATCGAACATCGGCCACACCCAGGCCGCCGCCGGAGTCGCCGGAATCATCAAAATGATCATGGCAATGCGCCACCGCATCATGCCCCGCACCCTCCACGTCGACCAGCCCTCCACCCACGTCGACTGGACCACCGGAGCCGTCGAACTCCTCACCGAACCCCGCACCTGGAACGAACACGAACACCCCCGCCGCGCCGCCATCTCCTCCTTCGGCATCAGCGGCACCAACGCCCACGTCATCATCGAAGAGGTACCGGCCGAGGCCGGTACCTCGGAGGCCGGACAGCCGGCGGACTCGTCGGCGCCCGTGGTGCCCGTGGTGCCCTGGGTGCTGTCCGCAAAGACGCGGTCGGCAATGGCTGCACAGGCGCGGGAGTTGTACGCGCGACTGCTCAGCCGACCGGACCAGGGCGCACAGGACGTGGCTTACTCCCTCGCCACGAGTCGCAGCGCCCTTGAGTACCGCACCGCCGTCGTCGGCAGCGACCGAGCCGAACTGCTCGAAGGCGTCAAGGCGCTGGCGGAGCAGGGCATGGAGGCGGATGTCATCGGCGGCCGGGCGCACCCCGGCAGCCAGATCGGGTTCCTGTTCTCGGGTCAGGGGTCGCAGCGGTCCGGGATGGGCCGGGAGCTGTACGAGGCGTACCCGGTGTTCGCCGATGCCTTTGATGCGGTGTGCGCGGAGCTGGACCGGCACCTCGATCAGCCGGTGAAGGAGGTGGTGTTCGGTGGGTCGGAGCTGATCGACCAGACCGTCTACACCCAGGCGGGCCTGTTCGCGATCGAGGTTTCCCTCTTCCGGCTGCTGGAGCACTGGGGCGTGACCCCGGACTACCTCCTGGGCCACTCCATCGGCGAACTGGCCGCCGCACACGTGGCGGGCGTCTGGTCGCTGGAGGACGCGGCGGCACTGGTCGCCGCGCGTGGGCGTCTGATGCAGGCACTCCCGACCGGTGGCGCAATGGTCGCCATCCAGGCCACCGAAGCAGACATCCTGCCGCTGCTCACCGAAAGCGTCTCGATCGCCGCGCTGAACGGCCCGGACTCCGTGGTGATCTCGGGTGACGAGGACGCCGTACTGACGATCGCGTCGAGCTTCGCCAAGACGAAGCGGCTTCGCGTCAGTCACGCCTTCCACTCGCCGCGCATGGAACCCATGCTCGCCGAGTTCAAGACGGTCGCCGAGGGTCTGACCTTCCATGCACCGAAGCTTCCGATCGTTTCCAACCTCACCGGTGAACTCGCCGGTGAGAAGCTACTGTCGGCCGACTACTGGGTGGACCACGTCCGCCAGGCCGTCCGCTTCCTCGACGGCGTACGCCACCTCGAAACCCAGGGCGTCACCACCTACCTGGAACTCGGCCCCGGCGGCGTCCTCTCCGCCATGGGACAGAGCTGCGTCACCGACGACGCCGCCTTCCTCCCCGCCCTGCGCAAGAACCGCACCGAGACCGACGCGCTCGTCGCCGCCCTCGCCGAACTCCACGTCCGAGGCACCCGCATCGACTGGACGACGTACTACGCCAACACCGGAGCCCAGCGCGTCGACCTGCCCACCTACGCCTTCCAGCGGCAACGCTTCTGGCCCAAGGCTCCGGTGGCGGGCGGGCACCCGGGTGCCGTGGGCGAGGCCCCGGTCGCGGACTCGGCCTTCTGGGAGGCCGTGGCGCGCGAGGACCTTTCGGCGCTGGCCGGCGGTCGGGAACTGACGGCCGACAGCCCGCTGAGCGAGGTGCTACCGGTGCTGTCGTCCTGGCACAGCCGACAGCAACAGCGTTCGGTGGCCGATGGTTGGCGTTACCGCGTCACCTGGAAGCCCGTACAGCCGTCGGGCGGTGTGCTGACCGGCCGCTGGCTGCTGGCCCTGCCGGACGCGCTGTCCGGCACCGCCGTCGTCGAGTGGTGCGAGCACGGTCTGAAGGCGGCGGGCGCCGAGGTCGTGCGCGTCACCGGCGCCACCGACCTGTCCGGGTACGCCGGTGCGGCCGGCGTGCTGTCCCTGCTGGGCCTGGCGGGCGACGAGACCCTCGACGAAGGGGTCGCGCCCGGCTTGGCGGCCACGCTTGCGCTCGTCCGGAAGTTGGGCGAAGCCGGGGTGGAGGCCCCGCTGTGGTGCCTGACGCAGGGTGCCGTCTCGACCGGGACCTCCGACCCGCTGCGCAACGCGGCCCAGACGCAGGTCTGGGGCCTTGGCCGGGTCGTGGCCCTGGAGCACCCGAAGCGCTGGGGCGGTCTGATCGACCTGCCCGAGAGCCTCGACGCCCGTACCTGGGAGCAGGCCGTGGCAGTGCTGTCGGGCACGTCGGGCGAGGACCAGATCGCGCTCCGCTCTTCCGGCGTCTTCGCGGGCCGGCTGCTGGCGGCGGCTCCGGCCGGGGACGGCGAGTGGGTCCCGCGCGGCACGGTACTGATCGGCGACGGCACCACGCCGCTTGCGGGGCACCTCGCGGGCTGGCTGGCGGGCACGGCGGTGGAGCGGGTCGTCCTCCTGACCCCGGTCGGCCGCACGCCCGACCCGGACGTCCTCGAAAAGCTGGGCGAGCGGGCCGCGGTGCGGGACGTCGACGTGACCGACCGTACGCAACTGGCCTCCCTCGCCTACGAGTTGGCCGCCGATGGCGCTCCGGTCCGGGCCGTGGTCCACACCTCGGGCGCGAACCACTTCGCACCGGTCGCCGACACGGACCCGGCGCAACTGACCGAGGCGCTGCGGGCGCGGACCGCGGGAGCGGCCGCTCTGGACGCCGTGTTCGCGGAGACCGAGCTCGATGCCTTCGTCCTCTTCTCCTCCATCGCCGGTGTCTGGGGCGGAGGCGGGCAGGGTGCCTACGCGGCGGGTACCGCCTACCTGGACGGGCTGGCCCAGCTCCGGCGGGCCCGGGGCCTGGCCGCCACGTCCGTGGCGTGGGGCCCGTGGGTCGGCGGCGACACGGCCGATTCCGGGAGCTCCGGTGACACGGCCGATTCCGGTGGCGGGAACGGTGAGGGGCAGATGCAGCGGCGTGGTCTGCTGCCCCTGGAGCCGGATCAGGCGCTCACCGCTCTGGTCCGGGCGGTGGCCGAGGAGTCGCCGGTCCTGACCGTCGCCGATATGGACTGGGGGCGCTTCGCCCGCGCGTTCACCGCGCTGCGTCCGAGCCCGCTGCTGGCGGATCTGCCGGACGTCGCCCGGATCACGGCGGACGCGGCCGAGGGCGAGGCGGAGAACACCGATGTCTCCGACGAGCTGCGGCAGCGCCTCGCCGTCCTGCCGGAGGAGGAGCAGGAGGCCGAACTGGTCGAGCTCATCCGCCAGCAGGCGGCCTCGGTGCTCGGGTACGCCTCGGTGGGCGACATCGAGGCGGGCCGGGCCTTCCGTGAAATGGGCTTCGACTCGCTGATGGCCGTCGAGCTGCGCAATCGGCTCACCCGGGCCACGGGGCTGCGCCTGCCGGCGGGCTTCGTGTTCGACTACCCGAACGCGGCCTCGGCCGCCCGTCTGCTGCGGCAGGACATCTTCCGGGACGGCGCGGCGAGCGGGGACTCCCTGCTCACCGAGTTGGACAAGCTGGAGGCCTCACTGGTCACCTCGGAGCCCGATGCCCTCACTCGTACGCGGGTGGCGGTACGGCTGCAGGCGTTCCTCGCGAAGTGGCAGGGCGAGGAGACGGAGTCGGCGGCGGCGGAGGGCGGTGTGCTGGGGCAGTTGGAGTCCGCTTCCGACGACGAGCTGCTCAGCTTCATCAACCGGGAGATGGGGCGGTAACCCACACCCCGGAACCTCGTCCTTACCGCCCGAACGGGACACCGGTCGCGAACCGGTGTCCCGTTCGGTGTTCCGCCCCGGCTCGACCCGCCCTGTAGGCATCGGCAGCACCCTTTAGGCCTTAGGGGTTACGCGTCGGCTAGATGCTCAGGGGGGCGCAGTGGAGCGGGACTGCCGTGAAGCGTTGGACGGTCTTGCGCGGCAACTCGGCGAGTGTGCCGACGGCGTCGGCCAGCTCGCGCTGATTTCAGGGGGCCTGGCCAGCGGAAAGACCCGTCTGCTCCACGAGTTCTCGCGGTACGCGAAGGAGTCGGGTGTGCTGCACCTGACGGCCACCGGATCGCGGGCGGAGGACGATTTCCCGGTAGGGGGCGTGGACCAGCTGTTCCGCAACCCGGACATCCCGCCGGAAGTCGCCGAGTGCGCCGCCCGGCTGTTGCCGGACGCGGCCGAGGCCGCCGGGGCGGCCCGTGCCGTCCATGAACTCACCGTACGGCTGCTGGAGCTGGCCAGACACCGCCCCTTGATCGTCAGCATCGACGACATCCAGTTCGCCGACGAATTCACCCTGCGGCTGATCCGGCATCTGCGACAGCGGATCGCCTCGGCTCGGGTCATGATCGTGCTGACCGAGTGGAGCTGGGCCCACCCGGCGATGACGCGTTTCCACGCCGGGATCACGCAGCATCCGCATGCGCGGCTGCGGCTGGCCCCGATGGACGAGCCGGCGCTGCGGCAGCTGATCGCGGAGCAGTCCACCGACCGGACCGCCGACCCCAGCACCATCCAAACCGCCGCGCCCGAGTACGCATCGTCGCTACTGCGGTTGACGGGTGGCAATCCGCTGCTGGCGGGGGCGCTGCTTGAAGACCACCGGGACTGGCAGCTGGCGCATCCCGGTGCGACGGCCGAGCACGAAGTGGTCGGTTCGTCGTACGCACAGGGCGTACTGAACTGCCTCTACCGCTGGGACGCGAGTCTGCTGACCGTGGCACAGGGGGTGGCCGTGCTGGGTGCGGAACGGGCCACGGGCCCGCTGGTCGCGCAGTTGGTCGCGCTGCCGGTGGACGCGGTCGAGCAGGTGCTGAGCGTCCTGTCGGCCGCGGGGGTGCTGGAGGGTGTGCGGTTCCACCCCGTGGCCGCGCAGGCCGTGCTGGGCACGCTCTCCGCCGGGGAGCGGGCGCGCCTGCACGCCACCGCCGCCGAACTGCTGCAACTGCGGGGCGCGGATCCGGTGACGGTGGCAGGGCAGTTGATCGCCTCCGGCTCCGGATTCGGCCCCGCCCCCGCATCCGGCTCCGGCTCCCGTGCCGGCTCCGGGACAGCGGCTGCGCACTGGCCGGTGTGGGCGGCCGATGTACTGCGCCGCGCGGCGGCGGAGGCGGCCACGGGCGACGATGTCGAGCTGGTGACCCGCTGTCTGGAGCTGGCGCTGGAGGCGACCGCGGACCCGGCGGAGCAGGAGGTGCTGCGGCGCGGGCTGTCCCGGACGGTGTGGCAGGTCGATCCGGCGGCGTCCGACCGCTGGCAGGCCGCACCGCGCAGCGCGCTCGCACAGGGCGCCCTGACCGGGCGGGACGCGCTGCCGCTGCTGAAGCAGGCGCTGTGGAAGGGTGATACCGGTACCGCGCGCGCGGCCCGTGAGGCGTACGAGCAGCGCGGGGCCGGCCGGGACGGCGACCGGTACGCGGAGGCGGAACTCCACCTGGCGTACCGCTGGTTCTATGGCGGCGGAACCAACACAAACAACGGGACCATCGCAAACAACGGCACCGGTACCGGCGCCAATGGGGACCCGCACGGGGACGATCCGTGGGTCCGGGCGGTGCACGCCGTCGCGGAGGGCGCCGCGGGGGCGAACGCGAGGGGTGCGTTGCCCAGCGCGGAGCACATTCTGGAGAGCTGCCGGCCGGGCGATTCCCTGCTGGAGGTCGTACTGGCCGCGCTGTTCACGCTGATCGGCGGCAACCAGCTCCAGCAGGCCGGGGAACAGACGGAACGGCTGTACGCGCAGGCGCGGCGGCGCGGCGTGTTCACCTGGCAGGCCGCCCTGGGCACCGTTCGGGCCGAGATCGCGCTGAGCAGGGGCGAGCCGGCGGTGGCCGCCGTCCGGGCGCAGGCCGCGCTCGACGTGCTGTCGCCTCAGGGCTGGGGCGTGATGCGCGGGTATCCGCTGAGTGTGCTGATCTCGGCGCAGACGGCGATGGGCCGGCACACCGAGGCCGAGGAGTCGATTCGTCAGATGGCTCCTGAGGCCGTGCCGACCACGGTGTGGAGCCTGCGCTTCCTGTCCGCCCGCGGTCAGCATCACCTGGCGACCGAACGGCTGCTCGCGGCCGTCCGGGACTTCCAGGAATGCGGCCGGCTGGCGCAGGACGCCCATCTGGACCTTCCCTTCGTGCCGTGGCGCATCGGTCTGGCGGAGGCGCATCTGCGACTCGGCCGTACGGTCGTCGCCCGGGACCTGGTCAAGCAGCAACTGGGCCGGGCGCAGGCGATCGGCCCGCGCACCAGGGGGATCTCGTTGCGGCTGCTCGCGGCATGCGGTGAGCTGATGCAGCGTCCGGCTCTGCTGCGCAAGTCCGTCGAGGTGCTTCAGGCGGCGGGCGACCGGATGGAACTGGCACGTGCGCTGGCGGACCTCTCCGTGGCCTATCGGAGTGTCGGCGAGCTCGACGAGGCGCGGGCGGCGTCCTGGCGTGCGGCCCAGGAGGCGAAGATCTGCCAGTCCGGGTTCAGGGCGGCGGCGGCCGACCCCGTGGCGCGTGCGCCGCGTGCGCCACGCCCCGGGTACGGGGCCGTGGCCCCCGTGGCCGAGCGGGACGAGCAGGCTGCGGGAGCCGGAGGTGTCGGTGACGCGGGCGATACGGAGGCGTCGCTGCTCAGCGATGCGGAGAGCCGGGTGGCCCTGCTCGCTGCCCGTGGCTTCAGCAACCGCGACATCAGCCAGCAGTTGTTCATCACGGTGAGTACGGTCGAACAGCATTTGACGCGCGTCTACCGGAAGCTGGGTGTCAGCAGCCGCCGGGCCCTGCCCACCCGCCTGCTGGCACCTCCCCTGCAAGCACTGTGACCTTGTGAGTTCTTCCTCAAGAACGCTCTCATGTCCGCTCGAACACCGATCGGGCATCGCGCGCGAGGGGCGGCGAAAGCACTAGCGTCGCCGTGACAGGACCCTCGCCCCTGGAACGGAGATCACGATGCGATTCGGCGGCACCCTGCGGCTGTTCGTGTTCCCGCACGCGGGCGGGTCCCAGCTGATGTTCCACGAGTGGGCCCGGCTCTTCCCCGCGGGCTGGCGGCTGTTGCCACAGGACTATCCGGGGCACGGGCTGCTGGCGGGCGAACCGCCGATCGGCGACGCGGACACCCTCGTGGACTGGTTCCTGGACCGGCTGTCCGCCGAACTCGACGACCCGGAGGTGCCCTTCGCCTGCTTCGGGCACAGCATGGGCTCCCTGATCGCGTTCGAGCTGACCCGCCGACTCGTCGACGAGGGCCGTCGGCCGCCGGTATGGCTGGGCCTTTCGGGCTGCGGAGCGCCGCGGCCGGGCCGGCCGGCCGAGGAGCCCGGCGAACTGTCCGACGCGGAGCTGCGCCGCAAGCTGATCCGGCTGGGCGGCACCCCGCCCCGCATCCTGGACAACCCGGAGCTGTGGAGCGTCTTCGCCCCCGTCTTCCGGGCGGACATCTCCCTCGTACGGAACTGGCGTCCGCCGCAGGATGTGACGCCGCTGCCCGTACCGCTCACCGTGTTCCACGGCGAGCACGACACCACCGCGCCCGCGGGACGGCTGGAGCAGTGGGCAAAGTCCACCGACCACTTCCTCGGTGTCCGACGCTTCGAGGGCGGCCACTTCTACTTCCAGGACGATCCGGCGGCACTGGCCGACGCGGTCACCGCCGGGGTGCGGGCCGGACTGGAGGCCCTGGCAGGCACCCCGTGACCGAGTTCCGGATCCTGGGGCCGGTCGAGGTCCACGACGACCGGACGGGACGGCGGGTCGTCCCGCACGGCTCCAAGCAGCGCGCGCTGCTCGCCGCGCTCGTCATCGAGGCGGGACGGACACTGACGGTCGACCGGCTGGCCGACGAGCTGTGGGGCGACGAACCGCCCCGGCGGGCAGCCAACGCGGTGCAGGCCCATGTGGCCCGGCTGCGCCGGATGCTGCGCGATTCCGGCGGCGGGGAATGGATCAGCACCGAGCCCATGGGGTATCTGCTGCGGCTGGGCAGCGCCACCACGGACGCCCAGCGTTTCCAGCGGCTCTCCGCCGAGGGCCGGGCCGCGGCCTCCACCGACCCGGCGCACGCCACCGAACTGCTGGGGCGCGCGCTGGCGGTGTGGCGCGGTCCGGCGCTGGAGGACTGTCTGCACGCGCCGCTGTGCGCGGCGGAGGCCGAGCGTCTTGAGGAGCACCGGCTGGCGGCCCTGGAGAAGCTGTACGAGACGCGGTTGCGCTCGGCGCCGCACGAGGACGTCACGGGCGAGCTGGAGCGGCTGACGTACGAACATCCGCTGCGGGAGCGCTTCTACGACCTGTCGATGGTCGCGCTGTGTCTGGCGGGGCGGCCCGCCGAGGCGCTCGGTGTGTACGAGCGTGCGCGCAAACTCCTGGTCCACGCGCTCGGCGTGGAGCCGGGCCCGGCGCTGCGCGCCCGGATGGAGGCGACGATCCGGCACGCGCCGTTCGCGGGCCTCGGGGCGATACCGAACGGACGACCGCACGAGATGCCGTCCGACATGCCGCACAGACCGCCGCACGACATGCCGAACGGCATGTCGGACGCGGCGGCCCTGCTCGACCTCGGCGGTACGGTCGCCCGGCTGCGGGAGCGCGTCGACGAACTCTCCCGCGAGCAGGGCACCCTGCTGCGCCGGATCGACGAGCTCGCGGCAGCCGCGGGCGGCGGCGCGCAGAGCCGGGAGTTCGGCGGGTCCGCCCGGCGGGCGGCCCGGAACTCCCTCGCCGGACAGGAGTCCGGGCCCGTGATCACGAGGCCCATGCCCCCGGCGGCGTGAACGGGGCGGGCCCGCGGTGACGGAGCGCCCGGACCCGCACGACGGAGGAGGTCCGTTCCTGCTCCCGCACCCCGTTCTCCCCTGCCTCGTGCTCCCGCGCCCCGTTCGCCGACCAGAGCCGGGCCGTGAGCAGGACGGCGAGGGCGGCGACCTCCTCGGCCGTCGGGTTTCCCTTGGAGACACGGACGGACGCGGAGGTGAGCGCGGCGGCCGGCGTCTCGTTCCCGGCGGCGGTCACAGCGGCAGGTTTCCGTGCTTGCGGCTGGGCTGTTCGGCATATTTCGTACGGAGCATGTCCAGGGTGGAGATCAGCCGGGCGCGGGTGTCGGCCGGATCGATGACGTCGTCGACGAGGCCGCGTTCGGCCGCGTAGTACGGGTGCATCAGCTCGGTCTGGTACTCCTTGATCTTCTGCCTGCGGGTCTCCTCCGGATTGTCGGAGGCGTTGATCTCCCGGCGGAAGATGACGTTCGCGGCGCCTTCGGCTCCCATGACGGCGATCTCGTTCGAGGGCCAGGCCAGGGCGATGTCGGCGCCGATGGAGCGGGAGTCCATGACGATGTACGCGCCGCCGTAGGCCTTGCGCACCACCAGCGAGATGCGCGGCACCGTCGCGTTGCAGTACGCGTACAGCAGCTTGGCGCCGTGCCGGATGATGCCGTTGTGTTCCTGGTCGACGCCGGGCAGGAAGCCGGGGACATCGATCAGGGTGACCAGCGGGATGCTGAACGAGTCGCAGAACTGCACGAACCGCGCGGCCTTCTCGGAGGCGTGGATGTCCAGGACGCCCGCGAGGCAGGCCGGCTGGTTGGCCACGATGCCGACGACCTGGCCGCCGAGCCGGGCCAGGGCGCACACGATGTTCTGCGCCCACTGGCTGTGCACCTCGAAGTAGTCGCCGTGGTCGGCGATCTCCTCGATCAGGTCACGCATGTCGTACGAGCGGTTCGGCTGGGCCGGCACCAGGTCCAGCAGGCTGTCGTTGCGGCGGTCGACGGGGTCGTCGAGGTCGCCGGCGGGGGCGAGTTCGCGGTTGTTCTGCGGCAGGAGGGAGAGCAGGTGCCGTACGTCCTCCAGGCAGCTCTCCTCGTCGTCGTAGGCGAAGGCCGCGACGCCCGAGGACTCGGCGTGGCTGTCGGCGCCGCCGAGGTGCTCCATGCTGACGGCTTCACCGGTGACCGCCTGGACGACGTCGGGGCCGGTGATGAACATCTGCGAGGTGCCGCGCACCATGAAGACGAAGTCCGTGAGCGCCGGGGAGTACGCGGCGCCGCCGGCGCAGGGGCCGAGGATGACGGAGATCTGCGGGATGACACCGGAGTTGCGGACGTTGCGCTGGAAGATGCCGCCGTATCCGGCGAGTGCGGTCACGCCCTCCTGGATGCGGGCGCCCGCGCCGTCGCAGAGGCCCACGACGGGAGCGCCCGCGGCCTCGGCGAGGTCCATCAGTTTGTGGATCTTCTCCGCGTGGGCCTCGCCCAGTGCCCCGCCGAAGATGCGGAAGTCATGGGCGTAGGTGAAGACGGTGCGGCCGTGGACCTTGCCCCAGCCGATGACGACACCGTCGGTGTGGGGTTTCTTGTCCTCCAGGCCGAAGCCGGTGGCGCGGTGCTTGCGCAATCCTTCGACCTCGTTGAACGTGCCCTCGTCGAAGAACAGGGCGATGCGTTCCCGGGCGGTCAGTTTGCCCTTGGCGTGCTGTGCGGCGGTGGCCCGTTCTCCGGGTCCGGATTCGGCCAGCGCCTGGATGGCGTGCAGTTCGGCCGTGCGCTCGCGCATGGTCGCGACGCGGTTCTCGTCGCGGCCCGCGGCGGCCGGGCGCATGCTCCCGGGTTCCGGGGCCGGCGCGGTCTTCAGCGGTTTTTCCTCGACGATGCTCATGGAGGCCCTTTCGACACAGAGGCACCGGATTCCGGCCGGTGTCGCGTCGTCCAGCATCGGCGCAGGCGCTACAGCCGGACTCGAATTCCGCACGGGAACGCCTACGGCTCCGGTGCAGGATCTTCCGTCCGGATCAGGCCGGAGACCATGGCCATGAACCCCTCGTCGAGCATGGTGGCGGCGGCGGTGTCCCGCGAGGTGTCCAGACCGGTGTCGTGGCAGGCGATGCTGACGAGGTAGCGGCCGAGCACCGGATAAGTTCCGAACACCCACTCGCCGTGGGCGGCGGGGGTGCCGTCGGGGGCGAGGAGGCCGGTGTCGCCCGAGGTTCCGGTGGCGAAGCCGAACGAGGAGAAGTCGAGCCGCAGGCCCTGGCCGAGCGCCTTGGTGTAGGCCTCCTTCAGGGTCCACAGCCGCAGCAAGCCCGCGGTCTGTTCGGCCTCCGGGAGCGCGGCGAGCGTGTCCCGTTCCGCCGGGGTGCAGACCTGGTCCTGGAGCAGATCGAACGACAGCCTGCGGTCGACGGGTTCGGTGTCGATCCCGATGCGCCCGGTGCGGCTGATGCCTACGGCGATGAGGTCGTCGGTGTGGGTGAGGCTCAGGTCGATCTGGTCGAAGCCCCGCAGGTAGGGCCGGCCGCCGACCTTGTACGCCAGGTCGAGCTGGGCGGGCGAGGTGCCGAGCGCGGCGGCCGCCGTGTACTTGACGGCCAGCCGGGACGCCACGAAGCGGTACCGCAGGACGGGGTCGGCGGTCTGCCGGTAGCGCGGCCAGTCCCGTCCCAGGAGCGGGCGCAGCACCGGGTCGGCGAGGGCGGCGGGCAGCCATTCGCCCCAGGTGGTGAAGACGGAGGCGTTGCCGCGCCGGGCCAGGCCCTCCCGTACCTCGTGCCAGGGTCCCGCGGGGCCGGTGGCGTGCACGGGTGCCGTGATGCGCCGGGCGGCTTCCGCCTCCATCGGCGGCCTCCTCGGGCCGGTCACCGGGCCAGTTCGGTGGCGTCGAGGTCGTAGCTGAGGCCGGTGCGGTAGCGGCGTACGAGTTCGTCGAGGACCTGGGCGCGGCAGTCCTCGGGCAGCTCCGGCAGCGGGATGCCGAGGCGCCCGCCGATCCGGGTGAGGGCGAGTACGGCCCAGGCGGGCGCGGCAAGGAAGGGATCGCTGCCGTCCTGGCCTTCCCAGGTGGCCAGGATCGCGGCGGCGGCGAGGACGAGGGAGTAGCGGTCGCTGAGCACGCACCAGGCGGGGTCGGCGAGGGCGGCGGCGCCGGGCGGGATGGCCCGGCACTGTTCGCGCAGGGCCCGCAGCTCGTCGACGAACGCCTCGGCGAGGTCGGCGAGGACGGCGAGCTGGCCGCCGACGCCCCGTACGTCGGCCAGGCGGGAGGCGGCGCCGTTGAGGGAGGCGGCGAGGAAGTCGCCGCCCCCGGCGATGCCGAGGAGCCGGTAGTCGAGCCGGGGCAGAGCGGCGCCGGAGCGGAACAGCTCGGGCGGCGGTTCCGCGTCCCGGAACCAGGCGATTTCGGCGAGGGTGCGCAGCTGGGGCACGATCACGGCCTGGCAGGCGGCGGTTCCGGCGTGGCCGAGACCGGCCACGGGCAGGTCCCGGGAGAGCTTGTCGAGTGCGCCGTACTCGGGGGTGCCGTGCTCGTAGCCGTGGGAGCCGAGGACGCTCGCCAGTTCCTCCAGGCTCTCCCGCAGCAGGTCGGGTACGACGTATTTGACGGCCGCGGCGAGGATGTGGGTGCGGTCGGGCAGCAGGCTCAGGGCGCGCAGCGCGACGGTGGCCATGCTGTCGCAGGCGAGCAGGTCGGCGAAGACCCCGGCGAGGGGCTTGTGCCGGCGGCGGGCGATGGGGAGGCTGCGGCCGGTGGTGGCGGCGCGGACGGCGGAGTGCAGGACGGTACCGGCGGCGGCGACGGCCGTCGCGGCGATGACGCAGCGGTTGACCTGGTAGGTGCGCAGCGCCAGGGCCACGCCTTCGCCCGTCCGGCCGACGAGGGCGTCGGCCGGGATGTCGCAGTCGGTGAACCGGAGCCCGGAGAACAGGTTTCCCCGCATGCCGGCGGTGAGCACCCGGGGCAGCGGGCCGATCCCGGCGGTGAGTTCACCGGGGTCGAGGAGCAGCACGGAGTGGCTGAGGGGGGTGCGGGCCGGGTCGGTGCGTGCGTACACGACGTAGGCCCCGGAGACGGCCGCGTTGATGATGACGTCCTTGCGACCGGCCAGCGAGAAGCCGCCGCCGGGGCGTGGCCGGGCGGTGAACTCGTCGCGCAGGATGGCGTTGGAGTGGGCCAGTTCGTGGTGGACGATCGAGGCGCGGCCGCCCGCGAGCAGTAGGTCGGCCGTCGTGCGTCGCTGAGCGGGGGAGCCGGCCGCCCAGACGGCGGAGGTGGCGAACAGCGAGGTGATACCGGCTCCGAAGCCGAGCGCGAGGTCGCGGCGGAAGACGGGGCGCAGCACCTTGGCGAGCAGGTCGGCGCGGGTGAGCCGGCCGCCGAACTCGGCGGGCACGAACTCGGCGCCCAGCCCCGCCTCGACGAGGAGCCGCTCGGTGGCGGCGGGCGGTTCGTGGCGTTCGTCGGCGGCGAAGAGGGCGCCCAGGCCGTGGGGGTTGGCGGGGTCGTAGGGGTCGCCGAGGAGAGCTTCGAGCCGGGCGGCCCGGCGCAGGGCGTCGGTCTCCTCGGCGGCACGCCCGGCGATCCGTTCCGGGTGGATCTGGGTGGTGGCCATGGTGGCGTGGATCAGCTCCTTCGTCACGGGACAGCCCTTCGGGAGGGGGGGCTGAACATGTCCGCGAAGCGGCCGGGCGGCACTTCGTCGGCACACCCGGTGGCCGCGGGGGCGGGTCCGTTCCTGTGCGCGGGAGTTCAGCGTGGCCAGAGACGCTCGACAGCCGCTTGAGGCGCCGTACAGCCGGGCCGGGGGCGGGCCGGGAGCCGCTGGTGGGACGCCGGGCCGGAGGTACGGCTTCCGGTCAGCCCGGTTGCCGGCCGGGTGCGTGGAGCCGGTCGGCGACGCCGAGTGCGGCACGCAGTTCGCGGCCCGGCCGGGTGTCCGCGGGGTCGGGCCCGCAGGGGTGCGGGCGGGGGAAACCGGCGCGTACCAGGGTCCGTACCGCGTCGGCGGTGTGGGAGACCCGGCGGGCCTCCCGCAGCAGGTACGCGGGCGACAGCGGCTGCCGGTCCGGCCCGGCCCCCATGCTCCGGCCGGTCGTCGCGCACACCAGCGGGATCCGGGGCGGTGCGACGGCGCTTTCGGCGGCGGCCCGCACGAAAGCGTCCTCGGAGTCGAGGGAGGCGGCGAAGTCCCCGGCGAGCACGGCGGGGTGCACGGGGGCGATTCTGCCGCGCGCGGCCACGATCCGGGCCGCGTCGGGCAGGCTCAGGGCGTCCGCCGCGTGGGCGGCGGCGATCTCCCCGGCGCCGTGGCCGGACACCGCACCGGCCCGGAGGCCCCAGGACTGCCAGAGCCGGAAGACGGCCACGTGGAACGCGAACAGGGCGGGCTGCCCGAATTCGGACCGTCGGATCAGAGCCGCGTCGACCCCGCCTTCGGGGGCGAACACCACAGCGGCCAGCGGCAGCCGCAGCCAGTGGTCCAGCGCGCCGCGCACGGTGTCGTACGCGGCGCGGAAGACGGGAAAGGCACCGTACAGCTCGCGGCCGAGGCCGGGCCGGATTCCGGAGCCGCCGGTGAAGAGCACGGTCACCGCCGGGCCGGTCGGCGGCCGGCACCGGTGGGCGACGAGCGCCGGGGTCTCATCGGGCACGGGGCGCCGCCTCCACCGTCTCGTACAGACCGGGCTCGGGGGTGGCCAGCGGGCCGAGGTCCTTGACCAGGGCCTGGAACTCCTCGCTGCGCACGGCCCGCCGGTGGGCGGCGGGGTTCTCCCAGACGGCGAGTTCGAGGAAGACCCGCTCGTCGCCGAGGCTGCGCAGCGCCTCGTGGCCGACGTAGCCGGGCTGGCTGCTCATGTAGGCGGTCAGGCGGTCCTTGACGGCCAGGAACTCGTCGATGTCGCCGTGGACGGTCAGCTTGTTGACGAAAGTCACCATGTGAGGCTCCTCGGGTCGGCCACGGCAGGGGTGCCGTTTACGGGTACGGGTACGGGGCGGCGGGGCGGGACAGCCCTTGCGGATGCCACGCTCGGCGAGGAGGCTCAAGGAACCCCGGAAGAGCGCTCGACTCCCGCTTGAGGAAGTGTGGTGATCCGGCGGAGGGCAAAGGCCGCTTCCGGCGGGCCCGAGGGCCGGCGGTACCGGCTCCGCCGGGTGTTCCGGGGCCAGGCTCGGGGGCTCGAATTACGTCGCCGGGCACCGCCGGATTCCGGCCGGGCGGAAAACCGGCAGGGCTTGCTGTTTTTCCGTACCGACAGCACCTCGGTATTCCGGCCGGTGAAGTGATCCGGATTCTTCGGACCGCTCGTTCCATGCGGAAGGACAAAATCCGGCCAGTATCCCGGTGACAATTCGCGGGCCGATCCGATGGCGGCCCGGCACTGCCCCGGACGGATGGCCCGGGGCGTGGCTCGGGCGCCGGAAGCGCGGCAGACCACGCGCGGGACAAGCCCCCCCCACGCCCCCCCTATCCCGCGCGCGGCCGGGTCCGCCGTTGTAGGGGGTGCGGGGACCGCGAACCCCAGAGTGCGGCCGTCGTCATGGATCTGACGGGGGTTCCGAAATAACTTGAGGCTTCCTCGATCGGTTGAAGAGAACCGACGCTCAGGAAAGTGTCTCCGGGTGACCCCGGCACTGGAGGTGTCCGTGCTTGTTCGACCGATGCCCGGGGTGAGTGTCGCCTCGGTGGACGCCACCGGCCGCCTGGAACTCCTGGCGGAATCAGCGGTGGGAACAATGCGCTACCGGTGCGGTCCGGTGGGCACCGCCATGTGGATCGCGCTCCGCCAGCACGAGGGCGACACCGGCGCCGCTGCGCGGCTGCTCGCCGAATTGTGGAATACCGCACCCGAGAATGCTCGTGCCGATCTCGACATATGGGTCGAGGAAATGCGCGACGCGGGTCTCATGTGCGCCGAGCCCCGCCCCTGACCCGACCCCTACCCGCCCTCAGCGGTGGCTCGACCACCCCTGTAGGCGCAGACTTCACCCTGTCCCGGCCAGGGCCTGTCCGTGAATCAGGGGCGGACAAGTTCTAGGGGTAGACCTTCATCAACAGGGGCGAGTATGCGGTTGGTCGGCAGGACATCGGTGATCGACGCCTTGGACGAGGCGCTCGCGGACTGCACGGCGGGCGGCTCCCACGCCGTCCTGATCGAAGGCGCCACCGGGTGCGGCCGGAGCGCCGTGGCCGACACCGTCACCGAGCGGGCGGCCGCGGCCGGCGCCCTGGTCCTGTCCGCCGTCGCCACGTCGGCCGAGCGGCAGATCCCCCGGGGCGTACTGCGGCAGCTCGTCCACCGGACGCCGGGGTTCCTGCTGCCCGACGAGGGCCCCGGCGGTGAGCCCTCGCGGGTGGAGGCCCTGCGGGCGTTCTGCGACCGGGTGCGCGAACTGGGCCTGGACCGGCCGGTGCTGCTCTGCGTCGACGATGTGCAGCACGCCGACGCAGAATCCCTGCGCCACCTCCAGTACCTGGTGCGCCACGCCCGCGGGTCCCGGGTCCTCGTCGTCCTCACGGGTTCGCCGCACATGCCGTCGCAGGACCCCCTGTTCACCACCGAGCTGATGCGCCAGCCCCACTTCCGCCGGCTCCGGCTCGGCCTGCTGTCACGGACGGAGACGGCCAGGTTCCTGGACCAGGGCGGCTGCGGGGACCTCACCACGGACGAGGCGCACCGGGTCAGCGGAGGCAACCCCCTGCTGCTGCGCGCCCTGACCGACGAGTACGCGGACGAGGCCGGGGACCCGCACGGCGAGTCGGCGTTCCCCGCTCCCGACGGCCCGTTCGCGCAGGCGGTCGTCGCGTGCGTGCACCGGGCCGGGCCGGTCGCCACCGCCGTGGCCCGCGCCGTCGCGCTGCTCGGGGACCACGCCTCCCCCGCCCGCGTGACCGGGGCGGCGGAGCTGACCGCCGCCGCCGGGGCCCGGGGCCTCGCCGCGCTGCGGGCGGCCGGACTTCTCGACGGCGTACGGTTCCGGCACCCGGCCGTGCGGGACGCGGTGCTGGAGGAGGCCGGTCCGGCCACCCGGGGCGGGCTGCTGCGGCGCGCCGCACGGGTGCTGCACGAGGACGGTGTCCCGGCCCCGGCGGTCGCCCACCTGCTGCTCACCGCGGCGGCGGACGGCGTGGTGACCGCGGGCGAACCGTGGGACGTCGACGTGCTGCGCGAGGCGGCGGAGGAGTCCCTCGGGCGGGGCGAGGCCCGTGCGGCGGTACGCCTGCTCGAACTCGCCCTCGAAACCGGCGCCGACGACCAGGTGGGGGCCGCGCTGCGCATCCGGCTGGCCCAGATCGCGGCCCGCTTCGACCCGGCCGCCGCCGAACGGCGCGTGGACGCCCTGCTGGAGACGGTGCGCGCCGGCCGGCCGACCACCGGGCACGAACAGCCGCTGGCCGGGCTGCTGCTGGCCCAGGGGCGGGTCTCCGACGCGGCGGAGCTGATCCTCGGCACCGGTACCGGCGAGGGCGGCGCCTCGCCCCTGGACGCGATGGTGGACACCTCTCCCGGTGCCGCGGAACGGCTGCTGCGGTCGGCCCGGCTGACGGATGCCACACTCGCGCCGCTCGCCCAGGCCGTGACCTCGCTGCTCTGCTCCGAGCAACCGGACCTGGCGGTGCGGTGGAGCCGCAGGCTGCTCGACGAGGCGGACCGCTGCCGGGCCCCGGGCTGGAGCGCCGCTTTCGGGACGCTGCACGCCGAGGCCCTGTTGCGGCTCGGTGATCTGCGCGGCGCCCACACCCGTGCGACGGCGGCCCTCGCGGCGCTCCCCGCGCAGGGCCGGGGAACCTTCTCCTGCGCGCCGACGGCGGTGCTGGTGCGCGCGTGCACGGCGATGGGCCAGTACACCGAGGCGTCGCGGCTGACCGGCCGGCAGCTGCCGCGGCGGCAGCTGATGAGCCTGCACGGACTGGCGTATCTGCGCGCCCGCGGACTGCACCACCTGGCGGTCCATCAGCCGCACGCGGCCCTGGCCGACTTCCTTGAGATCGGGCGGCTGATGGAGAGCTGGGGGGTGGACCGGCCTGCGTTCCTGCCCTGGCGCACGGACGCGGCACGTGCGCTGCTGTGCCTCGGGGAGGACCATCGGGCGGAGCAGTTCGCCCTGCGTCAGCTCGCGATGCCCGACGCGCGGCGCCCGCACGTACGCGGTCTGGCCCTGCGCATGCGGGCGTTGGCCGGGGACTCCCAGCAGCGGCCGACGGTCCTGGCCCAGGCGATCGACGAGCTGCACCGCTCCGGCGACCGCGTGGAGACGGCCCGCGCGATGGCGGATCTGGGCCGGGCGCTCCAGCAGGACGGTTCCTCGTCGAAGGGCGGCGTGATGATCCGTTCGGCGTGGCAGCTCGCCAAGGACACCGGCGCGGCGCCGCTGTGCCAGGAGATCCTCCCGGACGCGCCGCTGGTGACGGCGCCGGGCACCGGCCCGGCCCCGCCACAGGCACGGCCGGGCCGGGCCGGGAAGGCGGACAAGGACCGGCCCGGTACCACCGCGGCCCGGCTGAGCGGTTCCGAGCAGCGCGTGGCCACCCTGGCCGCGCAGGGCCTGACCAACCGGGAGATCTCGGCCCGGCTCTTCCTGACGGTGAGCACGGTCGAACAGCACCTGACGCGGGTCTACCGCAAGCTCCGGATCACCTCCCGCGGCGACCTCCCCCTCGATCTGGAGCTCGCCGAGGGCGCCCCGGTCCGCGTCTGAAGGGCGTTGCGGGAGGCCGCGTCATGGAAGCCTGAGGTCCGGGGCCGCCGGTCTCCCGGTGCCGGTCAGCCGGTGCCGGTCAGCCGGTGCCGGTCACCGCGGCGAGGGTGCGGGAGAGGGCGGCCGCGCAGGCCTCGGTGGCCGCGGCGGTGCCCGCGATGGCCACCGGCGGCGGAAGCCAGCCGTGCTTGGCGATGCGCTGGGCGACCTCGTAGGCGAGGGCGCCGCCACCCGAGTAGCAGCCGAACGTCACCGGTTCGGCCGCCGCGAGGGCCGGGCGCAGGGCGGTCAGGCAGTCGGCCGCGTCCGCCTCCCCGTCCACGGTGAGCAGGGTCTGCGGGCCCGGGTAGACACGGGCCAGCTCGTCGTAGCAGCCCGCCGGGGCGTCCGGCGGCGGTACGAGCAGGACGGTGCCTGCGCCGGGCCGGGCGGCCTCGCGCAGGAGGACGGGCCCCGGCGCCGGGTCGGGGCGGCGCGTCCGGGCGGGCGCGGCGGGGCCGAGCAGGGCCAGGGCGTCGGCGACCGGTGTGCCGGCCGCTGCGAACCCCGGGAACTCCCGCAGCAGCAGGGCGGCCTGGGCGAGGGCCGTCGCCGCGTCGGTGTCGGCGAGTCGCCTGCGGTCGTTCACCGCCGTCAGCACCAGGCCGCCGTCGGTGTCGTGGTGGGCGGTCAGGGAGAGCGGCACCCCGGTGTCCGCGGCCAGCGTCTCGGGCGGGGTCAGTCGGATGCCCTGGGCTTCGAACTCCTCGCGCAGCGGGTCCCCGGCGGCCGGTGGCTCGAAGGCGATCAGCGTTCCGGTGAGCCGGTCCTCGGCGGGCCGGCCGCTCCAGGCGTGCACCTGGCCCGCGGAGACCCATTCGTACGCGGCCATGTCCAAGGCCCGTCCGCCGAGTTCGGTCAGCAGCCGCGCCAGCGGCATGGCCGGATCCACCTCGGTGCTCAGGGGCAGCGGATTGCGCAGCGGTCCGGGCAGCAGGGCGGCGCCGTCGAGCAGGATGCCGCGGCCGGAGACGGTCATGGCGAAGGCAACCGGGCCGGGACCGCCGCGGCCGGACGCCCGGTGCAGCAGCAGCGCCCAGGCCGCGTGCAGCGCGGTGCACTCGGTGACGCCGCTGTGCCCGGCCCAGTCGCGCAGCCGGACCGCCTCGTGGGGAGTCAGCCGCTGACTGGTACGCCCGTGGCCCGGCCGGTCCGGGATGCCGGCCGGCCGGGCGGGAAGGGTGGCGGCGTCGGCCGGCGGGGCGGCCCGGGACCAGAACGCGCGGGCCGGGGCGGTGTCCTGGCGGCCCAGCCAGTCGAGGTGGTCGCGCAGATCGGGGCGGCGCTGTCCACCGGCCGGCGGGCCGTCGGCGAGGTAGGCGCGGTGCACGGCACGCAGCAGCATGCGCACGCTGTGCCCGTCGAGGAAGGCGTGGTGGTACGTGACGACGACCCGTACCGGTCCCGCCGGGCCCGGCTGTTCGTCGACGAGCAGGACCCGCAGCGGACCGGGCCGGTGCGGGTCGAAGGGGCGCAACCGCTCGCTCCCGAGCAGCGCCTGCCGGTCGGCGGAGCCGTAAGGGTGCCGGACGACGTACGGAGTGACCCGCGGGTGCACCGCGATCCCCGGGCCGCCGGGCACGCCCGGCTCCGCGAAGGACCCGCGCAGCACCGCCTCGCGGTCCGCGACCGATGCCCAGGCGGCCCGGTAGCGCCGGGTGTCGAGCGGGCCGTACCAGCGCCAGTGCTGCTGCTCGACGTGCGGGGCGGTGCCGGGGGCGGCGGTCATCAGGTCGAGGAGGATCTCCCGCTGCCGGGGTGACGCCGGGAAGACGACAACGGGGTGATCGGGCTCCCCCGGCACGACGGAGCGCGCCGGGGACGCCGGGGACGCAGAAGGACCCTCCGGTTCCGGCGACGGCGCGAGGACGGGCGCGGCTGCCGCCCCGTCGGCGGTGCCGCGTGGACCCGTCAACGCCGTGAGCAGGTCCCCGAGAGCGCCTGCGGGCAGGTGGCGCGGGGCGAGGTACAGGGTGTGGTGGGTCGCGGTGTGCCGGCGCAGGCTGGACGTGCACCCGGGCAGCGCGGCCAGCGCCCGCGCCAGCGCCACCGGGTCGAGCGGACCGCGCAGTTCGAGCGCGGGAGGCATGCCGGAGGAGATGACGACGGTCATGCTGCCGCTCATCCGGTCCCCCCTGTCTCCGATGGTGCCCGCGCCCGGCGCGTCGGATCCGGCTCCGGAGGACAAGAGTGCGCACCCGCCACCCACGTACCGTTCCGGCTCCGGAGGACACAAGTGTGCATGCGGCGCCCACGTACCGCTGACACGGCGCTGACGTGGTGCTCGGGCCGACGTGGTGCTCAGAGGGTCCGGACGGCCGTCTCGGCGTGCTGCCCGGCGAATTCCAGGGTGGCGAGGCTGAACCGCCCTGCCGTCTCGCGGACATGGCTCCGCGCCTGCGCGAGGTCCGCGCCGGCCCCGAGAACGTCCTCGATGCCCTCCTCGCGCAGCAGCACGCTGTGCCGGGCGATCACCTGGACGCCCCGCTCGTCGGGAATCACCGACCACTCGCCGGTATGGGCGTCCGCGAGTGGGGAGGGAATCGTGTGCTTCCACAGGATCCGGCCCGAGTGCGGGAAACAGACCCGGACCGCCTCCATGGTGTGGGCCGCCCCGTCGGCGGCGAGGATGTCCACGCCGGTGAGCTGGACGCCGGGCTGCGGCTCGGCCACGTCGGCACGGGCCACGTGCGGCATGAGGTGCGGCCAGTCGGCGATCCGGTAGAGGAAGTCGTAGACCAGCTCGGCCGGGCCGTTGATGCGTACGGAGTCCTCGAAGGTCAGCAGGAGGTCGTCCAGGCGGTTCCAGCGCTCCGCGGTCTCCCGCAGCCGCTCCAGTTCGGCCCGGCTGTTGGTGTCGGTGGCCCGCCGGACCCAGGCGACGTCCTCGGGACGGTTCCCGGCGACGGTGAAGTCGTGCTCCAGGCGCAGCCGGCAGCGGCCTGGGCCGAGCGGTTCGACGGTCCAGCAGCCGCCCATCGAACTGACCGGCTCCGCGGGCGTCTCCTGCCGGAACTCGATGCGGCGCCGGGTCGCGTCCAGGGTGCGGTGCGAGAGCCAGGACCGTACCGAGCCGTTGGCGAGTACCCACATGTGGAAGCGGTCCTGGGAACCGTCGAAGTCCAGGCGTTCCACATGGATGCTCGCCGGGACGAACAACGGCCACTGCGTCGTGTCCGCGATCAGCCCGTAGACAACACCGGCAGGCGCTGCCACATCGACCGCGTACTGCGCGCGGTGCACTCGCTCGACGGCCATCGTCCATTCCCTCTCTGGATCCTGTACAGATGCTGTCCGCAGTCGCTAGAGGACCACTGGAGACTCCGCGTACCGCTTGGCGTGGGTCAGGGTCGCGGTGCTGTTGCGGCCGAGCGCCTCGCGTACGTACCGCCGCGCCCTCGCGAGGTCCGCGCCCGCGCCCAGTACTCGTTCCACGGCCTCCTCCCGGAGGACGACGCTGTGCCGGGAGGTGGCGACGGTGGTCCCCGCGGGGCCGGGTGCCACCGTCCAGACGCCGGTGTGGGCCGACATGAGGGCCGGGGTGACGGTCTGCTTGTAGACGATCCGGGCGGCTTCGGGGAAGCAGACCCGCACCGACTCGGTGGTGTGCGAGGAGCCGTCGGCGGTGAGCGTCTCCATCGACATGACCTGGACGCCGGCCGGCTCCTCGGTGAGGTCGAGGCGCGAGACGTGCGGCAGCCGGTCGGGCCACCGCCCGGCCTGCTCCAGGAACGCGTACACGGCCTCCGGCGGGGCGTCGACCGTCACCGAGTCCTCGAAGGACAGCACCAGCGAGTCCAGCCGCGCCCACTGCCGGGCCAGGGCCGCGATCCCGGCAAGTTCGGCCCGGCTGTTGGTGTCGGTGGCCCGCTCGACCCAGGCGACGTCCTCGGGGCGGTCACCGGCCACCGAGAAGTCGTGGAGCAGGGTGAGCCGCGAGGTCTCGGTCCCCACTGGCTCGACGATCCAGGTGCCGGTCATCGACGACAGCGGGGCCGCCGGGATCTCCTGGCGGAACTCGATCCGCCGGGCCACCGCGTCCAGTACGCGGCGGGAGGTCCAGGACTTCACCCGGCCGTTCGCCGTCGCCCACATGCGCAGCCGCTCGTGCGTGCCGTCGAACTCCAGCCGGTCCACGTGCACGTTCGGCGGGAAGTACAGCGGCCACTGGGTCGCGTCCGCGATCAGCCCGTAGACCACCCCCGCGGGCGCCGCCACCTCGGTCCCGTGGACCGTGCGGTGGATCCGCCCGCCGTGCGTCGTCCGTTCGTCCGTCATCGTCGGCCTCCCGCTCATCAGAAGTTGCCCAGCCCGCCGCAGACGTTGAGTGCCTGGGCCGTGATCGACGCGGCGAGGTCCGTCGTCAGATAGCCGACCAGCCCCGCCACCTCCTGCGGTGTCGAGTAGCGCCCGAGGGGGATCTTCGCCTCGAACCGCTCCAGCACCTCCTCGTCCGTGGTGCCCCAGGCGGCCGCGTAACCGGCCCGCACCCGCTCGGCCATCGGCGTCTCGACGTAGCCGGGGCAGACCGCGTTGACGGTGATCCCGGCCGGGGCGAGCTCCTTGCCCAGCGCCTTCGTGAAGCCGACGACGGCGTGCTTGGAGGCCGAGTAGGGGGCGCCCAGCAGTACGCCCTGTTTGCCCGCCGTGGAGGCGATGCTGATGATCCGTCCGTGGCTGCCCGCCGCCGCTGCCTCGGTCATCCCGCCGTGCTTGAGCACCTCGCGGGTGAGCAGGAAGACGCTGTTGAGGTTGGTGTCGATGACGTCGTACCAGAGCTCGTCGCTGATGTCGGCGGTCGGACCGCCGCCGCTGCGGCCGGCGTTGTTGACCAGGACCGTGATCGGCCCGTACGCCGCGACGGCCGCCGCGACCAGGGACCGCACCTGCTCCTTGGAGCGCACGTCGGCGGCCGTGCCGGACACCTCCAGGCCGTCGGCCCGCAGCTTTCCGACGGTCTCCTCGACCGCCTCGGCGGTACGGGCGCACAGGAACACCCGGTGTCCGCGGGTGGCCAGGTCCCTGGCCACCGCCAGGCCGATGCCGCTCGTGGCGCCGGTGACCAGCGCCACCGGGCTCTCGGGTGCCGCCGTCGATGCCGTCATCGGGGTGCCTCCAGTTCTGGGGTCGGAGCCTCGACCGTGTCCGGAACCGCTTGAGGAACGCCGGACGAGTGCTGGAGACCGCGCCGGGTACGGACCGGCCCCGGAACCTCTCGTCCGGACCGGGCAACGGATCCGAGCGGGGACAGGGCCCGCTCCAGTTCGTGCCGGGTCAGCCGGGCGCCGCCGCTCGCGACGTAGCCGTCGGGGCGGATCAGCAGCCAGCCGCCCGCGTACAGGCCCATCGACCCGCGCAGCCGCCCGCGCGGGTCGTCCAGCGGATCCGGACCCGTGGCATCGCCCGCGGCACGCATCGTCCGTACGGAGAGCCAGGGCGCGCGACCGGTGGCCGCGTCCGCCGCGACCAGGTCCGCTTCCGGTCCCCCGCCCGCCGCGTACAGCAGGGTCCACCGGGTGTCGCACAGTTCGGCGCGCAACTCCTCCGCCCCGGGGTCACCGGGCGGCCGTGCGGCGACGGCCGCCGCGGCCCGGCTGCCCGGGGGGATTCCCCGGCCGGAGCCCGGGGTGGTGAGCGAACTCCCCGGATAGCCGATCCGCAGCCCGGACAGCCCGCCGAGCACCTTGCGCTGGATGGCCCGGCGCAGCGGCGCCACCCGGCGCACGACGCCGAAGACGACCGGCAGCATGACGCCGGCCAGGGCGTTCTTGAACTGGACCAGGAAGGTCGCCGTGCGGGTGGAGCCGAGCAGTGCCCTGCCGATGGGGACGCGTTCCTCGTCGTAGGTGCTGAGCAGTTCGCGACCGGCGTGGCCCTGGGCGACCATGGCGAGTTTCCAGGCCAGGTTGTAGGCCTCCTGGATACCGGTGTTCATGCCCTGTCCGGAGGCGGGGCTGTGGACGTGGGCGGCGTCCCCGGCGACGAAGCAGCGGCCGTCGTGCATGCGCGGCACCATGCGCTGCTGGAAGGTGAAGACGGAGGACCAGTCGGGTGCGCCGACGGTCACCCGGTGGCCGAGTCCGGCGCCGAGCTTGGCGCCGAAGCGGGCGGCGGCCCGCGCGGGGTCGGCACCGGGGCGGGGCGCGGTGTCGAGCAGCCGCCAGCGTCCCTCGTCCTGGTAGGGGACCATCATCAGGGCCTGCCCGCCGGTGTGCACCCAGTAGATGCTGTCCTGCGGGAGCTCGGTGGTGACCGTCGCGTCGGCGAGTTCCCAGGTCTCGCTGGACTCGCCGATCAGTGGCAGCCGCAGCTCCTTGCGTACGGTGCTGTGGCCGCCGTCGCAGCCGACCAGCCACGGGACGTCGTACTCCTCGGTGCTGCCGTCGGCGTGCTCCAGACCCGCTCGGACGCCGTGCCGGTCCTGGGTGAGGCCGGTGAGCCGGACGCCCCATTCGACGGTGACGCCGAGCCGGGCCACCGCCGCGCGCAGCACCTCCTCGGTGCGGGTCTGCTCGATGATGACGGTGTACGGGTAGCGGGTCGGCATCGTCCGGTAGTCGGCGTTCAGCCGGACCAGGCGGTTTCCCCCGGCGTACATCGTGAACGCCCGGTTGTGGCGCCCGCGTTCGAGTACCGGCTCCACCACTCCCATCTGGTCGAAGGTCTCCAGCGTGCGCGGGTGGACCGCGACCGCCCTGCTGGTGGGCGCGGGCCCGGGGGCCGCGTCGATCAGCCGTACGCGCAGGCCCCGGCGGGCCAGCTCGTGGGCGGCGGTCAGCCCCACCGGGCCGGCGCCCACGACGAGTACGCGCTCCATGTGGTTCATGCGGCGGCCTCCTCGGCTGCACGGGTACTCAACTGCTGGCGCAACACGCGCCGTTCCGGCTTTCCGACGGGGGTGCGCGGGACCGCGTCGAGCACTTCGGCGCGGTGGATCCGTTCGTACGGTGCGAGGCGTTCGTTGGCCCGTTCGACGATGGAGTCCACCACCGCTGTCAGGCCGGGGGCGGCCGAGTCGCGCAGGACGATGCCCGTCCAGACCACCGCTCCGTGGACGTCGTCGGGCCAGCCCGCGGCGATGCAGTCGGTGACCCGGGGGTCCTCCCCGAGGACCGCCTCGACGGCGCTGGGCGAGACGAGTTCGTTGTCGTGCTTGAAGATGTCGCCGAGCCGGTCGACGAGGAACAGCTGCCCGTCCTCGTTCAGATGGCCGACGTCCCCAGTGGAGAACCACCCGTCGGCGTCCACGGGCCCCGGCCCCGAATCGTCCAGATACCCGGCCATCACCTGCGGCCCGCGGATCTGCACCTCTCCGGTGGCGTGGGCGCCCAGCACCTGGCGGGTGTCGAGGTGCACGATCCGGCACTCGGTCCCAGGCACCACCCCACCAACCCCACCGACCGCACCCGGCCCGTACGGGCTCTGGCAGTGGGAGAGCGGGGAGAGCTCGGCCATCCCGTACCCCTGCACGACGGGTACGCCGATGTGCCCGCTCAGCACCCGGGCCGCCGTGGGCGCGAGCGCGGTGCCGCCGGACAGCACGACCGTCAGCCGCGCCCCGCCGGGCGCCCCTCCCCCGTCCGCGAGGAGCCGCTCGTCCCTGGCCAGGCGGTGCAGGCGCGCGGGTAGCCCGTAGTAGTGAGTGGCCCCGACTTCTGCCGCGTACCGCAGCGAGGCCCACGGGTCGGGGTCGGCACACAGCACCTGCTCGGCGCCCGCGTACATCGCCGAGTTGAGGTGCATGACGTGGTAGAGCGGCAGGTGGTTGAGGGTGACGGAGTCGCTGCCGAGGTGGTGGGCGGCGGCGGTCTGGGCGGCGTTGGCGACCAGATTGCGGTGGCTGAGCCGGACGCCCTTGGGCCGGCCGGTGGTTCCGGTCGTGAACTGGACGCAGACGTCGGCGTCGAGATCGGTGGCGAGGGCGGGCAGCGGGCGTCGGCCGGGTACGGAGTCCAGCGCGGCCCGGAGCGGCACGGCGTCGGAAGGCACGATCCCCTCGGACGCGTCGGTGACGACGACGGTACGCAGGGCGGGCAGCCGGTCGGCCAGTTTCACCAGCAGTTCGGCGGTGGCCGTGGGCACGAACGCCACCTCGACGGCCGCCGAGGCCAGGACGTGTTCCAGGCCCTCCGCCCTGAGCAGCGGATTGACCAGCACGACCGTGTTCCCGCTGCGCGCCGTCCCGTAGTACGCGGCGGGAAAGACCGCGTCGAGGGTATTGGCCACGCCGACGCGCGCGCCGCGCAGGCCGAGGGTGTGTTCGAGGTAGGCGGCGATGCGGTCGGCCCGGTCATCGAGCTCCTCGAAGGTGACCGGACCGGCGGCCGTGCGCAGGGCGCAGCCCGCCGGGTCGCGTACCGCGGCCTGCCGAAGCAGGCCGTCCAGCCGGATTCTCGGGTACACGAACGTCGGCATGGTGCTGTCCTCCTGGCTCCCGAAGCGAGTGAACGCTTCGAAAGCTTTGGCGGGGGCGCTTGAGGAATCTTCGAAGGCCGCTCGATCTTCGGGGCAGAAGCTGTCCGGAACCGACGGAACGGAGTCAGCCCATGACCGTGCTCGCCGCCGAGCGGCACCACGTGAGCCCGCCGGATCAGCAGCCCGGCCAGTTCGGCCTGCTGTATGCGGAGGTCCAGCAGTTCTACGCCCACCAGATGCAGCTGTTCGACTCCTTCGCCGCGCAGGAGTGGGCGGGCACGTTCACCCCGGACGCCGTGTTCGACGTACCGACGCTGCCGCAACCGGTACGGGGCCGGGAGGAGCTCGCCGCGAACGTGCGGCGCAACGCGGAGGCGCAGGCACGCAGCGGCGAGCAGCTGCGCCACTGGCTGGGCATGGTCGACGTCCAGCCACAGCCCAACGGGACACTGCGCACCCGTGCGTACGCGCTGGTGTACCTGACCCCGAAGGGCGGGGAGGCCCGGGTGCACCGGGTGTGCGTCATGGAGGACACCCTCGCGCGCTCGCGCGGCGACTGGCGGGTCGTCCACCGGCTCGTGACCCGCGACGACCTGGCGTGACCCGGGCGGCCGGGGCGCAGATCGAGCGTGGCCCGATCGGACCCACCGGCCCCGGCGGCATCACCGAGCCCGGCTGTGCTCGGTCTGCCGCCGGACCGCCGCCGCTCATGACCCGCTACGCCCCTGCCCGACATCGGCCGCTCCCTGAGCGACGGGACCCGCCCTCTGCACCAACTCGCCGCCGACCACGAGACACCCAAAGGGAACAACGAGCGCATCCGCCACCTGGTTCGATCCGGCCCAACGCCTCGGCCCTCAAGAAGGTCCTGGACGGCCTCCTCGCTGATCTGGAGTAAGAGCGTCCGGCTGGGACGGGCATCCAGACCGGGAGCGGCGCCCGACGCCCCGGGGCCGCGACGGGGAACGCCGAGCTGGGCCTGCCGTGGGCTGGCTCAACGACCTCGCGGACCCCTGAATGGCACGTTCCTGAACGGGGTCCCGGGATTCCGGGTGATCTGGATCATCGGCGGGGGCGGCGGCACGCAGCGCCGCTTCGACCCGGCGGTTGCTGGTCATGGTCGCGGTGATGGCGGTCATGGTGAGGAGGAGGCCGGCGGCGGTGTAGAGCGGGGCGCGTACGTCGTAGCTGGTGGCCAGCCAGCCGCCGAGGAAGGCGCCGAACGGGGCGGCGCACATGGCGAGCATGCGGGAGGTGGAGGCGACCCGGCCCATCAGGTGGGCGGGGACGATCGCTTGTCGGAGGGAGGGGCCGAGCACCATCGTGGCGCCCATGCCCGCTCCGCAGACGGCGAGCGCGAGGCCGGCGACGTACGGGTTCGGGGCGGCGGCAAGGCCCAGGATGGCGAGTCCCTCGACTGCGGCCGTGCAGGTCAGCGCGGTGCCGGTGCCGAGTCGTCGGCCGAGGAAGGAGGCGATGCCCGCGCCGAGCAGACCGCCGGTGGCCTCCGCCGTGAGGAGCAGGCCGAAGCCGAAGGTGCCGATGCCGAGACGGTCGTGCGCGAAGAGGGCGAGTACGGTCTCCACGGCGAGGAAGGCGATGTTCCCGACCGCCGGACGCAGCGCGAGCCCGAGCAGCAGTTGATCCCGGAAGACGTACGAGGCGCCGGCCCGCGCCTGCCGCAGCAGCGACTCGCGGGCCTGCAGTGCGGGCCGGGGTGCGGCGGGCAGTGACCGTACGAGCAGTGCGGAGAGCGCGAACGAGACCGCGTCGGCGAGCAGCGGAACCGCCCGTCCGAGCGTGAGCAGGGCACTGCCCGCGGGCGGCCCGGCGAAGCCGGACGCGGCGGTCTGGGTGCCGCGCAGGCGGGAGTTGGCGCGCTCCAGGAGCGCGGGGTCGCGGCCGAGCAGATCCGGCAGATAGGCCGTGGCGGCCGTGTCGAAGAAGAGCCCGCCGAGGCCGAGGAGGAAGGCGACGGCCGCGAGCAGTGGAATGCTCAGCACGTCGAGCGCGGTCGCTGCCGCCGGTATCGCCAGCAGCACCGCACGCGCCGCGTCCGTGACCCACATCGTGCGCCGGCGGTCCCAGCGGTCCACCAGCGCACCGCCGAGCACCCCGAAGAGCAGCCACGGCAGCGTTCCGGCGGCCGTGACGACGGCGAGCGCCATCGGATCCCGCGTCAGCGTCAACGCGAGCAGCGGCAGCGCGGCGTGCGTCACCCCGTCACCGAGCGAGGAGATCGTCTGCGCAGTCCACAGCCGCCCGAACCCGGTCGGCAGCTTCCGGACGCCTGAGGTCACTTGGCGTCCCCTTCGGCCTGCTCGCGCGATGCCGGGTGGAACAGCGCGAAGACGAGTGACGCGTCCGGCAGCGACGGATCGGACAGCTCGCGGTACTCGTCCGCCAGTGCCTGCAGCCGCGCCCCCAGCTCCGCGAACTGCTCCTCGGTGAGCCGCAGATGCGCCATCCGCACGTGCCGCTCGCCATCCGCGGGCGCTGCCTCCAGGTCCGCCACCGCGTGCCGCATCAGCACATCCGGCCCTCCCTCGCCCGGATCCGGCAGCACGATCGCCCGCGCGGCCATCGCGTAGTACCGCTCGGTGACCCCCCGGACCTTGCGCGTCCGCACCACCTTCACCAGGCCGGCCCGTTCGAGCAGCCGTACGTGGTAGCTGGAACTCCCCTTCGCAAGGCCCACTCGCTCGGCGATCTGCGTGATCGTCGCGGGCTCGAAGCGGAGCACAGCCATGATCCGGTGGCGCGTGAGACTGGAGACGGCGCGCAGCTGCTCGTCAGTGGTGACGTGCAGCGTCTCGGGAACATCATCGGTAGGCATGCCCCTAATGGTCAACACTTCTTGACCATTAGGCAAGGGGGTTGTTCGGGCGTCCGAAATCGCCTGTCCAGCACGTGAGGCCTTCGCTCCGTCGCGGAAGCTCAGCCGGACCGCCCGCTCTGCGGCTGTGTCCGGGATCTCCCGGCAGCGGGATGCCTCGGTGCAGCGGATGCGGTCGACGATCAGCTCGCTGCTCGGGGAGAATCGGCCGCCATGTGGAAGAACAGAGCCATGATGCTCACCCTGCTGATGTCAAATGTCGTGCTGCTGACGCTCCTGGTCGCTACGTACATGCCGTCCGAGGGTGATGTTGCGATAGGCAAGGCCGCCCCCCGAGATGCGACTGTCAACCTTCCTGAACTCAAGGATGGGGCAATCCTGGCCGCGAATCAGTGGCCGGACGCGTGCTCGTTCGTGAACCAGGAGGAGATCAAGGCGATCTTCCCTGGCGCCAAGGACATCGAACAGGAGAGCCGTCCGATCAGCGCTCTGTCGATCAAGGACTTCGCTGCCGACTCCTCGTGGAAGGAGAGTGACAGGTCCAAGTCCGGCCAGTGCCTCTACAGCATGCGCCTTCCGGGCGAGACCTACGCCGCTACCCAGTTCTGGTTCCGCATCGAGGCCGTGGCCGACCCCAAGCTGATTGTCGGCTACGAAGATCGCCTCGTGTCAGGAGCCAATACCAACCAGGGTGCACAGGGCGCGGATCACTGCGTCATCACCGGTACTTACGAGGGAAGTTGGAACTGCCGCAAAGGTCCGCTGCTGTTCACCGTGGGCGGGCAGAGCAGCGTGACCTTCAAGGGCGAGTCGGCCCCAGCACCTTTCGTCTGGCGGGACGATGTGCTCCCTGAGTTCGTCCGGACCATCGCCGCGAAGATCAAATAGCTTCCCCAGGAGCGCAGGCGGCTCGTCACCGAAACCGCGAACCGGCTGGCCGATGAACTGCTGTCACAAGGAACCCTCGACTGGCTGCGCACCGCCCTGAGCGAGGGAAGAAGTAACCCCACCGCCCCTGGTACCTGAACGGAAGAGCCGGGGCGTAATGCCCATTTTGACCTCGCCCGCTCGACCGTCATGTACGTGAGGTCAATGAGCACCGCTCTGCTCCTCGGAGCCGCTCAGGTTGCGCGGCGCAGGGGGATGACGACGTCCTCGCCTGTGCTTTTCACGCTGAGCCGGCAGTAGCTGATGTGCGCGAGCCGGTCGGATTCTTCCAGCCAGCCGGCCTCGATGACCTGGCGCCGGGTCCGGGAGAGCCTGCCCTGATCTCAGGAACTGGGTGCACGACGCTGAGAACTGGGTGCCAGATCGTCAGAACCTGATGAAAAATGCGTTTTTGCGCCTGGTGCTGCGCAGGGTCAAGGAGATCCGGTGCCGTAGGCCACCTTGTGGGTGATCAGCGCGCCCAGCCGGGTGCGGGTCACCAGGGTCGCGGCGCGGGCGCGCAGGAAGCCTGCGACGGGGTTGCCGCCGCCGAACATGGCCTTCGCCTGCATGCGCTGCATCCGGTGGACCGATGCCGCCGCCGGGCCGCGCAGCCGGGCGTAGGGGGCCAGGCGCTCGCGGGTCGGCTGTCCGGCGGCGAGTGCGTCGAGCAGGACGGGGTGCAGGGCCGCCGCGTCCTGGAGAGCCAGGTTGATGCCCTGGGCGCCGATGGGGCCGTGGGTGTGGGCGGCGTCGCCGATGAGGACGAGCCCGTCGCGCACCCATTCGCGGGCGTGTGCGGCGAACACGTCGAGCAGGGTGAGGTCGTTCATCGACCTGATCTGATCGTGCAGCAGGTCCTTGAACTGCGGCAGCGCACCGCCCAGTTCCGCCCGGATGTCGTCGATCCCGCGCCGTGCGACCTGGCGCCAGCCGCCGTGCGGCAGGGTCCAGCCGACGCGCAGCCGGTCGGGGTGGGTGTCGTGGACGAGTACGGCGCTGCCGGCCGCGCGGTGCACGCGTACCCGTCCGGTCTCCCGGCCGGGCGCGCGCAGCGAGAACCACGCCACGTCGTGCGCGAAGGACTCGGAGCGCCCCGCTTCGATCCCGGCCAGCGCGCGTGTCTTCGAGAACCGCCCGTCTGCGCCGACGACGACCCGGGCCCCGATGGTGACCCGGGTGCGGTCGGGGCCGTTCGCGAAGATGCCGGTGCAGGGGCTGCCCGGACGGCGCTCGCGCAGGGCGGCGATCCGGTGGCCCTCCAGCAGGGTGAATCCGGGCAGGCGGCGGCAGGCCGCGAGGAGTTCGCCCAGCAGGTGCGGCTGGGGCAGGGCCAGCAGGCAGTCGTACGGGGCGGGCAGCCGGGAGTAGTCGATGTCCAGGAGCACCCGCTCCCGTTCCAGCACCTGGAAGCCGCCCAACCGCGCGGCCCCGCGTGCCCGTGCCGCGTCGAGCACCCCGAGCTCGTCGAGGACCCGCTGGCCGCCGGGCTGCAGGATCTCGCCGTGGAACGTACGGCGCAGCGCGGTGGAGCGCTCGACGAGCGTCACCCGGACTCCGGAGCGCAGCAGCATGAGGGCCAGGGCGAGGCCCGCGGGCCCCGCCCCGACGATGCAGACGTCGGTCTCGGCTGCTTCCGTGCGGATGTCGGCCCCGGGCGCTTCCATCGGTTCGCCGGCCGTCCGCTCAGACCGCGACACGGGCGGCGAGCGCCTCGTTGACCATCGTCAGGAACAGCCGAGGGGTGTCGGCCTCGTCCAGCGCCTCCTCGTCGAGGAGCACCCCGTACTCCCGCTCGATGTGGCCGACGGTCTGCAGGAAGGCGAGCGAGTCGTAGCCGAGCTCCAGCCAGTTCAGGTCGAGGACGTCGCCGTCGAGGTCGACGCCTTCCTCCTCGCCCGCGCACTCGCGCAGGATGCGGGTCAGGTCGCTGAGTCCGAGCCGGTCCATGGGTGCCTCTTCTCCTCAGTGGTGCGGTTTCTCGGTGGTTCTTTGTGGTTCTTCGGTGGTGCGGTCTCTCGGTGGTTCTTCGGTGCGGGACCGGTCAGGCGGTGGCTTCGGGGGCCCGGACGACGACGGCGGAGTTGAAGCCGCCGCGCCCGCGGGCCAGCACCAGCGCGGTACGCAGCGGCAGCCCCATTCCAGGGCTGGGGGCTCCGGTCACCAGGTTCAACAGGCAATCGTCCGCCGGGAGTTCGGTGCCGGTCGTCGGCGGGATGATCTGGTCGCGCAGGGTGAGCAGGGCGGCGGCCACATCGAGGGACGCGCCGCCCGCCGCCAGCCGCCCGGTCATCGACTTGGGCGCGGTGACGGGCACCCCGCGCGGGCCGAAGAGCGCGGTGATCTCCTCCGCCTCGACGCGGTCGGCCGTACGCTCGCCCGCGGCGTCGGCGAAGACGACATCGACCTCGTCAGGGTGCAGGCCCGCGTCGGCGAGGGCGAGTTCCGCCGCCGCGCCGAGTCGGCAGACCCCGTCGGAGTCGAAGGTGGCGGCATGCCCGGCGAGCGTGCCGTACACCGGGGCCCCGCGCCGCCGCGCCTCCTCGGCTTTCTCAAGGATGAGGAGGGCGCCGCCCTCGCCCACGACATGACCGCTCGCGTCCTCGGAGAACGGCAGGTAGGCGCGTGCCGGGTCCGCCCGGTCGGAGAGCCCCCCGCCCGCGACATAGGCAGCCCAGCCCCACGGACACAGTGCGGAGTCGATGCCTCCGGTGACCACGAGCCGGGCGCCCTTGCGGATCTGGCGGCGGGCGTGCGCCATGGCGTCGAGGCCGCCGGCCTGCTCGGAGACGATCACCCCGGAGGCTCCGCGCAGGCCGTGCCGGATGGAGATCTGGCCGCTGTTGACAGCGTAGAACCAGGCGAAGGACTGGTACGCCGAGACGTGCCGGCCGCCCTTGCTCCACAGCGCCTCCAGCTCCCGCTGGCCGAACTCGAAGCCGCCGAAGGAGTTGGCGGTGACCACGCCCGCGGCGTGGTCGGGCAGTTGCGCCGGGTCGGCTCCGGCGTCGTCGAGCGCCTCCTTGGCGGCGGCGAGCGAGAGCCGGGTGACCCGGTCGGTCTGCGGCAGCAGCCTGCTGGGGACATGGTCGCCGTCGACGAATCCGGGCACCTCGCCGGCCAGCTTCACCGGATAGCCGCCCGCGTCGAACCGGGACAGCGGACGAATGCCACTCTCACCGCGCAGGGTGGCCGCCCACCACGCCTCGGTGCCCAGGCCGTTGGGGGCGGCGACGCCGATCCCGGTGATGACGGCCTCGGCGGTGCGGGCTGCGGTGCCGGTGGCGGATTCGGTGCGGTCACGGGGAGCGATGACAGTGGTCATGCGGCTGCGCCCTCCAGGCTCGGGCTGGTCAGGATCATCGCGCTCTGGAAGCCGCCGAAGCCGCTGCCGACGGTCAGTACCGCGTCGGTGCGCAGTCGGCGTGCGGTGAGCGGGGTGTAGTCGAGGTCGCAGGCCGGGTCGGGCTCGTGCAGGTTCGCCGTCGGCGGGACCGTGTCGTGCTCGATGGCCAGGGCGCAGGCGGCCACTTCGAGGGCCCCGATCGCGCCGAGCGAGTGCCCGATCATCGACTTGATGGAGCTGACGGGGACCTCGTGGGCCCGCTGTCCGAGGCTGCGCTTGAATGCCTCGGTCTCGTGCTTGTCGTTCTGCTTGGTGCCGGAGCCGTGCGCGTTGATGTAGTCGATGTCCGCGGGCAGCAGCCGCGCCTCGTCGAGCGCGGCGGTGATCGCGGCGGCCATCTCGACCCCGTCGGGCCTGAGCCCGGTCATGTGGTACGCGTTGCTGCGCGAGGCGAAGCCGGAGATCTCGGCGTAGATGTGCGCGCCGCGGCTGCGGGCGTGCTCGTACTCCTCGATGACGAGGACGGCGGCCCCCTCCCCCAGGACGAACCCGTTGCGGGTGTGGTCGAAGGGCCTGGAGGCGGTTTCCGGTTCGTCGTTGCGGGTGGAGGTGGCGCGGATGGCGTCGAAGCAGGCGGCCGTGATCGGGGTGATGGGTGCCTCGGCCGCACCGGTGACCATCACGTCGGCGCTGCCCTCGCGGATCAGGTCCACGGCGTGCCCGATCGCGTCGAGACCGGAGGTGCAGCCGGTGGACACCAGCGCCACGGGCCCCTGGGCACCTGCCGTACGGGCCACCTCGGCCGCCATGGAACTGGGTACGAAGTAGTCGTACAGGTGGGGCACGGCCCTGGTGTGGTCGACGAGGGTCCGGGTGCCCCGCTCGCTGACGACCCCGTACTCGGCGTCGAGTCCGGTGGTGCAGCCGAGCGCGCTGCCGAGGGTGACGCCGGTGCGCGTGGCGTCGTACGCGCCGGCCAGCCCACTGTCCGCCAGCGCCTCCCGGGCGCTGACGACGGCGAACTGGGCGGCGCGGTCCAGCCGCCCGGCCTGCTCGGCGGTGAGCCCGGACTCCTGCGGGTCGAAGTCCGCCTCGGCGGCGATCCGGGAGCGGAAGCCGGAGGCGTCGAAGAGCGTGATGGCGCGGGTGGCCGTACGGCCCTCGGTCAGCAGCGCCCAGAATTCCTTGGTGCCCGGACGGCCCGGGGCCACGACCCCGATGCCGGTGATGACGACTCGTCTCATCGCCCTACCCCTGTCCTGTCTGGTCGCGGTGGCCGCGCAGCACGATGCGGGCGGCCCGGCCGAGCATCCGGGGCAGTTCGCCACCCCGTACGAAGAAGTGGCCGCCGGGCACGGTCCGCCGGACGAACCTCCCGGTGGTCCAGTGGTTCCAGCCCGCGACGGCCTCGGCACCGGCGAGGGGGTCCTCGCGGCCGGCGACCGCGAGCAGCGGTACGGGCACGGGGCCCGGTGCCGCCGGTCCGTTGACGGCGGCACGAAGGCTCCGGGCGAGCCGCAGATCGGCGCGGAGCACCGGGAACACCGACCGGAACCACACGTCTCCCAGCCGCACTCCGGGCGGCAGCGCGCCGAACCCGTCCAGTACGCGCAGCAGTTCCTCGTCGGGCAGTTCGGCGGTGTCCATGAGCGCGGCCGGTGCGTGCGGCGGCGGGCAGGCCCCGACGGCGAGCAGTGCGGGCATCGGCAGCCCGGTCCTGTGCAGTTCCTGGGTGACCGTGAGGGCGACCATCGCGCCGAGGCTGTGCCCGTAGAGCATGTACGGCTCCGCCGGGTCCTCGGCTATCCGCTCGAAGAGGGGCCCGAGGTCGGCAAGGAGTTCCTCGCGTCCGCTCAGCCGGGGTTCGCGGCGCCGTTCGTCCCGTCCCGGCAGCGGCCGGGCCGAGGTCCGCACCGCACCGCCGGCGGCCTTGTCCCAGCGGTGGAACGAGGACACTCCGGCCCCTGCGTGCGCGAAACAGTGCAGCCGCAGGGTCTGTCTGCCGCCCATCGCCACCTCCCCGGAACCGCCACGTCGGCCTCCACCCTCACCGAACTCGCTCGAGACGGGCTCGAACGGGTCCTGCGGGGTGCGAGGCCGCGCTGCGGCGGGACGGTGGGGCGGCCCTGGCTGCGGTCCGGGTCAGGCCGCGTAGAGGTCGAACGTCGATCCGCGGCGCGGCCCCGCCATCACGTCCAGCGCGGGATCGACCGTCAGCATCGCCTGGTGCAGGCGCTGCAGCTGGGGGGACGGCTCCACACCCAGTTCGTCCGTCAGCCGGCCGCGCAGCCTGCGATAGACGTCCAGGGCCGTGGCCTGACGGCCGGAGCGGTACAGCGCGACCATGGCCTGCGAGTGCAGCCCCTCGTGTTGCGGGTGCCGGGCGATCAGTTCGGTCAGTTCGGCGATGACCTCGGCGTGGCGGCCGAGCCGGAGATCCGCGTCGATGCGCCGCTCGATCGTCACGAGCCGGCTCTCCTCCAGCCGCATGACCTCGATCTCAAGGATCGGTCCGACCCGGACGTCGACCAGCGCCTGGCCGTTCCACAGTCCGAGAGCCTTGCGCAGCAGCTCGGCCGCGCGCTCGTCGTTCCCCGTCTCGAACGCGCTCTGTCCCTCGGCCACGAGACTGTCGTACGCGTGGACGTCCACGGAGTCCGGCGGTATCTGGAGCAGATAGCCGCCGTGCCGCGTCGCGAGCACGTCCTTGGCGTTGCCCGGAGCGCCCGGCCCCATGGCCGTGCCGAGTCTTCTGCGCAGTTGCAGGATGTATGTCTGCAGGGTGGTGAGCGCGCTCTGCGGAAGTTCGGTGCCCCAGATCTCCTCCATGAGGGTCTGTACGGGCATCACCCGCCCCGGGTACAGCGCGAGCAACGCCAGAATCTGGCGCGGCTTGCCGGCCGTCGGAACAATCGAGCCCCCGTTGACCTCGGCACTCAACGGACCCAGAACCTGAATCTTCACGGTCTCCTCCGTAATTCGTCGAGTTCCCATCGATTTTCAGCCTTCGACTTCCCGAACAGTAGCGGGACGCAGGGCAATGTCCCGAAATTCTCAAGCCGGTGTCGAGCGGCCCTCCGCCGCCGCTGACCGCGGACCGGAAAAGCGCTGGTGAATTCCGTTCGGGGGGTGAGGAACGACCGTCCGACGGGGGTTGCGGGCCCGGATTCCGGGTGCCGGCGGGGACTCAGGCGAGACACTCCGGGGGGCGGCCGTGGTACGCGGCCATCTCCGCGAAGAGGGCCGGGACGTCCAGCGGCGAGCCCTCGGGCAGACCCTGCTCCTCGGCGTATCCGCGGTGCAGGTTGGGGAGCAGGCGCTCGCTGTCGAGCAGGTGGGCGTACGGGCCGGGGCCGGTGGTCCGGGCCAGGTCGAGCGGGGTCGCCCCGGCCGCGGTGCCCTCCTTGGCCAACTGCTGGATCCGGCGCAGATAGGCCTCGTTGACGTCGAGGATCTCCGGTCCGCCGACCGGCCCGTGACCGGGGACGACCGTCGTGGCGCCCAGGGCGCGCAGCTGCTCCAGGGCGCGCAGCGATCCGGCGACGGAGCCCATGACACAGAACGGCGTGACGCCGTTCATCACGAGGTCGCCGGTGAACAGCACGCCCTGGTCGGGCAGCCAGACGACGGTGTCGTCGGTGGTGTGGGCGGCCGGGCCGATGTGGATGAGCTCGGCCCTGATCGCGCCCACGTGGAGCGTCGTGCGGTCCCGGAAGGTCAGTTCGGGCGGAGTGATCTCGATGTCGCCCCAGCACACGTCCGGCCACAGGCCGGCCATGTGCAGCCCCGCCGCACCGACCATGGTGCGCGTCCGCTCGTGACCGATGGTCAGGGCTTCGGGGAAGACGAAGTTGCCGTAGGTGTGGTCGCCGTGGAAGTGCGTGCTGACCACGGCGCGCGGCGGGCGCGGCGCCAGTTCGAGGGCGGCCCGGCGCAACCGGCGGGCCCGGCTCTCGGTGGCGGCGGTGTCGACGAGCGCGCTGTGGCCGCCGTCGGTGAGGATGCCCGCGTTGTTCAGGCACCAGCCGCCCGCGTGCTGGACGTACGCATGGACGCCCTCGGCCACTTCGGTGACGGTGGTGGCATGCACGGGACACCTCTTTCTTCGTCATCGGCGGGCCACGGCGGGGCCCGCCGATGATCCGGAATCCGAATTCACGCTAACCGGATCCCGGATTATTCCTTCCTCCGTCTCGACCGACCTTCAAGTCCTTTTCCGGCACCTATTCGGAATTACTCAAGCGGAATACGCCACCGTATTCACCACGGGTACAGGGGTGATGTTCCGGCCACAGCGCGAAAGACCGGGCCCTCAGACGCCGACGGTTTCCTGAAGCACCAGGCGGCGCGGTGCGGCGCGGCCCCAGGGGAACCCGTGGTGCAGGTGGACGGCCGGCACGTGCCCGGCGTCGACCTCCACCGCCACCGCCGCAAGCGCCTCGGGCACCGGCTCGATCTCCAGGAACCGCCAGCACGCGGCCGAGTCGTCGGCGGGCGGCCGGAAGGCGAGCACGCCCCGGTCCTCGGCCAGGGTGAACGCGAAGGAGTCGAAGGGCAGTCCGAGCCCCAGCCCGCGCGCCTTGGAGTACGCCTCCTTCAGCGTCCACAGGCGCAGCGCGCGCCGGTCCCGCGACCGCCCGGGGGCCGCACCGGCGATCCAGGTCTGCTCCTCGGGGGAGAACGTGGCGATGATGTTGTCCAGACCGCGTTCACCCCGGTCCAACCGCTCGACGTCGACGCCGATGCGCAGCCCGCGCGAGACGCCGAGCAGGTTGTACGCGTTGGCGTGCGAGAGGTTGAAGTCCAGTGCGGCACCGCCACGCGGCAGGCCTCCGGCGGGCGTCTGGATGAACGGCCGCCCGCGCGAGGAGCGCCAGATGACCGCCTCGGCCTCGGGGATGCCGGTCTCCAGTGCCAGCACCCGGCGCACCAGGGCGTGGGCGACGAGGTACTGGCGGCGGTCGCGTTCGAAGAGGAAGCGGCCCGCCACCTCCTGTTCGTTCTCGTCCAGCCAGTGCGAGGCCAGGGTGGCGGCGATCCCGGGCGTGAGCTCGTCGTTGGGGCAGAACCACAGATTGACGGGGCCCGGCTCGGATGTGCCCGGCTCCGCCGGGCGGCCGGGGCTCAGCACGGTCATGCCGGGTCCTCCTCGCCGCCCAGCCAAAGCGGGACGCGCAGGAACGCGGACGCGGGCAGCGGCACGACCACGGCGCCCGCCCCATGGGCCCGTTCCAGGGCGGCCCAGTCGACGTCGAGCCCGGACAGCCACAGGCCGCACAGCTGGTGCAGCCGCCCGGCCTGCCACAGCGCGGCGAGATACCCGTCCGTCTCGGGTGCACCGGCCAGCCCCAGCGGATCGGCACCGCCGTCCCGCAGATCGGCGCAGGGCGCACCGTCCCGCACGAACTGCCCCAGAACCCGCACCAGTTCACGGGTGTCGCCGACGACGGCCGCGAACCGGCAGTCCATGGCGGACCGGCCGGTCCGCAGAGCCCGCGCGAGCGCCCCGAGCGGCGGCACCGGCCCCGGACCGCCGAGCAGTTCCGCGAACCGCTGTGCGGTGGCGGCCAGATGGTCGGGGGTGGGAGCGGACAGGACGAACAGCTCACCGGCCCCGGCCGTCGCCGAATCCATGTCCACTGCCGTGTCCGTGCACGTCGCCGTCGCCGAATCCACGTCCGCTGCCGTGTCCCCACCGGCCGGGAGGTACTCCTCCAGGATCACGTGCGCGTCCGCGCCGCCCGCCCCGAGCGCGCCGACGCCGATACGGCGGGGCGCCGCGTCCTCGCGCTCCCAGGCCTCGGCCTCGGCCCGTCGCGGACCGGGCGCCAGTACCTGGTGGCGCAGCTGGAGAACCGCCCGGGTGAGCGAGGCCGCCCCGGTGGCCGCGCCGGCCGCGCCGACGAGCGCGCGTACGGCTCCGGCGTCCTCCCGTACGACGGCGGCCGAGGCGTCCACGCCAGCCGCGCGCAGAGCCGCCTGCGGCACCCGCTGTGCGGCGGCGTGCGCCGGGTCGGCTCCGGTGGTCCGGGACCGGCGGCCGGGGCCCGGGGCCGAGGAGTCCGGTGCGACGTGGCCCACGGCGCTGCCGCGGACCAGGCAGTGGACGCTGTCACCGTCGGCCAGGGCCCGTGCCAGGGGCTTGAGGAGCAGTACGCCGACGCCTTCGCCCGCGCCGGGGCGCCGACTGGACGGGTGCAGGAGCAGCTGGACGCCACCCACGAGCGCGGCGGCGCATTCGCCCCGGTGCAGGGCGGCGAGCGCGAGATGGAGAGCAACGAGCACGGAGGACTGCTCGGTGTCCACCGACTGGCTGGGGCCGGTGAGACCGAGCAGCGAGGAGAACCGGTTGGGCAGGCTCCACCGGCCGCCGCGGGGCATCGGCCGGGGCCGCTCCGGCGTCCACGTACGGGCCGCGAGCAGCGCGTAGTCACCGCTCCCGGCTCCGGTGAACACGCCGACGCTGCGTGGCGTCCCGTCCGCGGCGGTCAGGGCGTCCAGCCGGCCGCCGGTGCATCCGGCGTCCTCAAGGGCCTCCCACGCGGTCTCCAGGAACAGCCGCTCCTGGGGGTCCATCAGGGCAGCCTCGCGCACGTCGATCCCGAAGAACTCCGGATCGAAGTCCTGTACGCGCTCCAGGTAGTGGCCGATCTCGCCGCCGGGCCGTCCGGGCGGCGGCGCCGAGGCGCTGCCGTGCCCGGCGCGTACCCGGTGCCAGAAGGCGGCGAGATCGGGCGCGTCCGGGTAGCGCCCGGCCATCCCGACCACGGCGACCGGCTCGACGACCGGCTCGACGGGGGCGGGGTCGACACGGTCGGCGACCGGCCCCTCTACGACTTCCAACTCAGGCCAGTTGTCCGGCAGTTGGAGGACCACCGGCGCCGGACCGGTGGCGGCGACACCGACTGCACCGATCGCGCCGGTCAGCAGCGCGGCCGCCTGGGCCCGGTCCAGATGGCCGTTCTTGAACCGGGTCAGGACTTCCTTCTCGTCCATCGGGACGCGCTCCTTATGGGGGTGAAACAGCTTCAGCCACGGCGGGCGAGCAGCACGACTGCCTCGTCCACGGTGAGCCGGTCGTCGCGGATCGCGTCCAGCAGGACGTCGACGTCGCCGCGGAACGGCGGCCGTGCGGCGGGCACCGGGACCGGTGCCCGGACGGGGCCGGCGTCCCGCGCGAACGCGCCCGTGCGGGTCGCGATGTACGCCGCCACGGCGGCCAGGTTGGGGTGTTCGTACAGCAGCACCGAGCGCTCTCGGAGTCCGAAGGTGCGGTTGACCGCAGCGATGAACTCCGCGGCCACGATGGAGTCCATGCCGAGCACGTTGAAGGCGGCGGTGGTGTTGATGTCCCACGCGTCACAGCACAGGATCGCCGCGAGCTGCTCGCGCAGCACCTCCGCGATCCGCGTCGCCGCGTCAGGAGCGGGGGCCGCGCCAGGAGCGGCGGCCATGGCAGCCGCGACGGGAGCGGCGGCGAAGGCGGCAGCCGGAGGATCGGCGAGCGCGGCCGGCGCGGCAGGAGCGGGGGCCGCGCCGCCCCTCACCCGCCTGACCTCCTGGGCGAAGGACGCCGGGGTCGGGTAGTCGTACAGGTCCGTCGCGCGCACCTGGAGTCCGTACCGTCCGTTGACGACGGCCACGAACTCCACGACCAGCAGCGAATCGAGGCCCAGGGACGGGAAGGTCTGGTCGGGATCGATCTTCTCCGGCTTGACCCGCAGGACGTCGCCGAGCACCCCGATGAGGTCCGTCAGCACATCCGCGGGATGTTCAATCGTCATCGCAGGCTCCTCCAAGCCGTCGGTGGCACACGCTCACCCGGTACTGCCGGTGATCCCGGCCGGTACCGGTGCCCCAAAGGCGGCCAAGGGGGCGTCCGCGGAATGGTCCGCGGGACGGGACGGCGGGACGGTTCCCGGCATCCCGGCGCGGTAGTTCGCCGCCGCGCCCTCGGGCACCAGGCTCGGCAGCAGCAGCGACCACAGCCCGGTGACCCGGCGTTGGAGCTCGGCGTAGGGCATTCCCGTACCGGCCAGCGTCTCGATTCCGCAGGCCGCCGCGGCCACCAGCGATTCGATGCTCTCCCAGCCGGTCCCGGTACGCAGCTCCCCCGCTTCCCGGGCCTGCCACAACAACTCGCAGACCGCCGCGAGCCAGACGCGGTGGAAGTCGGTGACACCCTCCCGCAGACCCGCGCACTCCTTGGTGATACGGAAACCGGCCGGGATCGACGGTTCCTCGCGCAGATTGAGGGCCAGCCAATGGGTCGTGTCGACCAGGGTCTGGAGCGGGCGGAGTCCGGCTGCGCGCAGTTCGCGCACCGACTCGTGCAGCAGTGCGCATCCCCGCAGCTGGACGGCGCCCGCCAGTTCCTCCTTGGAGGCGAAATGGAAGTACAGCGCCCCTTTGGTCACACCGGCGAACGCGGCGATCTCGCCGAGTGTCGCGTTCGCGTAGCCGTTGCGGTGGAACATCTCGGCCCCCGCCTGCACCAGCTTCCTGCGGGTCCGCTCCGACCTCTCCTGCACCACGCTGCCTCCTCGGCCCATGGTCCGGGTACGTGTCCGGGCCACCGGGCGGGTCGCGGCCGCGCGCCCGGCGTCGCGTGCGGCCATCTCAGCCCACGCGTACGAGTCGCTCGGCGCCGCTCTCCGCCGTCGTCGGGCTCTCGGGGCTGGCCATGAGGATCGAGCGCTGCAGCCTGCGCAGGGCGGCCGACGGCTCCAGCCCGAGCTCACGCACCAGCGTGGTGCGCAGCCGCTGGTAGACGTCGAGGGCCTCGCCCCGGCGGCCGGAGCGGTGCAGGGCGAGCATGAACTGTCCGTGCAGGTTCTCGTGGGTGCGGTACCGGCTGACGAGCACGGTCAGTTCGGCGAGCAGCTCGCGGTGCCGCCCGATCCGCAGATCGGCCTCGATGCGCTGGTCGAGCGCGCACAGCCGGGTCTCCTCCAGCCGCTGGGTCTCCATGTCCAGCTGGATGCCACCGTGCACGTCGGCGAAGGCCGGACCGGACCACAGGGACAGCGCCTCGCGAAGCTGCCGGGCCGCGCCCGGGAAGTCGCCCCCGTCCATCGCCCGGTAGCCCATGCCGGCGAGCCGGTCGAACTCACGGACGTCGCTGGTGCCGCCGCCACTGTTGAGCAGGTAGCCGCCCGGCAGCGTGACAAGCACATCCTTGGCGGTGCCGCGGTCCGATTCCCCATCGGCCGGGCCCTGTTCCAGGGCGGTCGCGATGAGGGCCCGCAGCTGTAGTACGTAGGTCTGCAGTGTGGTCCTGGCGCTGCGCGGCGGGGCTCCCGCCCACAGTTCCTCTATCAGGGCCGAGACCGGAACGACCTGGTCGGAATGGAGCGCCAGCAGCGCCAGCACCTGTCTTGGCTTGGCGGCGGTGGGCGTGATCGAGATCCCGTTCTCCCGCACCGCCAGCGTGCCCAGTACTTCGATGTCCACGCCATACTCCCCTGTCCGTGGATGAGCCTCGGCCAGTAAAAAACAGGACAGGCGGTTTGTCAACACAAAACCGACCGCACTGTTCGTCCCCTCGGAACGCCTGATTCCTCCTCAAATATCCACCCTGAACTGCACAGTTACTACGTATCGACGGTATGGAAGCTCCCTAGAGGACCAGCTCACCCCTCATCCAGAGCGGAAGGAATTCGCCAAAACAAACCAGCAGGTCTTCTCCTTGATCAGCAGTCGGCCGGACAGTCCGGCGACAGTCCAACCGGCAACCGGTCACACCGACCCGCCCCGACCGACCACCGACGTGCCACTGACCAGCCGCTGACCGGCCGGACCACGAAAGAGCCCCGGCCGCTGGCCGGTCGGGCCACGAAAAAGCCCCGGCCCTTCGCAGAACGCGAAGGGCCGGGGCTCCGTCACACCACGGCTACGGCCGCCGGGTTCCCCCGGCGTCGATCACAGTGAGACGCGCCGCCGGCACGAGCATCGGCAGCAGCAGCCGCCAGAACCGCGCGACCGTCGACGCCGAGAGCCATGTCGAGTCCCGGACGCCGAGCACCTCGAACCCCACGGTCGCGGCCACCACAGCGGTCACCACGTCCTGGACCGCCGCCCCGCGGCGCAGTTCACCTTCGGCCTCGGCCTGCTTCAGCGTCTCCTCGACCCAGTACCCCCAGCGCTGCCGCAGGTCCACCCGGGTCGGGCGGGACGTCTCGCCGCTCAGCGCGAAGCCGACCCGCAGCACCACGTCGCCGCGCAGGGCGTCGGCGAGCGCATGAGTGACGTCGACGAGGAGTTGCACCCGGCTCGCCCCGGGCGGCTGCTCGCCGTTCGCGACGGCCAGCAGCCTGGTCAGCGCCTCCTCCTCGACGACATCGACCAGGACGGCCTTGCTGGCGAAGTGAAAGTGCAGCGCTCCGTTGCTCACGCCCGCCTGTGAGCTGATCGCGGTGAGTGACGCCGTCGAAAACCCGTCCCGGTCGAAGACCTCGGCCGCGGACCGGATCAGGGTTTCACGCGTACGCGCCGCGCGTTCCTGTTTGACCATCAACTGCTCCGTCACTGCCGGGGGTTGCCGTGCTTGCCGAAAGGCAGACATGACTATAACAAACCGCGCGTGCGGTTTTTGAAAAGATTTCCTGCTCATCCGTCAAACATCGGGACCATGAGCGGGGCCGGGGCCGGTTCACCCACCAGAACGCTGCGGGCGCACCTTGAGTCACCCCACTAGAGGACGACTTGTGTCACGCTCGAACCATGTGGCCCGGAAGCAGACGCCAACTCGGCACCGAAACGCGCCGATCTGGCTCCCATCCCCAAGAACAGGCAAATCGGAATGAACGCCTCCGCCGTTTTTGAGCGACAAGGACTCGGAGACACTAGAAATTAAACCGGTTGGTATGTATTTTCAGGCCAGGAACAGCCCTGAACACACCTCTCGCACCAGCCCAGGGGGAGCAATGTCTGCGAGCACGTTTCAGGTCGAGCGAACAGCGTTCGACAGAGAAATGACGAGAGACGCCAAGGCTTCCACGATCAAGCCCGGCGGGTTCTACCCCACCACTCTGACCACCACCGTCCCCAAGGAACTCGTACATCGGTCCGCAGTCGCGGAGGTCATGCTCACCGACTGGGAGCGGGTGGACGACACCCACTTCGTCATGTCCGCCCAATGGCCACGCGGCCACAGCTTCTTCACCCCGGTCGCGGACGGCTACCACGATCCGCTCATAGGCTGCGAAACGCTCCGCCAGATCGGGATCCTCCTGGGACATGCGGAGTTCGGTGTGCCCTTCGGCCACCAGTTCCTCGTCTGGGACCTCGACATCGCCGTGCGTCCGGAGCATCTGCGGATGGGCTACGAGCCCGCGGCCCTCAGCATCGACGTCGACTGCACGGAGATCAACCGACGTGGCAGGAACCTGTCGGGGCTGCGCTTCGAGGCGGTCTTCCACCGCGACGGGAACGTCGTCGCGACCGGGGGCGGTTCCTTCTCGTGCATGGCGCCCGCGGTCTACCGGCGGGTGCGCGGCGAGCACATGCCCGGCGGCAACTGGTACCAACTGCCGCTGATCAGCCCGGCGGCCCCGCAGAGCGTCGGGCGCATGTCGCCCATGGACGTGGTGCTCTCCCCCACGAATGAACAGAACTGCTGGCAGTTGCGGGTGGACACACGGCACCCGGTGCTCTTCGAGCACGCGGTCGATCATGTGCCGGGCATGGTGCTGATCGAAGCCGCCCGCCAGGCCACGGCATCGACCCTCGGCCGCTCCTCCTACCTCCCGCTCGGCATCGCCAATGAGTTCAAGCGGTACGTCGAACTGGACACCCCGTGCGTGATCGAGGCGTCCCTGCTGTCCGACACCCCCGGAGACGAACAGAGCGTTTTGGTGACCGCCCATCAGGACGGTGCGCTCGTCTTCACCTCCACGGTGACCGCGGGGTCGCACGGTAGCCGGCCCCTGCCGAACGGCATCTGACCCGTGCCGAACGGCGTCTTATCCGCGACGGACGGCGTCTTACCCACGTCGGACGGCGGCTGTCCCCACCAGGCAGCCGCCATGTCCGCATGCCCTCACCTGTGTCCGAAGGCACTCAGGTGATCGCTCGCCCAACCGCGGAAGGTTCCGGCCCGCCGGCCGAGCAGACCGGCGACCGTGCCGTCCACTCCCGCCTTCGAGCCCTCACGGCCGCGCTCCGCGCTTTCCAGCAGCGCCTCGACGATGTCCGCCGGATAGCGTGCGCCCAGTGCGGTACGGGCCTGCTCCGGGCCCAGTTCCTCGAACCGGAGCGGACGGCACAGCAGTTCGGCGAGCTGGGCCGTCTGCTCGACCGCGGTGATCGCCTCCGGACCGGTCAGCGTGTGGACCCTGCCCGCGTGCCCGTCCTCGGTGAGGGCACGCACCGCCACCTCCGCCACATCACGCGGATCTACGCAGGCGTTGGCCGACGCCCCGTACAGCGCCCGCACCACGTCGTCCGAGCGGATGGACCCCGCCCAGGAAAGCGCGTTGGACATGAACGCGCGCGGACGCAGCAGAGTCCACTCCATACCGGATCCGCGCAGCAGGTCTTCGTTGCGGCGCTGCCACCGGGTGATCAGGTCCTCGGCCCGGCCGTCCGCGACCGCGGCCGCGGAGAGTTTCACCACGTGCCGCACGCCCGCCGACCGAGCGGCCCGGAGGAAGCCCCCGTCGTCGTCCCCGCCGGGATTGGTCACCAGGAAAACGGTGCGAACCCCACGCAGAACACCCACCAGCGAAGCCGGATCCGAAAAATCCCCGGGGACGATCTCGGCCGCCGCACTCGCACCCGTGACTCGCCCCGGATCCCTCGCCATGATGCGAACTGCCAGGTCAGCCGGGACCCTTCGGACCACTTCGCGCCCGATGGTCCCCGTGGCACCAGTGACAAGAATCATGGACTTCCCTCTCTTGTCTGACATTTCCCCGGCCGGTACAGACGAGGAAGCGGCCTGTAAGATACGAACTGGACGGTTTCTTTACCGGCCTCCCGACGTTCGACCACCCTGAGGAGGGAGGAGGCAAAGTGGCTGAGCAGCTACGAGCCATCCGTACCCGTCAGACAATTCTTTCGGCGGCGGCCAAGATCTTCGAGGAACATGGGTACCAAGCGGCCACCATCTCCCAGATCCTCACCGAGGCGGGAGTGACCAAGGGCGCCCTGTACTTCCACTTCCACTCGAAGGAAGACCTGGCTCAGGGCGTCCTCTCCGAGCAGGACCAGCGGATCATCGTTCCGCACCGCGCCTCCAAGGTGCAGGAGATCGTGGACGTCGTGATGCTGCAGGCCCACCGACTGCAGACCGATCCCATGGTGCGCGCCGGTGTGCGGCTGACGATGGACCAGCTGGCGCAGAGCCTCGACCGGAGCGGCCCGTTCCTGCGCTGGGGCGAGGTCGGCCTCGACCTGCTCCAACAGGCCCAGGCCCAGGGCGAGTTGCTGCCCCACATCTCGCCGTCCGAGACGGCCGACGTCATCGTGGGCTCCTTCGCGGGCATCCAGTCCATGTCGCAGGCCGTCTGCGAGTACCGCGACCTTGTGGGGCGGGTCTCCGCCCTGATGCGTCACGTGCTGCCCAGCGCGGTGGTGCCGTCCGTCCTCGCCTCGCTCGACCTCTCCGAGAGCCGTGGAGCCACGGTCTACGCCGAGGCCGTGAAGGCCGCCGAGATGCGGGACCTCGTCGAAGCGACCGGCTGAGCACCGGATGTTCCTGTGGGGCACCGTCAAGGGTGCCCCACAGGAGCGGCGCCCTCGGGGCCAACTCCCTTGTGGTCGACGCTCTTGCTGTCGACGCTCTTGAGGAAGTGCGCCGACAGCACTTCCGTCAGGTCACGGCCGCCCGGCACCCAGGCGATGTAACCGTCGGGCCGCACCAGCAGCGCGTCGTGCGGCACCTCGGGAGTGGGCCGGGCACGGACCACATGCAGGACCCCCGCCCATTCCCGTGCCGCCTCGCGGTGGCCACTGTCTTCCTCGCCGAGGAGCAGCAGCAGCGGCCGACCGTCGCGCAGCAGCCCGATCACATCGGTCTCGCCGGTTGCCGTGCTGAGCACCGCATTACGGAGAAACGTTCCCGTTGCCCGGCAGACTCCCCTGGCAGGGGCCGATCCCCCGGTGGAGTCCGATGCCCCGGTGTGATCCGGAAGCACCGTGTCCTGTGCGCTGATCATGCCGCCGAGGTGCCCGTGCTCACGGTCCGCCGACAGAACTCCGGTGAACACCCTTCGTAGGGCGTCGAGTTCGGGGCCGGGCCGCATCAGGGCGAGCTGGGCCTGCGTCTGGTCGATGACCCGCCGGGCGACGGGACGGCGCTCCAGGTCGTAGGTGTCGAGCAGACCCGCGTCCGCCGATCCGTGCACCGCCAGCGCCAGCTTCCAGCTCAGGTTCAGGGCGTCGAGCACCCCGGTACTGAGGCCCTGTCCACCGATCGGGAAGTGCACATGCGCCGCGTCGCCCACCAGGAAGACCCGCCCCGCACGGAAGGTCCGGGCCAGCCGCGCGAAGTCGCTGAACCTGCTGAGCCAGCGCGGCTCGTTCATCGCGATGTCCCGGCCGGCGATCCAGGACACCTCTCGGCGCAACTCCTCCAACGTGGGCGGCAGTTGCCGGTCCGGATGGGCACCGTCGCAGTTCAGCGTGCGGATGTGTGTCCTGCCCTCCGCGTCGAGCTTGGCCACGATCCAGCCGCGCTCGGTGCGGTGCCAGCCCTTGGGAAGCTCGTCCGGCTGCGCGAGCGTGACGGCGCCCATGAGCGCGGACACCGTCGCCGGGTGGGTATCGGAGGCGATGGCCGCCTGGTCGCGGACCGTGCTGCGGGCGCCGTCCGCCCCCACCACGTACTCGGCGAAGCAGACCGCGGTCCCCTGCGGCCCCTCGGCCGTGACCCGTACCCCGCCGTCCTCCTGGACGACCTCAAGCACCTGGTGCTCGCGCAGGATCCATGCCCCGGCGGCCCGCGCCCGCTCCTCGAAGTGCCGCTCCAGCTCCACCTGGGGGCACTTGAGGATCGGCTCGGGTTCGCGTGCGGGAACCGTGATGGTCAGTCCGGGCAGGCCCGCGAAGTGGAACGGGCTCTCCGCCGCGCCGTCGGTGTACGGGTACCCCTCCCCCGGCAGGTGACCGCGACGGGCCAGGGTCTGCACCGCTCGGGCGTGCAGCGTGGTCGCCTTGGGCTGCTCGGACACCTCGGCCCGGGATTCCAGGAGCACGGTGTCGACTCCGTACCCGGCCAGTTCGGCAGCGACGAGCATGCCGACCGGTCCCCCACCGACCACCACGACCTGTGCCCGTACCGGACATTCCCCCTGCACAGCGACGCCTCCCCCTGGCTGCGGTCCATCCGCTGAAAGAAATATACCGGACGGACTGTTTCCAGGGGAACCGGGATGGCGACCGGACCGGAGTGCGTGCCCGGCACTGACGCGGGAACCACTGCCGAAGCTCAACCTGAGGCTAAGGCTGAAGCTCCCGCGTCGCGGACGACATCGGTCCGCCCTCAGAGCGCTCGGTCTTGTGCCCCTTGCTGCCCGGCGCGAGGGTCCGCACATCCACGGCCTCCGCCGGCGCCCCCCTCGCGTACAGCCCGTCGGGCTCGGTGTCCCGGTCGTGCGGCAGCAGCCAGAACACCCGTCGTCTGAACGTGCCTGAGGAGCGGGACGGCTTGGCTCTCGGCCCCAGCAGGGCGTACCCGACCATCCGGCCGTCACGGTGATACGCGGGTCTGCCGCGCCGGGTCGGCAACCGGTCCAGACTCTGGCGGACATAGTCGAGCCGACTGATGTCCTCCAGCCAGACCAGGTCCATTTCGTCGACGATCTCGTCCTCTGCGATGAGGGCACTCATACTGTCTCCTCGTCCGCGAGCAGGCCGATGCCCGGGTAGTACTTGCGCTGGTTGGAAAGGATCATTTCCTTGGGTGACGTCAGTCCCACCACCTCGCGGACACGTGCCGCGAAAGCCCGGGACGATATCGCCGGTGCGCCTTCATTCTGGCACCAGCTTCTGTAGGCCGCGTATAGCTGCGCTTGCTCGGCGCGCAGATCGGCCTCAAGTCGGCAGGTCTCGTGGACGAAGCGCCCGGTGTGGTCCTCGGTCTCGGCGTACGCCGTGGTCGCGATGCGGACCCGCTCGGGACCCGAGAGGTCCTTGTCGCCCCCGAGGTAGCGACGGGCGCCTTCGATGAGCCAGTTGAGGATGCCCGGACCTTCCTGGGTGACAAGGATGTCCGCCAGGTTGTCGATCTTGCGATCGTCGGAGACGACCCGCTCGAACGGGATCAGCCGCATGCGCCGCCAGAACGCGAAGCCACCCGTGCCCACCTCGGGCCGGTGGTTGCCGAGCAGCCACATCTTGTGCGTCGGCTCGAAGCTGAAGAAGTCCTGCCGCATCCGGCGCGCCTTGATCCGGTCGCCACCGGTGAGCAGCTTGACCCGTGCCTCGTCGAAACGGTCCCCCGGCTTGACCTCGCTGCACACGATCACGCGGCGGCCGTGCAGTTCGGCCAGATCGGTGGGATGGCCTTCGTACGGACGCGACATCAGAAACCCCGGAGGCGCCGCGTCCGCGTAGTCCCCGAGCAGCTTCATCAGGACGTCCAGCAGTACGGACTTGCCGTTCTTCCCGGAGCCGAACAGGAACGGCATGACCTGGGCGCCGACGTCCCCGGTGACGGAGTAGCCGAGCAGCAGCTGGAGAAAGTCGATCATCTCCGCACCGTCCGGCCCCTCGCCGAAGGTATCGGTCAGGAATCGGTTCCAGCGCGGCGTGGGCATCGGCTGTGGCGCGGCCGAGGTGGAACGGGAGTGGAAGTCCTTTGTCGGGTCTGCGGCACGGATGTGTCCGGTGCGCAGGTCGACGACGCCCGCGGGCGTGCACAGCGCGTACGGATCGGCGTCCAGCCGCGCCGCGTTGAGCACCATTCCCGGGGCTGACTTCGCCTGCGTCAGCATCGCGTTCATCCCACTGGTGCTCAGCGTGCGACGGCGGTGCTGCTGCAACGCGGCCGGAGTGCAGACGCCTCGCGGATCGGTGGTGGCAATGGACTCCGCCAGGTCGCCCGCCGACCACATCACGGTGTCGTCCTCGTCGATCTGCCAGCGGGTGCCGTCCCATCGGTACCAGCCGATCCCGGGAACGTGCCGGTAGTCGTTGCGATAGAGCTTGACGAACAATTTGGCGTTGCCGCGGTCGGTGAGCGTGTCGGGCAGCAGCCCGTCCGCCGTCGCCTCGCCGTCCCCCTCCGGTGCGGCAGCGACCGTGTACCGCGCGGACTCGTCGCTCTGCCGGGGTGCCGGGACGGGCTGCGCAAGGATCTGCGCGGCCACGGCCTGGACATCGAAGGCGGACAGTGCTCTTTCCTCGTCCACGCTCACGCACGCCCCCCGAGGGACAGCGGGCGTGCCAGACCCGCGCTCAGCCCGCCCCGGATGATGGCCAGGCATCGCCGTTGCTGCCCCGGGCGGGCCTGCTCGGCCGCATCCCGCAGCACCCGGGTGGCCTCGGCCTCGGTGAGGTGCCCAGCTGCGACCAGACCGCCGGCGGTGTACGCGGCCCGGTTCAACTTCTCCGAGAACGCGGCGCCTTCGGATACGGCCGCGCATGCGGTGACCTCGGCGAGAACTCCGGTCAGTACCCGCTCCCCCGCCCCCCGTCCGCCACCCGCCGCGAGAACCGCCTGCCGGGCGCGGGGCGGCACAGGCCGGGTCCCCGGCATGGAGGCAGACGGCAGATGCCCGGTGCGCTCCAGCTCCCTGGCGAGCCAGGCGGGCAGCGGAGCAGGCACCCGGACGGTTCCCACCGGCCGATAGATCCCCGCGGGGGTCACGGTCCCGGGCGCCACGATGTACCCGCCGTGCGCCCGGACGTCGACCTGCCAGGCGAGGGCCCGGCCGCCGCCCGACCCGGAGGAGCACTGCCAGTGGTGCCCGCCGTCATTGCGGTACCACACGTGCAGGCCTCCGGACGGGGTGCGGACCCGCAGCGTCGACTCGTCGTCCGCCGGGCTGGCGGCGCCGCGCAGAGCGGCCAGCACTCCCAGGGTGTGGAAGCCATTGGCCAGCCCGGTCAGGTCGACCCCGGCGGAGATCCCGACACCGGGCAGCAGCCGGTCCCGGTCGGGGAGTTCGCACGCATGCGCGTCGACATCGATGACGACGAGGCCGGCCGGACCAGTGGCAACACCCACCCCGAGGTCGGGGCGGGAACCCCACCACTGCCGGATCCGGTCAAGATCGAGCGTGGCTGCATGAAACCCATGACACCAGCGGCCCGCACGGATACAGTCGCACCCCCCTCGGGCATGACCCTGTACGCGGCACACCTCGCAGTTGCCCACAGGCGTTTTACGGCCCGGAGCAAGAGGATGAACCGGCCACCCCTGGCGCGCACACCACGAAGCAGTTGTCAGAGGCTGCGAAGCGACCGATGCAGATCTCACGAACTGCCGTGGGTCGCTGCGCGAAACCTGCAGCTCAGCTGCCATTCACTTCCCCCATCAGCGACTGAAGCGACTCAACTCCCAAAATCAGATTAGCGAAATCTGAGGGAGAGGAGAGGCACATGAGACAGAACGGATGTACGCATCCGCAAGAAGCCCCAGCGACCGAGCGACTGAGTCCACAGCGGCTGACGGTCGCTCAGTCGCTCGCCCGAAGGCACACAGAACACCAGGTCAAAGGCTTGCGCAACACAGAACAGCGACTGAAGCGACTCAAGCTCGCCATATATGACACACACACGCGCTCACACGCACACGCACGAATGTCTCCATATACCTGAACCTTGAGTCGCTTCAGTCGCTGTTCTCTCTCGACTGGCGCCCTGACCTGCCGTTTTAGCTCCATGACCGAAGCGACTCAGCACTCATTCAGTCGCTGGCGTTCAGTCGCTGAACCCGCTCCCCCACCGCCCGAACCGTTCAAGTCCGTCTGGATCCGGACTCAAGCGGCCTCCCCATCACCACCGCCCCCACTGGCGCATACCAGCCAATCGCGCCCACCGAGGGACACGGACATACGGGCCTACAACAACGGGAGTTCCGTCGCACAGGCGGCCAACACACCTGCTGCAGCGCGTAGTTCCGTGCTCGTTGCCACCACCACGGCGGCTGGGCCGGGCCGGGAACCTATGCCAGTCCCCCGGCCCGCCCTCACCGGGCCGTTCACCGAACCGAGCTGGTGCCCTCGTCGAGGATTCTGTCGACAAGGATCTTCCGCTGCGCCTCATCCATCTTTCTCAGTACGAGGTCGGCAACCTGATGACCATCGTGCCAGGGCATCTTCGTGACCTTGCCAAGGGCGACGATGCCGGACTCCCCCGGGGCCAGCTGTGTCGGCGCCACCTGTCGTCCGGCCTGCTCCGATCGCTGGCTGGGCACTTCATCCTGCGTCGGCGATACCGATTCCCGCGTCCCGGGACTATCACGCCGTGATAGCTCGGCCTGACGATCCTCCGAGCTATCACGGCGTGATAGCTCGGCTTGCTGCTCCCCCGGGCTATCACGCCGTGATAGCCCTACATGCTGCTCCTCCGGATTATCACGGCGTGATAGCCCCGTCCGCTGCTCCTCCGGGCTGTCCGGGGTATCCGGGCTGTCCGGGGTATCCGGGGTATCCGGGGTATCCGGGCCGTCGGAAGTGCCGGCGTCGGCTCCGGTCCCTTCCACTCCACTACTCTCTTCAACTCCCCCGTTCTCCGGATTATCACGGCGTGATACTTCACGCGCTGCCAAACGCCTCTGGCCACCTGCGGCAGCCCGTGCGTCCGCCTGCTGACGCTGCTCATCGGGCGGGAGCTTGGAGAGATTCCGTACGTGCTCGATCGTGCGGCGCCCCTCCAGCAGGTCCGCTTGGAGTTGTGGATCGAGGTCCAGCACGGAGAGCTTCGACGAGATGGTCGACTGGGCGATGCCGAGTCTCTTGGCTGCCTTGGTCTGGGAGCCGTAGAAGTCGACGAGCGTGCGCAGGGCCTGCGCCTGCTCCAGGGGGTTCATGTCGTCACGGTGGACGTTGGCGACGAAGGCCGCTTCGAGAAGCGACTCGTCGGTGGAGACAAGGGCGTTGTCGACGCTGACGCGAATCGTCGCAGCTCCGGCGAGACGTGCTGCGGCAAGTCGGCGGTGACCGTCGATGACGATGTACCGGGCGCCCTCGTCGAGGTCGGCCGTGCGGTCCGGCCGCTCTGCCAGGTAGGCCTCGACGGAGGCCACCGTGACGGCGTTGACAAGACCGATCTCCGCGATGCTCTCCGCCAGCCCCTGGAGATCGCGGAGCTCCTCGCGGGGGTTGTCGGGGTTCTGGCTGATGAGGCTCAGAGAGAGCTCGGTCGGTTCGGGAACGCCGGCCGTCGGCACGCCCGTAGCAGCACCGATCGCAGCCCGACGCGCGCTGATGGGGCGGGCCTGGGCGAAAGAGGCGCCTGCTCCGAGGTTCTTGGCCTTACTCACTTGCTGATCTCCCGGGCGAGGGCGCGGAGTGCGACGGACTGTTCGCAGCGGGGTGCGTAGGCAAGAAGCGGTCGCTTGGCACGGACGGCTTCCTTCTGTTCCTTGAGGTCTCCGATGACGCCTACGACACGGGGATCCTTTATGGCCATCCAGGACTGGAGCGAGGAGGTGGCGATGTAGCCGCGGCGGGCGTCGTAGTGGTTGACGACAAGGCCGAGGTAGTCGACGTCGAGCGCAAGGTCGTTGCGCATGTCCTCGATCTGGGACGTGAGCAGTTCGTAGGCGTCGGCACTGCTGTCCTCGGCCTGGACCACGATGAGAACGCCGGAGTTGCCGGGCACTTCCTGCGGGCGGCGGCGCCCGTAGTAGGTGGCGGCGTCCATGCTCAGGCCGAGGCTGGGCGGGCAGTCGATCAGGATGACGTCGTAGTCGGGCTCGACCGCGGAGAGGGCTCGTTCGAGGGCCGCTTCGCGTGCGCGGACGGATGCGAGACGTACATCGAGGAGAAAGGCATCGGTGCAGGCGGGCAGAAGATTCAGACGCCCACCGAACCGGTCTTCCTCGATCGTCACAATGAGGTCGCTCAGTGGACCCTTGCCATCACCGGCCATGTGATTGGTGAGGGAGTCCCCGTCCATGGCGAGGGGGGAGTGGCCGAGCTGCTTGGTGAGGTGCCCCTGAGGGTCGAAGTCGACGAGCAGGACCCGTTGCCCGAGTCCGGGCAGATCCTCAAGAGCGAGAGGATCATTGGCAGCTTCCTCGTCATCTTCGAGGAGTGCGGCAAAGTGCTTGGACACACGAACCGGCACCAGGGCGGTGGAGTCTTCCGCGAGAGCCTCGCCGGTTCCGGCAGTGACGGCGGTCTTTCCGACGCCGCCCTTCTGGTTGCAGATGACGACGCGTCGGACGATGTCGGGACGCTTCACCGCGGGAGCGGGATGGCTGTCCAGCCACACGCGTACGGACTGGGCCAGACCCTGGATCAGGGATACCCCCCGGAGCTTGCAGTCCGAGCGGAATCCGGTCCACAGCTGGGCGGGCAGGAATGTCGCGAAGGACTCCGCCCCAGAAGTGTCGATGGGGGAGAGGTTGGATCCGAGACCGCGCCATGCCGTGATGCCGGCTTCGACAGCGTCCTGCATGTCGATGCCATGTTGAACGGCGCGGACCTTGAGTTCCTGGCGGAGCCAAGAAGGCAGCTTCGAGACGACCTTCTCACGGTCGCCCCTGATGTCGGGTGTCGTCATAGTTCGTCACTCTACTAACGCCATAGATCAATTGAGCGCATGAAACGTTAGCTGTGTCGCCTTTTTCGGTGTGGGGCTATCACGCCGTGATAGCCCCACACACCTGCCGCCGGAGCCCCTCAGCTATCACGCCGTGATAATCCCAGGGCCCGAGGCCGAGGGATGCCTTTGAAACAGCGTGTCCGCACGAAGCACCCATGTCATGCACACAGGGCCCGGGGGAGTGGCTCATGAAGAAGTGTCACTGCTCATCATGGTGGACCCACCGCTACCGCCACTGTCACTGCGAGCCGAACACGGCAATCACCAGCGGCAATACCGTATACATCCGTACCCACTTCAGCTAAAATGCGCCCCTTTTGCAACTGATACCTTCCGCCGCTCCCCAACCCACACAGAGCAGCAACTGGATTCGCTACAGGACATCTTGTCCATCGCGGGTGCCGAGCTGACCGGCGGTCAGCTGATGAACCATCGCGGACAGCCGGGCCCGGGGGAGTGCGGGTCGGACAAGACGGTGCAGTGGCTGATCACGGTGGGGGGCTCGGGTAGGCACTCCCACCGCAGGATCCATGACCCTTTCGTCGGGGCTGACTTTCGTCGGCTGAGGTTCAGTACGGCGAGTAGATGGCTTCAGCCGGTGACGCCCGCCCAGGAACACCAACTGACGCCCGAGATGACGTGCGCGCCCGACTCAGACGCACACTCCGGCCCTGAGGGCGACGCCGAACGTCGGGTGCGGGTTCTTCTTTTATAAGAGGCGCCGGGCCTCGAAACAGCGCTGACCTGCGCATATGCGATGTTGATCATGCTCTGGCCGACACATTTGGTAGGTCGAAATGTTAACCTGGCCAGCACATTTGGCCTGAAAAGTAAGGCTCAGCCTAACTTTTCAAACCGGCTGAGCACGCCGGAAAAACCGCAGGTCAGAGGCGTGCCGGTGCCGGGTGAACGCCCCGACGAATGGCATCGATCCGAATCGATCCGAACAAAATGTGCCGCAATATTGACACCGGAAGTTAGGCTGAGCCTAACTTCCGGCACTTTCGCGCACTAAAACTTCGGCTCAGTCGAACTTTTGAGGTGGGCGCGTTGACCTCTGTGACTCGGAGCGTGTCGAGCCGTCAAAAGTAAGGCTCAGCCGAACTTTTGGGATAGCCTCGGACCGCCTGAGCAACAAGGAGGGTCCAGTGACATCTGAAACGCCGTCGCGCCAGCCGCGTCGGCCACGAGCAGTTCCCTCTCCCGCGTCCTCGCCGGAGAGCAACACTGTGTACGACGACATCCTGAACCTGCTGGGGGAGCAACTCGGCGCGACCGCCCAGGAGACAACACCGGCGAGGACAGGGAAGCCCAAGCTCAAGGGCGTCACCTTCGAATACGAGAACGACCCTCGATCCATCCACAGCTTTGCCGGAGGCGCCGGCTACAGCCTCGCCAGCAACTGGTTCACCCAGCTGCTGCCCCAGCTCTTCATCGCCAACGGCATCACGAAGAGCCAGCTGTGCGTGTTCCTGTACGTAGCGGGCGGACAGAGGCCCGGCACCGGGATCGCGGAGTACACCCAGCAGGAGATCACCGACGGCCTGAACGGGCTCGCGGTCAAGAAGCCCGGCGCCAAGATGATCACAAGGCCCACCGTCAACCGCGCCGTCCGAACCCTCTGCGAATACAAGTGGCTGGAATCGGCGGGGAACGGGCGGATCCGCCTCAACGTGACGCTCTGGTTCCAGGGCAACAGCGCTGCCCAGCACGATGTGCTCGCGCAGATCGCCGCGGACCACGACGACGACCCCACCGCGTTCCCGCACAGCATTGGTCCCGAGATGGTCCACCACCAGGAAGCGCTGGACCTTAACCTGGAAGGCGTAGTGCCCGAGCCTGTCAGAAGGAAGCGCACAGGGTGATGCCCGCTACTACGACAAGCCGATTCGATACGGAGGAAGGCACCGATGGCCGTTGCAGTCATGTCGCCCCTCGTTGCTGAGCGCATCTGGGCCTTGCCCATCGGTGCCGCCCCGGTGAAGTTCCTTCAGTACCTGGTCTTCCGGAGCGAGAACGGTGGCGCACTGCCGAGCCAGCGCGAGATGGCGGTGGAGTACAAGGTGAAACCGCCCACCGTCAGCGCGCTGATGGAGCCGCTGTTCGAGCTGAACCTCGTGCTGCGCTCCCGCGCCGAAGGCCGAGGGGGCAACCGGTACCGACTCCACCCACTCGCCGCCAAGTACGAGAGCGTGACGGACATGGAAGCCGCCTTCGCGTACGCCCTCGAAGAGATGAAGAGCGGCAAACTGCCGACTATCCACCTACCGGAATACCGAGCGGCACCGCCGACCGAGGGCCGCCCCGACCTCCGTATTGCCTGACCCGGCAAAATCAGAGGCCCCGTCATCGCAGATGACGGGGCCTCTGTGCCTGAACAACAAGTTGTGCGCCCCACTATACCGGTACACGCGACGGCCGGCGAGGCAGCCGCTGTCGCCGGCTGGGCCGTGGCACCTCAGCCGGAGCTCCTTGTTACGTTCTCACCATGTGCCCATGGAGGCGCCGTCATACGGGGCCGAAACAGTGACGCGCATGAACACGAGCATGCGTGTGAACCCGAACCCGAACGCAAGACGGCGGGTTGTCTCCGTACTCCTGGCCCTGTCCGCCTCCGCAGCGGCCCTGGGCGCCCCTGGTGCGGCAGCCGCCCAGGAGCCGTCCCATGCCAACGCCGCTGTCCCGCCGATCCGTTGGGGCACCTGCCCCAAGGCCGAGCCGCCCTACCCCGATCCCAGCCCGAGGGCGCAGTGCGCGACGGTCAAGGTACCGCTGGACTGGGCGAAGCCGAAGGGTCCGAAGATCGGCATCTTCGTCGCCCGCTACCGGGCCACCGACCCCGCACGGCGGATCGGCGTCCTGATGTCCAACCCGGGCGGCCCCGGGGCTGCCGGTGCCGATGACGCGCTGTACGCGGACGACCCCATCGAGGGCTACTCCCCGGCCATGCTCCGGCGCTTCGACATGATCGGCTTCGACCCTCGCGGCATCGGCCGCAGCCAGAACGCCGAGTGCGACGAGGCCATCACCGGCTCGATCCCGGCCCGCCCCCGCAATGCGGCCGAGTTCGAGCGGATGCGCACCCTGAACGGCCGGCTGGCGGACAGCTGCCTGAAGAAGACGGGGCCTCTCGCCGCCCATATGGACGGCGAGAGCGTGGCCCGCGACATGGACGCGATCCGTGCCGCCCTCGGCGAACCCGAGATCAGCTTCATCGGCCATTCCTACGGCACGTTCCTCGGCGAACGTTACGCACGCCTGTTCCCGAGCAGGCTTCGCGCGCTGGCCCTCGACAGCGCGATGGACCCGGACCGGCCGAACGCCGAGCGCTACCTCACCGACGGCAGCGTCACCATCGACAACACCCTGAAACGGCTCGCGGCCTGGTGCAAGACGGACACGGCCTGCGCGCTCAAGGGCAAGGACCTGGTGGCTGTCACCGACAAGCTGTTCGCCCGCGCCGACGCGGGCACACTCCGCGATCCGGGCCCGAATGGACCGACGCGGACCAAGGTCGACGCCGACCAGCTGTCCAATTTCCTCACCTTCGCACTCGGCAAGGGGAGCCCGGAGGCCACCGCACGGCAGCTGGCCGCCCTTAACACGGGAAAGGGGGAGGTCAACTGGTTCCCCGTCGGCATAGATTCCGACTCGCAACTCGTGTTGTGCCGGGACTACGACTTCCGGATCCGCGACTACGCCCAGTACCTCGCCATCCGCAAGAGGGTCGCGAAGGCCGCCCCGCACGTCCGCTACAACGCCCAGGCCCTGGACAGCGTCCTCGGCTGCCAGGGCTGGACCATGCCGCCGAAGTCCCGGCCCGCCCGAGCCAAGGGCGATCTCCCGCCCGTCCTCGTGGCCAACGCCACCCATGACCTGGCGACTCCGCTGCCGGGCGCGCAGCGCATGGCGCGCTCCTTCCCGAAGGCATCTCTGTTCACGATGGACGTCGTGGGCCACTGGCTCTATCGCAGAGGCGGGACGGAGAAGGCAATGCGAGTGATCGACACCTACCTCACCAACCCGAAGGGCTGACCCGGAAGTCCCGGCGGCGGGCCGACCGCGCCGCCCGCCTCCGCACCGATCGTTCTGTCCGGGCTTCGTCATCCTCGAAGATGCGCGTCAGATCGGACAGGCGCTGGGCGCTCAGGTGGTGAGGTTCTGAATGAGGGGCCTGAGCTTAGGATCGCTCCTGACGAACTTCCGGAGGTGCCCTCCGGTTTGGCGGTCAGGGACACGCATGGGAGCCTCCGGCGTTGCGGTGGAGATCCTGTGAGGATGCCTAGGCCAGTCCCGGTGGGCTCACCGCCTCGGCTGAGAGTTGTGCCCAAGGATTCCGATCAGCTCCATGCGCGTGCGCCTTGCGGTTGGTGCCAAAGCACGGGCGGGGCCGAACTCATCCGGCCCCGCCCATCTGTGGTGCAGACGCTTCCGCTACGCCCCGGAAGCCGTGCGCGCCTTGATCAGTCTCTGCAGGAGGACCTCCCGCTGCTTTTCCCCCATCTTTTCGATCACGATGTCGGCCACCTTTTCCCCGTCCAGCCACGGCATCTTCACTACGGCCTTGCGGGGCGCGGGGAGCTCGACATCGGTGCTCGTCGCCCCTGCCTCGTTGGACTGCTCGGTCCCGTCCGTGGCCGGGGGAGTACCGGTAACCGGCTCCGTAGCCGGGGGAGTACCAGTAACCGGCTCAGTGGCCGGGGGAGTACCAGTAACCAGTTCCGTGGCCGGGGGAGTACCGGTAACCAGCTCAGTGGTCGTCGGGGTGCTAACGGCGTTAGCACCCCGACCGCGCCGTCGCTGCTGACGTTCGGCACGAGCCGTCAGGGCTTCGTCGGCTGCGCGCTGTTGCTGCTGTGGCGGCAGCCGTCCGACGTTGCGGGCGACCTCGACGGGCAGGCTCTTGTCTTCCACGGCCTGCTGAAGGTCGGGGGTGAGCTTCAGCAGTGCGAGTCTCTGGGTCACCCAGGGGCTGGACTTTCCAAGGGCACGGGCGACCGCACGCTGCGAGCCGTGGACTTCCACGAGGCGTTCCAGCGCTTTGGCCTCGTCCAGCGGATCGAGGCTTTCGTGCTGGATGGCCGCAGTGAGGGCCGTCTCCAAGAGAGTGTCGGCGCTATCCGCGAGGGAGTTGTCGATATGGACGGGCACGTCGTCGAGGCCGGCCAGCTTGGCTCCGGCCAGGCGGCGGTTTCCGTCGACGACGACGTGCGTAGCGGAACCGAGTTCGGTGTCGTGCCCGGGGTGTGCGCTGAGGAAGGCGGCACGGGTCACGACGGTGAGGGGCTGGATGACGCCTCGCGCGGTGAGGCTGTCCGCCATGTCCTCCACGGCTCTGAGTTCTTCCCGGGGGTTGAACGGGTTGTGGGACAGCTGTGTGACAGCCAGCCGCGGTGAGGTGATCTGGGCTTCGGCGCCAATGGTCGGGGCAGGGTCATCGCCCTGTCCGGCATATCGGGCGAAGGACGCGGCGCGGCTGCTGATGGGTTGGCTGACGGCATCGAAGGTGGCGGATGCTCCGAGAGCGTCTGACTTCTTCATGCGAGCCCCCGGACAATCTGCCGCATGCTGTGGGCCTGGTCGGATTCGGGGGCATAGTCGAGGAGCGGGCGTTGCATGCGAACGGCTTCGCGCTGTTCCTTGACGTCCGGGATGACCGACAGCACAGGCGGGCTGCCGAGCGCCTTCCACTTGTCGAGTGAGGACGTGGCGATGAAACCGCGTCGGGAGTCGTACTTGTTCACGACGAGTCCGAGTTGGTCCACGGTGATGTCGTAGTCCCGTGTCAGCGATCCGACCTGGTTGATGAGCATGCCGTAGGCCTGGGCGGAAGTGTCTTCGGCTTCGACGGGGATGACGAGTCCAGAGGCCCCGGGCTTCTCGCCCTCACGCTGCCGGCCGTAGACGAGACCTGCGTCCATGGCCAGGCCGAGGCTGGGCGGAGAGTCGACGACGATGACGTCGAAGTGTTCCTCGATGGAGGCCAGGGCACGTTCCAGAGCGGCGTGGCGGGGGCCGCGGAAGACGGTGAGTCCGGAGTCGAGGAGGAAGGCGTCGAAGGCTGCCGGCAGAACACGGAGCCGGTCACCGAACTTGGCGCCCTGTATGACGACGGTGAGGTCGATGAGGGACTGCCGAGTGTCGTCACGGTTGAGCATGTGGGTGACGAGGCTTTCCTGACCGGCTGGGATGGCCTTGAGGCCGAGCTGGTGCGAGAGGTGGCCTTGCGGGTCATAGTCAACGAGGAGGACGCGACTGCCGCGTTCGGCGAATGCCTGGGCGACACCGGCGGACACCGCCGTCTTACCGACACCCCCCTTCTGGTTGCACACCACGATCCGGCGTACGGAAGCGGTGTCTTCGCCGGCGGGGTTCCGCTCCAACCACAGAGCCACTACCTGGGCAAGACCTTGGATGTAGGAGACGCCTCGCTGGCGGCAGTCGCCCTTGAAGGAGTCGTAAAGCCCTTCGGGAAGCCAGGTACCGAAGGATTCCGCACCCGCTGTCTCAATGTGGGGGAGTGGAGAACTCTGAGACTGCCAGAGCTGCACACCGGCGGTGACGGCATCCTGGACATCGATGGAGAGCTGGGCCGCGCGGACCTTGAGGGCCTGTCGGAGGGATGCGGGCAGCTTGGAGACCAGCTTCTCCCGCTCACCTCCTGTGTTGAGAGATGACATGGCGGCAGCTTACTGCCGCGAAGTCCACTCAAGCGACAACGAATCGCACGGTTTCAGCTGATCTCGCGTTAGCTGTTGGAGGTGCTAACGGCGTTAGCACCTCCGCGGGACATCATCGGCGCCCATGGCGTAGCCGGAATCACCGCAGTCGCGGCCGGTCATGGCGGACGCTGAGTCAGCGTGCGTCTGGACGATTCGGGAGGTTCGAGGTGGCGTGCGGAGGCCGGGCCGGTCGCTCCCAGAGCCCGGCCAGGTGCGCGTGGAGGACGTTGTGAGCCTCTTGCGGGGTGAGGTGGCCGATGAGGACGTGCGTGGTGAGGCCGTCCGCGAGGGCGAGGAGGGTGCGGGCCTCAAGTCGTGGATCGAGGGGAACTGCGCAGTCGGCGTCCTCGCCGGCTTCCGAGATGAGGTGGGTGAACGCCTCTTGCAGGGTTACGTAGTTCGCCTTGAGCGTCTTTGCGAGCGCCTGGCTGACAGCCGCCTGCGCGACGAAGGCGAGCCAGACCCTGGCCTCGGCTCGGTGCTCTTCCCGGAGCAGTGAGATTTCAGCGGCCGCGTGGCCCAGGGCGGTGCCCGCCGACTGGGCCGGGCTCCTGACGAGCCGGGCCCGTACACGCTCGTTGACCCGCTCGCTGATGTGCCCGAGAGCGAACACGAGCATCTCTTCCTTGGTACGGAAGCACCGCTGAACCGCACCCATCGACACCTGCGCGCGGGCGGCGACATCCCGAAGGGTCACGCCCTCCAGCCCGCGTTCGTCGGCGAGGTCGCACACGGCCTCGGCGATGAGGCGGCGTCGACTCGCGTGATCCACCTGCTTGGGCATGCCCGGTCGCCTCCTTGTTTTCACAGCACTCCGCTTCGCAGTGCACTTTATTCGATGCGCACGCATCGGTTCCAGGGGTAGGGTTCCGATGCAAGCGCATTGGTACGTGGATGAGGAAGGAAGAGCCATGCAGGACGCTCTGTGGAAGATGTCGGCCTCCGCGCAGGCGGAGGCCGTGCGCAGCGCAGAAGTCTCGGCTGCCGAACTGGTCGACAGTCATCTGGACCGCATCGCCGAGGTCAATCCGCAGGTGAACGCGGTCACGCAACTCCTGGCGGAGCGCGCGCGGGAGGCCGCGGCACAGATGGACCGTCGACGGGCCGCCGGTGAAACGCTGGGACCGCTCGCGGGCGTGCCCTTCACGGTGAAGGAGAGCACCGCCATCGAAGGCGTGCCGACCACGTTCGGCACGGAGCGCTTCCGCGATCTGGTGGCATCGGCCGACGCACCCCCGGTGGCCCGGCTGCGCGCGGCCGGGGCCATCCCCATCGGACACAGCAACATCCCCACCCTGATCCTGGCGGGGATGCACACGCGCAGCGAACTGTTCGGCGACACGGTCAACCCATGGGACAGCACCCGGACTCCGGGCGGCACCAGCGGGGGCGACGCCGTGGCCGTCGCCACGGGGATGGCGGCACTCGGACTCGGCAACGACTCTGGAGGGTCGGTTCGCATCCCGGCCCAGTTCTGCGGCGTGGCCGGGCTGAAGCCGTCCACGGGCCGGTTCCCCGCCGACCACCGTATTCTCGGCCCGGACGACCCCGGCCCGGCATCCCAGATCCTGGTCACCGACGGCCCGATGGCCCGGAACGTGGGCGATCTTCGGCTTGCTTACGAGGTGCTGGCCGGAACCGATCCGCGAGATCCACGGGCCGTGCCGGTGCCTGCCTACGGCGAACCGCTCACCGGGCCGGTGAAGGTCGCGGTCGTGGTGGACCCCGGCGGGCACGGCGTCCACTCCACGATCCGCCGAGCCGTCTCCACCGCGGCCGACGCGCTCCGCGACGCCGGATACGACGTGCGCGAAGTAGCAGACGTACCGCGGATGGACGAGGCCCTGGAGGCATACGGCCGGATCACCGTGACCGAGTTCGCCCCGAACTGGCCGATGGTGCGCAGGCTGCTCGGCAAGGGCGGCGACCGCTTTATCGAGATGGCGATGGAGCAGACCCCGCCCGTAAGCGCGGCCGAGTTCATGAAGCTGATGGGTACCTGGATGAGCATTCGCCGCTCATGGGCCGAATTCCTCGACGAATACCCGCTGTTGCTCGGCCCGGTCTTCACCGAGCCACCTGTCGAGCCGAGGCTGGAATCGCGTGACAGGGCGGGCAGGGATCGGGTCGGGTCGGGAATGCGCCTGTGCACCGTCACCAGCTTCGTGGGCGTACCCGGTGTGGCCATACCGACCGGGATGGCCGATGGGCTCCCTTCCGGAGTGCAGGTCGTCGGGCGCGCGTTCCGGGAGGACCTGTGCCTGGACGCGGCCCAGGCGATCGAGGACCGACTCGGGGTGCTCACACCGGTCGACCCACGGGTGTGAAGCCGGGCCGATCGGTCCTTGAGCCATAAAGGGCTCAGACTCTCGCCCTCGCTGCGCACAGACCCGGTGCGGGGGCGAGGGCACCCGGGCACACGAAGCCCTCGCGCCTTCGACGGCCCGTCCGAGGGCGACCAACCGTCCAGCGAACTCAAGACACCCCGGAGGGACGACCACAGGTGCCGCTCGGCTTCGCAGGCGTTCTCCGGGCGTTCTCGGATGTCTCGGCCGTTCCTGCGGTCAGCTCCTGTTCGCCGGGCAACGGCCGGGGCCTCCCTATTGGCGAAGCGGATCGGGGGCGAGGGTGATGGTCATCCACGGTACGGCGACTTGGCGGAAGCTGTGCCCAACAGGCTCCAGGCCGGCTCGCCTCCGGAGCCGGTCCACGTCAGTTCCTCCTTGCGGAAAACGACCCACGACATCGCCGGTGAGCCGGAGAGGAGCGTGCAGTGCTCGCAGGAGCACAGATGGGGGTCGTCCGGAGCGCCGGTCACCTCGTAAGCGACGTTGCCGCACTGGCAGCGCCCCGTCCGTCGTTCGGGCGCGGAGGTCGGTCCGGTCATTCGAACATCTCCCTGATGCAGCGAAACGTCGGGAGCGTCAGTTTGCTACTGGACCGGGATCCGGGTCTGGTGTTCGGCACTCCAGAGCCTGTAGGTGGGGCCATGTTCACCCCGAGCGGTGAACGGCCTCGGGCGGGGCCTCGGCTGCCGGGCCGGTTCCGGACAACGACGTGGTCGGTCATCCGGCAGACGCTCCCGACCAACGATCCTGCGCCGGCTGGTGGCAGCGGCGGAGAACTCCTCCCGTCGGCCACAAGCCGATCCTGTGACGCCGGACCGGGCCCGTACGGAGATCGGTCTCGTTGAGTCCCTTCTTCAGTCCCTCCTTCAGTCCCTCCTTCAGTCCCTCGACAAAAGCGCAGGTCAGAGCCATCTGCGCGGCCTGGACAGGGGACTGAAGGGACTGAAGGGACTGAAAATCCCTGTTCCAGTCATTACGCGTGTGCGTACATGCGTACGCGCAAGAGAAGGCTCTTTCATCGTGAGCTGTTCATAACTGAGACTTTCAGTCCCTTCAGTCCCTCGGCCGAGCCTCAAAAGCCTTGTGACCTGCGCTTTTCCGTGAGGGACTGAACAGGGACCCAAAGCCGCCCAGGCCCTCAGTCCCTGTTCAGTCCCTCACGGCCCAGCCAGGACCGACACGCCCGGCCGGCCAACCTGATCAGCTGCTTGTCCAAGGAGCAGGTGCCCCAACTCCCCAGGTGACGAAGGGACTGAAGGGACCCAAGTCGGGAAACGGCTACGCCCGTGCCCAGACCGCTGATGTAGGCTCTGACCTCATTGGAAACTCAGTCCCTTCGGTCCCTTGCCTGACGGTAACAGCGCTGTGACCTGGTCTTTTGCCGAAGGGACTGAACAGGCTATTAGCTCCTCGGCAAGGACGATCAGCGTGCCGCGTCAAAGTGAGACCAGCGTTCCCCGCTCCACGGGAACCGCCAGTCCCTACGACGTTGCCCGCTGGTGCGCCGGAAACGGCTGGCCAGTGCATCCGCTGGCGCCAGGCCGTAAGACCCCGGCCGCCAACTGCCCGACGTGCCGCAACGAGCCCCACAGGCCTCAGGACTGTCCCTGCCATTCCGCAGGCCGGTGGTGCCACGGCTTTCACGCTGCGACCACGAACCTTGCTCTCCTGGACGCCTGGTGGGGGAGGAACCCCACGCTTGGCGTCGGAGTCTCCTGCGGACCGGCAGGCCTTGTCGTCCTCGACATCGATGCCCACAGCGCCGAAGTTCCCGACCGGAACCGGCTCCTGCCCGGCATCCCGATCCACGAGAGCGTCAACCTGGCAGGCCTTGCCTCGGGGTTCGACACCCTCGCCCTGCTGGCCGCCCTCCGCAGCCGGCAAAGCCCAGCAGACGACGACTCCACCCTGCGTGTGCGAACTCCGTCGGGCGGATTGCACGTCTGGTACCGGACACCCCCTGAAGGCCCCCGCTACCGCTCCTCCGTGGGGTCCAGCCCGAAGGCCGCCCTCGCCTGGCAGGTCGATGTCCGGTCCACCGGCGGCTACATCGTGACCCCCGCCACCCGCACCTCCGCCGGCACATACGGCCCGGTCGGCGCAGCCCGGCTTCCCGCCCTCCTGCCCGACTGGCTCGCCGGCGAACTCCAGCGCACGGGCCACCTGGTCGACCACCGGCCCGCCCAGCTTCCGCCACCACGCCCCAGTACCCTGCGCCCAGCCGGTCAGCGCGCCCACCAGCTCCTGGAACCGCTGCTCGGCCAGGTGCTGGACTGCGCGGCCGCCACCGAGGGCACCGCCTTCACCGAGAAACTCAACCGAGCCGCCTACACCGCCGGTGGCCTGATCGCCTCCGGCCACCTCACCGACAGCCAGGCACGCGAGCTGCTGACCGCGGCCGCCGACGCTGCTCGGCCGCATCGCAGCCGCCACAGCCTTTCCGTCATCACCTCTGCCCTGTCCGCCGGCGCAAGCCGGCCGCTCCATCTCAAAGGACGCCCATGAGCAGCGCCGACAGCCCGCGCTTCGACGCCACTGCCGCAGCGCAGCAGATGCTCGATCTCGAAGGCCAGGCGGAACACCCCAGCCTGCCGGCCCAGCAGAGGGCCGCCACCACGGCCGTCCACGAGCCATCGGCGCAGTCGGGCCGGCTCCCCGGGCTGCTCACCGACCGGGGCAACGCCAAGCTGTTCGCGGTGATGTTCGGCGACCAGTTCCGCCACGTGGAAGGCCTTGGCTGGTACCACTGGGACCAGTACCGCTGGAAGCGCACCGGAGGCGAGAAGGCCGCCGTATGGGCGGCGGGTGATCTGGCCGAGCAGATGCCCGCCACTGACCCGACCGGCCAGTTCACCAACCGCGAGCTCGCTTCCCACCGCCGACGCTCCATGTCGACCCCGGGTATCAAGGCCATGCTCACCCAGGCCAAAGCCTCCCCGGCACTCGCTCTGGACCCCGACGTCCTGGACGGCGACCCCTACGCCCTGTGCACCCCGGCCGGCGTCGTCGACCTCCATACCGGCCACCTCCACAAGCCCGACCCCGAAGCAGACATGCACTCCCGGGCCACCAGCGTCGCCCCCGAGACGATGCCCACCCCTCGCTGGCACCGCTTCCTCCACGACACCTTCGGCGACGACGCCAAGGGCGAGGAGACCATCCACTTCCTCCACCTGCTCCTCGGCTACTCCGTCACCGGCGACGTCGGAGCCCAGGTCCTGCCCTTCCTCTACGGCACCGGCGCCAACGGCAAGTCCGTGCTGCTCGACGTCATGACCCAGATCCTCGGCGACTACGCCCAGGCCGCCCCGCCCGGCTTCCTCATGGAGAAGGGCAAGTTCTCCGAGCACTCCACCGAACTCACCGAACTACACGGCCGGCGCATCGTCGTGTGCTCCGAACTGAAACCCAACGACAAGTTCGACGAATCCCGGGTCAAGCTCCTGACCGGCGGCGACCGCATCATGGCCCGCCGCATGCGCCAGGACTTCTTCAGCTTCAACCCCACCCACAAACTCTGGCTGCTCGGGAACCACCGCCCTGAAGTCGGAACCGGCGGCCACGCCTTCTGGCGCAGGATCCGCCTGATCCCTTTCGAACGCGTCGTACCCGCCGCTCGCAAGATCGACAACCTGGCCAAGGAACTCGTCCAGAGCGAGGGCCCCGGCATTCTGCAGTGGCTCATCGAAGGTGCCCAGCACTACCTCGACACCCGCGACCCTCTCGCCGGGCCCGCGACCGTCCGCATCGCCACCGAGGCCTACGCCACCACCGAAGACCACATCGGCCGTTTTCTCACCGAGTGCTGCACCACCGAGAACGGCGACCGCGCCGCCGAACGTGGCCCGGCCGACCTCCGCGTCGAACAAGGCCTGCTGTACGCCACGTACAGCAGCTGGTGCAGCGCCGGTGAGGGCATCCGACCCGCCACCGCCCGCGCCTTCGCCACCCGAGTGCGTCAGGAACTCTCCCTCGCCTCACCCGCCGACATGATGAAGTCCAGCGGCAAGAAGTACTACCCCGGCCTCGGACTTCTCACCGACGACGAACCGCAGGCCGGCCGTGCCTGACCGGAGCGCCCGACACGCATCCGCCAACCCGGCTTACCATGAGTACGGTGCCCCCGCCAGGGATCGTGCTCACCACATCCACCCAGGCCCGCAACTGGCCATCGACAACGAAAAGGGGCTGCAGCCATGAGCTCGCTGCTGAACGAGAGCGACCTCCGCCACGAGAGCGCCGTGGTGTGGCTGGAGAACCCCGACGACCTCGACTACGTACGCCAGGCGCTCGACAAGACCGCCCGCCGCCGCGGCAAGCCCCGCTACGAACGTGACGGGCGCATGGTCGGCTACACCGAACTCGACGCCCAAGCCGAAGCCGACCCCGACAGCGGCCTCCAGCTCCGCCGCGTCTTCTTCCTTCTCCCGCACGACCGCGACGCCAACCCCGACGGGCCGTACCACGAAGGCGCCCCGGGTGAAGCCGTCGATCCCCGCACCATCGCCCCCAAGCGCGTGGGCGACAAAACCCCCCGCTCTCAACGCGGCCCCGCCGCGGCGATAGCGGCCCCCGGTACCTGAACCCTTGGTGAGACCGGGCGCGGTCCCGCGCGGACTCCCAGCACAGGGTGTTGCGGACGGCTCCAGCGCGTCGCCGGGCACAGGAGCCCCAGTCGGCGCACGGTGTCGAGCAGATCGACTGACCTGCGCGGACCGGCTGGGGCGAGACGCGTGGAGTCGGGTTATCGAGCCAGACCGCAGATCTCAGTACGGGCTCAGGTCACCGCCATCGACGGCGCGATGCCGGGCCACTACACCGACGCGGGACGCGGGCCGGAGGCCCGCTCGTGCGCGGGCTGGTTACAGGCCGAGGGCCTGGGCGGCGAGTTCGGTGCCCTGTACGCGGGCTCCGATCTTGGCGAAGGCCGTCTCCCGCGAGGTCGAGGCGTCGTCGGCCCAGGGGGCGAAGCCGGCGTCGTCGCAGGTGCCGAGTTGGTCGGTGGGGATGTGACGGGCGGCTTGCCGGACGCGATCACGTACCTCGTCGGGGGTTTCGATCCTCGGGTCGATCGGGTCGATGACGCCGACATCGGTGCCAATGCGGAAGAGATGGACCCGCTGCAGGCCCTTCTGGCCCCGGTCGCCCCCGGCGTGAAGACCGCCTGGCACTGATCGGGCCGATCCGCGCCGGGCCTGCTGGGGCTCCCTCCGGCGGCACGTGACTGCCAACGAGCTGGATGTCTGTTGCCATGCCGTCGGCTTCGAAGCCGACAGGCCCGGGTTTTTTTGGGGGGCGAGCGTTCACCGAACGGCATGGTGACCGTTCGGCGAACGGAGCCGCAACAGGCTCTCAGGCAGTGGGCGGGTGGTCAGGGAAGGGGACTGCGTATCGCGGTTCGCGGTTCGCGGTGATGCGGGCGTGGCGCAGGAGCTCACGGATGATGCCCGCGTTGCCCATGGCCCAGCCGGTGGCGGGGAGGAGGTCACTGGGCGTTTCACGGTGTTCGACGTTGGACCAGTGGATGCCGTTGGCGTCGGTCGTCGCGCGGGCCGCGAGGTCGGCGACGAGGACGTCGGCGAAGTCGTGGCCGTCGCCGCGTTCGACCTGGCGGTCGCATGCGAGTGCGAGGACGCCGGCGGTGCCGCAGCAGCGGCCGTTGTTGTCCCAGAAGCCGGGGCGGATCCGCCGTGGGATACCGGAGTTGACGAGTGTGCGCCAGCAGCGGTCGACGAGGGCGGGCCAGACGGGATCGTCGGGCAGGATGTGGCTCAGGAGGCGGAACACCTGGGCGTCGCCGGCCGTGCCGTGGCACCAGCCGTAGTTATGGCGTTCGATCTTCTCGTGTTGCTGTTGCGGGTCGGAGTGCGCGACGAAGCCATCCGGGCCGGCTTCGTTGCGGGAGACGACATCGGCGGCGCCGGCCAGTGCGAGGTCGACGAGGTCGGGGCGGTCGGCGGCCCGGCCGACGGCGGCGAGCGCGTAGACGATGCCGAGGGTGCCGTGCGACATGTGGTGCATGCGGGGTACCGCGCCGGTCCGGATCTCCCACTGGACGCCGGCGGTGGTGGGTTCGGCAGTGTGCAGGTAGCGGTTGACGGCCAGTTGGGCGAGGTCGAGGTCGCCGCACTCCAGTGCGGCGAGCGCTATGCCGGCGTTGCCGACGATCAGCTCGAAGCAGTCGTTCCACCCTGCGCCGTCGTAACGGGACCGCAGGATGTCCAGAGCACGGTCGGCGGACGCCCCCGCCACGGTGTCGCCGAGCACACGGTGCACACCCCGCAGGGCGACGGCCATTCCGGCCACCCCCGTGTAGAGGCCGCTGTTCTCCCAGTCTTCGACCGCGTCAGCGACGCTGCGGGCACCGCGCAGGGCCGCGTCCGCGTACCGGTGGTCGGCGAAGTACCGCCATGCGTCGAGGAGGGTTGGCAGCACCCCCGAAGTCCCGCTGTACAGAATCGGTGTGACCTGGTCGTCGGCGAGGGTGTCCGGCCAGGCCGAGCCGTTGTCGACGTCCCGGGCAGCCCTCAGCAGCCACTCCAGGGCTCCGACGGCAAGTGACTCCGCGTCGCTCGGTGCATTAGGGATCATCGCCCCAGCGTTCCACAGAGGTTGAGGTGTGGGAGTGGGTCCCTTTGAGCTCTGTCAGCTCAGGGCTTCGGAGTCCGGCCCGGCTCAGTTGGGAGCGCACGGCGCGTTCGGAGTGTCTGGTGCGCTCGGAGTGCCCGGTGCATGATGTGAAATCCCACCAGTCCCGGCGCCGTGTACGTCGCCCGGCGTCATCCGGGTATCGCCCCGGGCAGGCACGCAAAAGCGTGCCCGCCGGTGCTACTCGCGTCAGCGCGCCGGAGGGCCACCGTTCTGGCCGGAGCCCGTCAGGACGTACAACAGCAGGGTCATCACTTCAGCGGCGACGAGCAGAGCGACGCCGATGTCCGGGTTCGCCGGTCCGCGCCCGTCCGCCCGCGCGCTGAATCCCGGGTATCCGCCGGATGTCAGCCCGCCGATCTTGAGCGCCACCCCGCAGGGAGCCGTCGCTGCCCCTCCGGGGTGAAGGTGAAGCTCTGGCGGAAGGGTCCGGTTCCGAAGCGCACGGCGAGCAGCAGGGGCTCTTCGTGCTCAGGTGGCCATGATTGCCCGGTTCCCGGAGCACTGCCGTTCCAGAGATGGAAGGACACCATCGGTTCCTCCGGGTTCTCGGTCAGGTAGCCGAGGGTCTTGCCATACAAGGGGTTGGTCCCGCCGAACAGCATGGACGGGGAACCGAACTCGTCGACGACGTCCGCCCACACGCGGTCCTCGCCCGCCCATTGGCGGACCGAACCCTGCAAGGCTGCGTATTCGTCGGAGCCCAGCACGCGGTCGGGCTTGAGCCAGCCGCGGCGGTGCGCGAACTCGGCATACACCGAGGCCATGCCGTACTCGTAGTAGCTGTCCGGGATCAGATCGCGGAACGCGCCCGCGACGCCGATGTTGGACCAGGCGCCGCGCTCTTCCCAGACCCGCTGCTGCTCGGCCAGGGCCTCGGGCCGGCACTCCACGAACAGCAGATGATCCACCAGGATGCGCAAGCCCAGCTCATTCCCGAACATTCCGGGACGACGCAGGGCGAGATTCAACTGACCGACGAGATAGGCACGTACCTCGTCGGAGGCTGCAAGCGATCGGGAAGTGGGCACCCGACAGTCTCCCGCAAATGCCGCCGGATCGCGGTCATGGGCCGATGCCAGGACATCCGCCATCCGGCCCCGATCCAGGTCCGTCGCCCACTCCCGGTTCTCCACCGTTTTCCACTGTTCTTCACTGCGTCAGCGGGTTCTTCGGGGAGCCGCGAACCCGCTGGTTCGATCCGTTGTGGGTGACCCTGCCGGTGAGTTCCCTCGACCCGGAAAACCAGCAGAACCTCACTGCACGCGAGGACTTCCGGCGCGACTGTGACATCGAGCAGCCCAGCGGGTGGTGAAGCGCCTCCCGGGGGCGGCGGACCTGCCCCGCATCAGTGTGCTGATCCACACCGGGAACACGACGTACTACCCACTGGACGAGACGGCGCCCGTGCACAAGACGATGGGCGAGGGCCGGGGGGAGGTCGTGTGCCGCACCGACGAGCGGGGCCGGCGCCGGGTGGTGCGCATGGTCTACGAGGTCGTCGTGCCGTTCGTCGGCTCAGCCGACGTTCTGTGTGCCGAAACGCAGGCCGTCGAGGTCGACCCGACAGGCGACGCAGGCCCTCCAGCCCTGGACCGGAGCGATGTGCTCAGCCGGTCCTGGTGGCGAAGGGGCCGCCGTCGCCGAACGCGAGCCGCCCGAAGTTCTCGCCGATACGGCGGTGAGCCGCGGGATCAGGGTGGATCTCGTCAGGCAGCGGGAATTCGGCGTAGTCCTTCTCCCCGTACAGGTCACGGCCGTCGAGGTAGTACAGCTTCGGATCGTCGGCCGCCCGCTGTTCGACGATCCGGGCGAGTTCGTCGCGGATGATGTTGAGCGTCAGGCGCCCGGCGGCGCGTTCAGCCGGATCGCCCGTGGCCTTGAACCGCAAGGTCCCGCCGTCGAAGTCGGGCATGAGGGGGCCGGGGGTGTCCTCCTGGACCGGGCACAGGATGGGCGACACGACCAGCAGTGGCGTGGCCGGGTGCCCCTCGCGGATGGTGTCGAGGAATCCGTGCACCGCAGGGCCGAAGGCACGCAGGCGCATCACATCGCTGTTGACGACATTGATGCCGATCTTCAGGCTGATCAGGTCCGCGGGGGTGTCCCGCATCGCACGGGCGGTGAACGGGTCGAGCAGCGCGCCGCCGCCGAACCCCATGTTGACCAGCTCCACTTCGCCCCGGGCGGCTGCCAGGGCCGGCCAGATGGCAGTCGGGTGGGTGGCGTTCGAGCCGTGGCTGATGGAGCTGCCGTGGTGCAGCCACACCCTGCGCCCGCGGTCCGGCGCCGGCTCGATGGGGGCATCGGTGCGCAGGGCGATCAGCTCGGTGACCTCTGTATGCGGAAGCCAGATCTCGATGTCCTTGTCATGCGTGGGTAGACCGGTGAACCGGGCGGTGCAGACAGGCCCTTCGGACAGCTCGGAGGACTGGGTGACCATGTCGGTGATCGTGCGCACGTTTCCGCCGGCCACCGTGGCCTGGGCAGCGAGCCGGCCATCGACCAGCAGGTCGTACACGCCGTCGGGCGGGGCCGGGAAACCTCGGTAGACCCGCTTGGTGGGCAGCGTGTCCAGAGTGATGTTCGTGGCCCGGGTACGGAAAGCCAACCGCACGCCGGAGGGCTGGGCCTCGGCCGTGGCCAGTTGGTTGTCGGGGATCTGCCGTCGAGACCGAGCGGGCAGCCGATGCGGCAGCAGACCGTGTGCGGTCGTTTCCACGTCGAGGTGACCGCGCAAGATGTCCGCGGTGACAGGTGTGGTGATCCAGTCGTGCTCAGTGTGCATTGCCTCAGCCTTGCTCAAGGTTTTCAGTATCAGATGATTTGGCACCCGGCATCAGATGCTTCGGCGCCCCGGTATCAGATGCTTCGGCGCCCGGCGCGGGCGACCGCCTCCGGCGGTGCGGCCCTCATCCGGTCAGTGTGCAGCGCGGTTTCGCAGCAGGGTGTCGAGGGAGTCCACGATCCAGGCCCAGGATTCCTGCGCGTCGGGGGCGCTGTGCTCGAAGCCTCCGGCCAGCTCCAGGCTGACGTAGCCGTGGAACACGCTGCCCAGCATCCGGACCGCGTGCGTCTGGTCCGGCTCCGTCAGGTCGTAGCCGCGCAGGATCGCCCGCGTCATCTGTGCGTGCCGCACCCCGGCGCTGGCGGCCGCCGTCTCGGGATCGAGCCTGAGGCGGGCGGCGGCGTAGCGGCCAGGGTGCTCCCGGGCGTAGTCGCGGTAGGCATCCGCGAAGGCGGCCAGGGCGTCCTTGCCGGCACGTCCGGCCACGGCATCGGCGACCCGGTCGGCGAGTTCCTCCAGCGCGAACAGCGCGATCCTGGTCTTGAGCTCCTGGGAGTTCTTCAGGTGCGAGTACAGACTCGCGACCTTGACGTCGAACCGCCGGGCGAGCGCCGAGACGGTCACGTGATCGAAACCGACCTCATCGGCCAGCTCCGCCCCCGCCAGGGTCAGGCGCTCCGGTGTCAGCCCTACTCTAACCATAATCTTCCTCCGATCTGGCGATAACCATTATGCATTTGCCTAAAGGTTTTAGGCAAACTAGCCTGCGGTTTATGAGACCTCTGACCGAGCGGGAGATCCGCACCGCCTTCGTGAACTGCACCAAGGGCGAGGCCAAGCGCCTGTCCATCCCTCACGACCTCGCCGAGCGGCCCTGGGACGACCTGGACTTCCTCGGCTGGCGGGACCCCCAGGCCCCTCACCGGGCCTACCTCGCCACCGAGCTGGACGGCCGTCCGACGGCACTCGCCCTGCGCTGCCCCACCAACACCCCCTGGCAAACGCGGAGCAGCATGTGCTCGATGTGCTTGACCACCCACACCGGCGGTGTCTCACTGATGGTCGCCGCGAAAGCAGGCAAGGCGGGACAGCAGGGCAACTCGGTGGGCGCCTACATATGCAGCGACCTCGCCTGCCCGCTGTACGTGCGAGGCAGGAAAGACGCGGGCATCGGTGCGCGGCTCCACGAGTCGCTCACCTTGGAGGAGAAGATCCTGCGGACCGTTACGAACGTCACGGCGTTCATCGCCAAGGTGACCGCATGATGTCTTCGCAAGCTCGGGCGACCATCGTGCGGCTGCCGTACCCCACCGGGTAGTCGACGAAGCGCTCGTCGGCCAGGTCGGACACGGCTCCGACTGGGTGGGGCGCAAGCGGGTCCTGCTCGCGAGGGTCGTAGTCGAAGTGGTCGCCTGCGGTACGGGCCTCCTCGCGACGGCGATGGAGACGAGGAACCTGGCCCTGTTCCTGATCTCCGCGGTCGTCCTCGGGGCCGGCGCCGGAGTGCTTTTCAAGTCCTCCATCGGCCGCGCGATGCGGGTCTCGAAGCCCGAGCAGCGGGCGAGGCGACGGCGGCTCTGTTCCTCGTCTCCTATACGGGGCTTGTCGCTTATGCGGGGCTTGTCGTTCCTGCTGTCGCCGTCGGCATCGCGACCCAGTAGGTGTCGCCCACGACGGCGATGCTCTGGTTCTCGGTCGCTGTCGGAGCCGTACTGGTGGGGATCGCTCTCCTGGCACGTGCGGCGCAGCGCGCCGACCAGCGCTCCGTAGCCCCGACGGCAGCCGCTGCGACCCGGTAGCCGATGAAGGTGTCGATAGGCCCGGACGCCGTACGGCGCGGCGCGGCGTGCTCCGTCGCCGGCAGTCAAGGACTCCTCGTGCTGCGCAGCCAGCCGTAGGATCGCCGACGTCTTGAGGCGGTCAACTCCTTGATCGGCTCGTCGCGTGCCACAACCCGCACGGCCAGCTCCCCGTTCGCCTTCTTGAGGTGCTCGATGCGGGCCTTGCGCGGGCCGACGATCTGTCCGGCTGCCTGCAGCTCTCGCAGTTGCCTGCCGAGCCCCACAGCCAGGTGCAGGCCAGGGCCGGACATCACCTTGTGGGGGGCGTCCGTGTTCCGGGCGAGCGGGGCCGTTACCCCGGGAAGGGGACGACCGTCTGTCCGCCGGTCAGCGCGTTGAGCTGTGCGGCCGCGTCGTCGTCGAGGAAGAAGAGCGTCATGGCCTGGCCGTTGTGCCGGACGTGGAAGCGCCGGTCCCCGTGTTCCAGCTCGTCGATGAGATAGCTCACGACCATCAAGTCGGCCCAGTCGTCCCTGACTTCGATGGGCCAGTTGACCCGCCGGCCGTCGGCCGTGTATTCGATCCACGCCTCCTCCGCGCCGAGGTCGACGTGGTCCCGCAGGCCGGACAGGGCGTCCGGCAGGCCGGCGATCCGGCACAGCTGCCGGGCGATGGCCACGTACGAACCCCGGCCGCGGACGCACTCGGTGTCGAAGTGCCAGGCCCGGTCGCAGAACCACCGTTCCCACGGCTCGTCCTCGACCGCGCAGCCCAGCGCGAACAGCACCAGGTCGAACGGCTTGCGCTCGTATCCTTCCCGCGGCCACGAGTACAGCAACTCGTCCACGGTCCGGCCGGCCGCGAGCGGCAGCCCCAGTTCCGCCAGCCTGTCCAGCTGATCTTCAAGACGCATGACCGGGATCGTAACCACTACCTCGGACAACGCCCCCGGACGCTGTGAGGCTGGCTCCGCACCCGGGGTGCTTCACCGCCTGATTCATCCTCGCGCTGGTCGTGTGCGGCAGTCTGCGGAGCAGATCGATTGGCAGCGTGTGTTTCGACATGGACGTTCAGGATGGGAAGACCAATGTCCGTTTGCGTGGCTCCGTCCTGGTCGGGTGCGGTGCGTGCGACGTACGTCAACGGGTTTCACGCAAGGTGGATGAGCACCTGACCGTGAGCTCCTTCAGCCCGCACCGCCTCGACCAGGCCTCGGTGGCTCGGCCCGTGGTCGGCCCCGCCGAACACGCACTTACAGTTTGCGGATCGATGCGGGGTGAGGAACGGTTCGGGCCGTGTAGAAGGATGGCCGGAGTCGGCCGGTCAGCGCCAGGAAGGCGACGAACGCGCCTGTGACGATCCAGCCGGGCCATCCGGCCATGCTCATGTGCAGGGGATCCAGTGCCGCCTTGGAATCGGCGAACTCCGTGACCATGGCGACACTCACCGAACTCACGAACGCATGGCCGATGACGGCGGGTACGACCGAGCCGGAGCGCAGACGCAGCCATGTGAAGACGGGCAGGATGAGGAGGCAACTCACCAGCATGGCGGGCACCGACACATACCAGGGCCGACCTGGGTACTGGCCGCCCATCAGCAGCGTGGGCAGGTGCCACAGGGCGAAGGCCGCGCCGGTGATGGCGTACGCCCGTATCAGGCTCCGGCGGTCACCGTCCTGTGCGAGGCGTGGGAAAAGGTAGCCCTGCCAGCCCAGTTCCTCGCCGAAGAACAGTGGAAGCGACACCAGCATGTTCAGCACCGCTGCGGCCGCCCACGCGCCGAGCCCGTTCCAGTGCACTCCACCGAACGGGTAGCGGCCGGCGAAGGTGCCGATGACAAGAGCAGCCGTGGTGAGGCCGGCGGGGACGACGAAAGCCATCAGGCACGCCCGTGCAGCACGCCCCCAGGGCTTCGTCCAGCGCAGGGCGAGCGTGTCCCGCACCCGGCCGCTGCGCTCGACATAGCGGACGACGAGGATTGCGGCGAGGGCAGGCGCCAACATCGCGGCCGCGATGCACACCTGCTCCAGCGCACCAGTCTCCTCGCGTGCGTCGCCGCGCTGGTAACCGCTGGCCAGGAGTGGTGACATGGCCGCCCACATGCCGATGTAAGCGACTCCGAGGAAGATGAAAAGACCACGTCGCCGGTTGACGAGCGGTAGGTGCCTGGTTGAGAACGTCATGACGTCGAACCTACGGATCGGCGCAGCAGCGAGGAATCCAGCTGGAGCGCGTATCGACAGTGGAGCCAGCTCCCCTTCCTGCAGGGAGACCTCTCCACCCATCGAAGACAGTCAGCGGTTGACTTCGAGGTTCGTCAGGACCAGTTGAGCGCGCAGGAGGGTGGGGAAAGCGCGCAGGAGGGTGGGTGACACGAGCGGGTTTGGTGCGGAGTTCGGCTTCCCGTGCAGCGGTTCCAGCTTGCCCCGCATGCTGACATCCACCCCCAGCATCTCGCCGAACTTCCGGGCCATGACCGGTCCGGCGGCCTTCCGCACGGCGGCGAGGATGCGTCGGTAGACCGACGGGAGCGTGCTTCCTCCACGTCCGGCGCGCGGTGCCGGATCAGCATGACCGCCCGACCACCCGCCTGGCCGGGTACCGGCGTGGCCGAAGCGCGCTCGTCGGCCGGCGCTCGCTCACCCGCTCAAGGACGCGTTCGGCGACGGCGAGTTCGTCCCGCTCGGCCCTTACTCTCGCCAGCCCTTGGCCAGCGACTTCGAGTTGGCGGAGGCGCAGTGCGAGCCGGGTCCCGGCCGTCGCCCCATGGTTTTCAGACGAACGGTCGCTGCGTGGGTGACATCGACGAGCTGGCCGTCCAGGGCGCCGCCGACGAACTCGACGTACTCGCGGCCGGGCTGCTCGTAGGGTCGGGGTCGTCGTGGTCCGATCCGTACACCCGTCGCCGCGGCAGTCCAGTCATGCGGTCAGGCCGGCACCGGCCGCCCGGCGACGTCATCCATTTGTGACTGAGCGCTCCAGCCGGCCCGGCTGGTCGACTGGAGCGCTCACAGGAGGTGCTGGGCGGCGCGGTCGCCGGAGGTGAGGTACCGCCCTGGCGTTTGGTCAGTGGTCGGCGAGGAGTTCGAGCGTATCGATCACGCGGTTCGAGAAGCCCCACTCGTTGTCGTACCAGGCGACCACCTTGACGTGGCGCCCGTCGACGCGGGTAAGGGCCGAGTCGAAGATCGACGAAGCGGGATTGCCCGTGATGTCGGACGACACGAGCGGGTCGTCCGAGTACTCGAGTACGCCGGCGAGCGGCCCCTCCGCTGCGACGCGGTAGGCAGCCAGCACCTCGTCGCGCGTCACGTCGCGGGCGACGGTTGTGTTGAGTTCGACGATCGAGCCCACCGGGACCGGCACGCGGATCGAGTCCCCCGACAGCTTGCCGTCGAGGTTCGGCAGTACGAGGCCGATCGCCTTGGCGGCGCCCGTCGTGGTCGGCACGATGTTGACAGCGGCGGCACGGGCCCGGCGGGCGTCACGGTGCGGACCGTCGTGCAGGTTCTGTTCCTGCGTGTAGGCGTGCACCGTCGTCATGAAGCCGTGCTCGATGCCGGCGAGGTCGTCGAGCACCGCGGCCAGCGGTGCCAGCGCGTTGGTCGTGCACGAGGCGTTCGAGATGATGGTGTGCACGTCCGGGTCGTACGCATCCGTGTTGACCCCGAACGCGAGCGTGACGTCGGCGCCGTCCGACGGAGCACTGACGAGCACCTTCTTCGCGCCCGCGTCGAGGTGGCCGCGGGCGGCCTTGGCCGACGTGAAGCGGCCGGTCGCCTCAAGCACGATGTCCACGCCGAGCTCGGCCCACGGCAGCTGCGCCGGTTCGCGCTCGGCGAGCACCGTGATCCGACGGCCCGCTACAACGAGGGCGTCCCCGTCGACGGTCACCGGGCGACCGAGCCGGCCGGCCGTCGTGTCGTAGGCGAGCAGCCGCGCGAGGGAGACGGGCTCCGTGAGGTCGTTGACGGCGACGACCGTGAGGTCGCTGTCGCGCTCCAGCAGCGCGCGGAACACGTTGCGTCCGATGCGGCCGAATCCGTTGATGGCGATGCGAGTCATGAATGGTGTCCCTTCGGTTCACCATCAATTTCGCGTGCTGCATCCGCCCGCGACAGCGGCACGATCGCCACGGTTCAAAAGGATCTCGCCACGTGGCAGCGGGCTACTCGCCCTGGGTGAAGGTGCGCCGGTACTCGCTCGGCGTCGTGCCGAGGATCCGCTGAAAGTGCAACCGCAGATTGGCACCGGTGCCGAGACCGACGTCGGTGGCGATCTGCTCGACGCTCCGCTCCGAAGATTCGAGCTGCTCACGGGCCAGGTCGACGCGGGCGCGCATGACCCACTGCATCGGCGTGTATCCCGTGTCCTCGACGAAGCGACGCGAGAACGTGCGCGGCGACACCGCCGCATGCCGGGCGAGCGCCTCCAGGGTGAGGGGCTCGCCGAGCCGGTGAAGCGCCCACTCGCGGGTGGCGGCGAACCGCTCGCCGAGTGGCTCGGGCACGCTGCGTGGCACGTACTGCGCCTGACCGCCGCTGCGGTAGGGGGCCGCGACAAGGCGCCGGGCCGCATGGTTCGACGCGGCCACTCCGAGGTCGCCGCGCAGGATGTGCAGGCACAGGTCGATGCCCGAGGCGGCGCCGGCCGACGTCAGCACGCTGCCCTCGTCGACGAACAGAACGTTCTCGTCGACCTGAACGAGCGGATGCCGTGCCACCAGTGCCCGCGTGTAGTGCCAGTGCGTCGTGGCGCGCTTGCCGTCGAGCAGGCCCGTGGCGGCGAGCGCGAAGGCGCCCGTCGAGATGGCGGCGAGCCGCGCGCCCCGGGCATGGGCGGCGATCAGTGCGTCGAGGACGGCCCGCGGGGGGTCGTCGCGGTCCGGGAACCGGTATCCGGGGACGAAGACGATGTCGGCCCACGCAAGTGCGTCGAGGCCGTGGGCGACGCCGTACGACAGACCATCGCCGCCGGTCACGAGACCGGGTGCCGCCCCGCACACCCGCACCTCGTACGGCATGCTCGCGCGGGTCGCGAAGACCTGCGCGGGAATTCCGACATCGAGCGGCTTCGCACCTTCGAGCACAAGTACGGCGACGCGATACAGGCGGGAGGCTGGCACGTGAAAGAGGCTACGTGGGATGTGCCTTCGATACGCCCACCGCGTGGACCAGGCGGATGACACCGGCCGGACCGTCTTCCCCGTCGCGGTCCACCTGCTTCTGGCAGGGTGCTGTCATGAATACGACCCCGGATGGACGTCCGATCCCGCCTGCGCATGCCGACGAACGAGTCATGCTGGAGGCGTGGCTCGACTTTCACCGTGCGACTCTGGCCCTCAAATGCTCGGGCCTCGAAGATGATCAATTGCGACTGACCTCGGCACCGTCGTCGATGACGTTGCTGGGCCTCGTCCAGCACCTGGCCGAGGTGGAGCGCAACTGGTTCCGGCGTGTGTTTGCAGGCCAGGACCTGCCCCCGGTTTTCGGGGAGAGCAATGGCGACGGTTTTGCCCTTGATCCGGACCGAGGATTCGAAGAGGCGGTGACTGCCTGGCAGACGGAGATCGCTCGGGGCCGCGAGCTTGTCGCCGCCGCGTCGCTGGACGATTCCGGGCATCTGTCCGAGCAGGAGGCCGGCCATGTAGGAGATCAGGGAGTTTCCCTGCGCTGGATCATGGTTCACATGATCGAGGAGTACGCGCGTCACAATGGCCATGCCGATCTGATCCGAGAGCGCATCGACGGAGCCGCCGGGGCGTGAGACGCAGTGGCGAGGCGGGAGAGACCGCGCGGGTCGGCCGTCTCCCGGCTCGGCAGGTTCGGCAGGTGTGGAACCACACATCAGTGACGGGGCAGGGGGACGACGCCGCCAGGGTCGTCCCCCTGCCGGTGAGTTCGTGTGAGTTCACGTGAGTTCACGTGATTTTGCTGGTGAGCCGCTGGTTGAGGTCGCGCAATCGGGCGGTGCGGGCCGCGCGCGGATCGGGCTGCCGGCCCGCTGCCCAGACGGTTGCCCGCCGCTTTACGAATTCGTAAATACTCGCCCCGTAAAGGGGAGTTGAACCGTGCAGGAAGGGGCGCGTCCTTCGAGGACCCGCAGCTGAGCGCTGTCCCGTAATCCCTGGTGGATCAGCGTGCGGTGTCAGATGCGATGCATCGCAAGGCGGAGGGACGCCCTGGCTTCGTTGATTTCCAGGAGCAGTGTTTGTCGACGGTCTTCGGAGGCGGTTGGCGATCATGAGGCTCCGAAATGGCGACCAGAAGTGACGGCAGTGCGGTGGTGGGGTCTGAGGAACATCCACGTCAGGGGCGCCTGCCCCCGGGCGGACGCCGGCGGTCACCCCGTTCGCGGTGGCTTGTAGAGGTCGTCAAGGCGGAGTGGCGCGGGCTGGGGCAGGGGTGTGCCGTCCGTCGGCAGGCAGGACTGGAGGAAGTAGGCGAGCAGGCGGCGGGATGCGGCCATGGAGGCCGCCGGGGACTCTCGCACGACGCCGTTGTTGGCCAGGAGCAGGAGGGTGACATCGCTGGGGTCGAAGTCCTCGCGCAGCTGTCCGGTGTCCTTCGCACGCTGTACCAGCTGGGCGAGGGATGCCTCGGCGCGGGCACGCTCACGATGGACGTCGGGCGCGTCGGGAAATTGGGAGAGGAACGCGGCGCTGAACCCGCGGTCCTGGGCCTGCATCGTGCACACCTTGGTGAGGACGTTGCGAAGTCCGTGCCAGGGATCGTCGTCCTGGAGGGCCTCGTCGAGGGCTGCGACGCACTGGCTGAGTTGTTCGGAGAACGCGGCGGCGATCAGCGAGCCGCGTGTCGGGAAGTGCCGGTAGAGGGTGGCGGCACCCACGCCCGCTCTCCGGGCGATTGCGCTGGAGGATACGTCGGTGCCGTTGAGGGCGTACGCCTCGCGGGCGGCCTGGAGGAGCCGGGCGCGGTTGTGCCGGGCGTCGGCTCTCTGCCCCGGGGCGGGGGGGCCGGAGGCGGAGGGGGGCGGGTTCCGAGACAGTTGGGCAGGCATGTCTCCCACTTAATCACAAACGGAAGAGGTCGACCGTTTAGCGGGTTAGCGTGACCTGGTGCCGCGGTGCCCCGCGGTCAGCTCTCTGCCGCAGAGGTGAGCGGCTGCGAGTTCTCCTGCTGAACGACGTGCCATGTGTACGGAGGTTGTCCGTGTTTGCTGTGCAATACCACCGCTATGGCGGTTCCGAGGTCCTTTGTGTCGAGGAGGTCGAAGAGCCGCACGCCGGGCCAGGTCAGGTCCGCATCGCGGTGCGTGCCACCGGCGTCACCCCTGCTGACTGGTACCTGCGCTCAGGGATGCTGCGGGACATCGCCACCGTGGACTTCCCCCATATACCCGGCATGGATGCCGCGGGAATCGTCGACGAGGTGGGAGAGGGGGTGACCGGCACCGCCGTGGGAGATGCGGTCTTCGGCCTCGTCCCCTTCGCGGATCAGGGAGGCGCCGCGGCCCAGTACGCCGTGCTGGAGGCGTGGGCGTCCAAGCCTCAGTCATGGTCTTTCGAGGAAGCGGGTGGCGCCGCGGGCAATATCGACACAGCCACACGTGTACTGGACGCACTGGAAGCCGCCGAAGGCATGACCTTGTTGATCGATGGTGCCGCCGGAGGCGTCGGCACCATCGCCGCGCAACTCGCCCAGGCCCGAGGCCTCACCGTGATCGGCACCGCGAGCGAAGGCAACCACGGCTTCCTCGACCAGCTCGGCGTCGTACCGCTCACCTACGGGGCGGGGCTGGCCGATCGCCTTGCCCCACTGGCTCCGCTCGGTGTCGATGTGGTTCTGGACGCGGCTGGTAAGGGCTCTCTTGCCGAACTGGTGGCCATCGTCGGCGACCCGCACCGCGTGGTGACCATCGCGGACTTCGACGCCGGCCGGCACGGAGTGCGGTTCTCCCGCTCCGAAGCCGGAGAGTCGCCGGGCTGGGCAGGACTACCGCTGGCGGCCGACCTCGCCGACCACGGCCGCCTCACCGTCCCGCTGCACGCCGTGTTCCCGCTGAAGGAGGCCGCCACAGCTCATGACGTCAGCGCCACCGGCCACGCGCGCGGCAAGATCGTAATCACCGTGCCCTGACACGGCGGACGCTGCGGCCCGCAACCAGCGGCCCGCAGCAGGGCGGCCACGGCTACGGTGGCCTTCGCCGGCACGACCTGGGCCGGACCGCACGCTGGCGCCGGCCACCACGGCTGTACCGACCCGAACCGCCATAGCCCGCACTGACCGGTGCCCGCCATCGGCCACTGATTCGTCGTCGGCGGCGTCCTTGTCGCGCAGGGGTCGCAGGTCGGGAAACTGGAAGGAGTAACGGCCTGGACCCCGGCGAAGTCCCGCCAGCCCCCCGTCTCCTGGATCTCCCCGGCTGCGTACGGGCCGTCCCGTCACGCTCGCCGTACTGTTCGGGACACGACGGGTCCGTGATCTCCAATTGCACCGCCAGATACCCGGCGACCTCCGCCGGCGCCTGCCGCAGGTCCGGCAGAAACCGGCCCAGCTACCGCACGCTCGTCAGCTGGACCGCGCCCTCCTCAGCCTGGGCCGTTCTCTGATCTGCTGGCGTCGGCTGGCTGGTTCACTGCCAGTAGTTCCTTTGCAATCGCGGACTCCACGCTACGAGGGGAAGGTCAGATCACAGTCTTTGAGCTCTGCTTCACGCCGACCAATGCGTCCTGGACCGACCCGATCGAGGCGCACTTCGGGCCGCCGCGGCAGTTCACCCTCGCCAACTCCAACCACCCCAACCACACCGTCCAAGCCCGCGCGCTGCACCTCTACCTGCACTGGCGCAACCAGAACGCTCGCCACCCCGACGCCCTGGCCGCCCAGCGGCGCGAACGCGCCCGAATCTGCAGCGAGAAAGGCATCCGCTGGGGTGGCCGCCCTCTCAACCCCGCGGCCTGACCGCCGCGCCGTGACCGTCGGCGATCTGACACGAGCGGCCTCGCCGCAGGAGAAAGCCCCGTCAGGGCTTCTCGGGTTTGCGGGCCAGCAGGCAGGCGTGCGGTCTGTTCACCCGTCCGCCAGGCTCCTGCTCCAGCCTCGCGGTGACGACGAGTCCGGCCTGCTCCAGCAGGCCGATCATGCGGTTCAGGGGCAGGAGATACGACTTGTAGGACACGGGATGGCCATAGCCCTGGGTCGGCTGCAGCCGTTCATCGCCGACATAGTCTCCCCAGAGCAGGTAGCCGCCGGGCGCGAGCGTGCGGTGGAATTCGGCGAACACCGCCGGCAGCCACTGCGGGGGAGTGTGGTGGGTGGAGTACCAGGCCAGGATGCCGCCGAGCTCGTCGTCCCTCATCTCCAGCGCGGTCATCGAGCCCGCGGTGAACCGCAGGTTCGGATAGGCGTGCCGGGCCAGCCCGATCATCTTCGGTGACAGATCGACGCCGAAGGCGGACACTCCCAGCCCGGCCAGGTGCGCCGTCACGCGGCCGGGGCCGCATCCCAGGTCCGCGACCGGCCCCAGACCGGCCGTCCGCACGAGTTCGGCGAACCCTGCCAGCATCGCGCGTGACAGCGGGTCCATCGCGGCTGGAGGCGGGACGCGTTCGACGTAATCGGCGGCGACCGTGTCGTACGACTCGCGGACGGCGGTCAGAAAGGAGGGCTCAGCCATGCGGGCGACCCTAGACCAGAGAACTGACAGGCCGTGTCACGACCTTGAGTTGACCTGCGCGACATCCACCGCCGCAGACACTCGGCCATCACACCACTCAGGTGATCGTTTCCGGTCGGAGCACTCTAGAACCGTGCCCGGGGGCGGGCGAGGCCACTGGGGGACTGCCGGTTCCCTCTGCGCCTACCGCTAGAGTGCGATGCTTGTTCGATTCGCCGTGAGGCGGAGGGGGAGGGGTTGTGAGCGCACAACTGAGAGACACTGCCGTTGAGTTGGCGGAGATCTTGTGGCGGGAACACGCCGTGTACCGGGAGCGGTCCGGCGGTGTGGTCATCCGGGGTGAGCATGTACGGCGGTGGATCAGCCTCGCTCCGGCGGGCGGCCGGGACGAGATCCTCGTACGCGCGGGGCGCATCCTGGACGGCGGCACCACCGCTCCGGCGCGTTCGGAGGCCGTGGTGCCCCTCTCCGCCACTACGGACGTGCTCGCCGCGACCTGCCGTCGCCTGCTCGCCGACGCGGCGGCCGACACGGCGCCGGTCGTGCCGCGGACAGCGTCCCGGCGGTCCAACCACTCCAGGAAGGCCGCGCGGCCCAAAGGCAGCGGGAAACACACCAGTTTCGGTTCATGGGTGATCCTCACCTGCGTCGCCGGTGTGATCGCCCTGTACGTCTACAGCACCGCGATGCACGGCTGAGCACGGTTTCTCGGATCTGCTGACGCGAGTGGGGTGTCGGGGCAGGCCGGCTTCATGAGCCGTGGGGATCTGACGAACACGGAGTTCGTGCCGTGAGGTGCTGTTGATTCGAGCGGAGGTGGGAGACCTTCGCCGCTGACCTGTCAGGACGAGGGCGAGGGCCGGCATCGCCCCTCGGCGACGAGGTGGATCGGCGTGGTGAATCCTCCGAGGCTCCGCCGGGAACGGGCGCTCCCGCAGGGAAGCTGAAGCTCTGGCTTTCGCCGCATGCGATGTGGCTACGTAGGTAAGAACGAGGAACGTATGTAGGTGGGTTTGGAGAGCGTTCTGGCCTCGGCGGTGGGTGACATGTCGGCGAGTCCTGGGAACGCTCCTTCAGCGTTCGGACCGGGCTCGCGATCGATGTGCTCCGTGAGGTGGAATGAGGGCGCTTGGCGTCGCAGGCAAGTATCAGAACTGGGGTGCGCGGTGGGGACGATACTCAAGGGCATGAGCCGCGTTCGGTGGCACGAGCTGACGCACGCGTACGGATCAGCGGAAGAGGTTCGGGCCGACTGTCACGGGTGGCGTGGGGCGATGCATTGACCAGCGCTTCAGCGTTGAGTGATCTTGGACTGTGGCTCGGTGGGCTGTCTGTCTTCGACGCGACTGCCGCGGCGGTTCCGTTTCTGTGGGATCTCGCGGTGACTGACTCTGTCGCCGGCCGCTCCGGCGTGGTCCAGCTGCTCCAGACGATCCTCGAACAGGCCAATCCTCCACGGATCGGCGTTCAATACGCGGCTCACCGAGCTGTGCTCGACGGCAGGATCCTGGCAGACAGGCTGGCCGGTGACGGGGATGTCGCCGTGCAGACACTGGCTCAGGACTTGGTGGCCGCGATCGACAACCACGTGTGCGAGGCCTGCCGTCCCGCCTGACCACAGGCCCGTTGCTGCTGTCCCGGCGACCGTCCACCGCACCGAGGAAGGCGCCGTAACGTGTCGTCAGCCGATGCTCTGCTGTTCGGCGCGCGCTCGGGTGCTGAACTGTCCGAACGCGAAGAAGACCTCGTTGCTGCCCGAGCAGCCAACCACCGGCTCATGGCCACCCTCGACACGCGATCATGAAGGGTGACCGAGCATTCAGTTGGCGAGTTGAGCGTTGTGGATGGCGGGCGAACTGGTCTCGCCCCGACACGCAAGCTCTCGCCGCCGCGCGGGCCTGAAGATGCGCGAGCTTGAGCGCAAATACAACGTGTCGTGGCGGACGGTCAAGAAGGCCGTGGACTCGGCCTGGCCGGACCCTACGAAGAAGCTGCCGCCGCGACGGACAGCGCTGGATCTGTACAAGCCGTTGATCGACGAGATGCTGCGGACGTATCTCGACGCGCCGCGCAAGCAGCGCCATACGATCACGCGGACCTCCACCGGCTCATCCCCGGGAACGGCCGCACGGCGCCGGACGTTGGGCCTTCATGGTGATGTTGTCGAGCCTTTTAGTCATGGCCGTGCTGGTGATGGTGCCGTTCCTGCTGGCTTCGGCCCGCTACATAGTCGTCCGTACCGGCCGGCCCGATTGGTTGCGCCATGCCCTAGTGGCCCGCACACCGCGTCATGGGCTGGGTGTGGGGGCCTCGGTCGCCGACGAGCTGCATGCGTTCCTCAACTCGGCAAAGCGCGTGGAGATCGAGCACCGGGTGGAGGAACAGGTCCTGAAGGACGACGCGCTGGACGGCGCGCCGCCCCGCATGGGGGTGGACCTGGAAGCCGGTACGGCGGTGGTCCGGCGGAAGCCGAAGCCCTGAGCACGGACCGACCGGGCACCGGCAGCATTCGCCGCCGGCCGACGGTCCGCTCCCAGGAAGATCATTAATGGCTGTACCGATGGTCCCAAGGCCGTGATCTCCTCTCACCACACTGCCCTATGAGCAGCCGGGCGACCTGCCCGGCGAGGCCACCGCCGTCACTTCTCGGGTTCTGGCTCACATTCCGTGAGGCGGTGACTGGCCGTCATCTGGAAGTTGTCTTCGCTCCGGCCCAGACGCCCAAACGCCTCCCGGAGTCGGCCCGGCCTATATCACGATCGCGACGGGGACAGTCAGCGAGAGGTCCCAGCCGATCACAGCGGTGAGCAGCACGCACAGCCACAGCGCCTGCGGCAGCGATGCCTACGACCGGGTCCTGGCCAACCCCGTGATCCACTCGTCCCTGACGACACCACCACCGCCCCAGGCGCCTGCATGTACACCTGATGACTGATGCCCCCCGAACCAATTGACCGATCATCACACTTTGAGAGTATGTGTTGAAAGCCTTGGCTATCAGGGTAAATCTGAATCGACTCATCGTCTCCGGCCCAAAGGCGAGTTGGTCTCCATCGTCCGATTCACGCGGCGATGCGGCTCTCGGCTGCACGAGACATGGGCGGCATCCCGCTTCGCGAACAAGGGGTACGCCATGTCTGTTCTGACCGATGCTCGCTCAATTCCGCAGAGTGAGACGCGTTTCTCGCTGACCGCGTTTTCCGCCGCCGTGATTCCGGTTGGTGGCAATCCCCTGGGTGTGGCTCTCACGCCCGGCGGGACACGCGCCTATGTGGCCAACAGGTCGTCGAACGCGGTCAGCGTGATCGACACCGCCACCAACACCGTCACCGCAACCATCCCTACAGGCGCGGGGCCCACGCTCCTGGCGATAGCACCTGACGGGGCCCACGTCTACGTGAGCGTGGCCGACGCTGCGCTGCTCAGCGTGATCGACACAGCGACGAACACCGTCACCGCAAGCGTCGCGGTGGGGGCGGGAGCCACGGGCGTGTCGGTCACCCCGGACGGGGCCCGCGTCTATGTGGCGAACCAGAACGCGAGCACGGTCAGTGTGATCGACACCGCCACCAACATCGTCATCGCGACCATCGCGGTGGGCAATGGGCCGACCGGTGTGACGGTCACTCCGGACGGCGCCCACGTCTACGTGGGCAACCTCGCCAGCAACACCATCAGCGTGATCGACACCGCCACCAACACCGTCACCACCACCATCAGCGGGCTCAACGGACCCGCTGTTGTGGGGATCACCCCGGACGGCGCCCACGGCTACGTCAGCAACAACGGCAGCGACACCGTCACCGTGGTCGACATCGCGACAAACACCATTACTGGCAGCATCGTGGTGGGCGACCAGCCGCGTTTCGTGACCATCAGCCAGAACGGCGCCCACGTCTACGTGGCGAACTACGGCTCCAACACCGTCAGTGTGATCGACACCGCCACCAACACGCTCGCCGGGAACCTGCGCGTCGGGGCAGGCCCCACCGGCGTCGCCGTCACCCCGGACGACTCCCGCCTCTACGTGACCAACACCGACTCTGGCACGGTCAGCGTCATCCCCCTGACCTTGATCCCCAACGAGGGAAGCATCGCGGGCGGCACCATCGTGACCATCAACGGCCACAACCTCGCCAACGCCACCGCCGTCCACTTCGGCACCGCCAGCGCCACCATCCTAACCAACACCGCGACCTCGATCACCGTCGTCAACCCTGCCGGGTCCGGGGTGGTCCCCGTGACGGTCACCACCCCCGGCGGCACCGGCTTCCTGGGGGACTTCATCTACTTCCCAGCCCCCCAGGTCAACGACGTCAGCCCCACCGAAGGCCCCTCCGACAGCGGCAACACCGCCGTCATCACCGGCTTCAATCTCGCCGGCGCGATCTCCGCCTCCTTCGGCCCCAACCCCGTCGCCATCCAGTCCGCCACGGACACCCAGCTCACCGTCACTGTCGACCCCGTCCAGAACCCGGGCACCGTCCCGGTCACCGTGACCACCCCCGGCGGAACCGCCGCCGGCCCCGATTACACCTACTGGCCCCAGCCGACCATCACCAACGTCACCCCCAACACCGCGTCGACCAGCGGCGGTACCCCCGTCACTCTCACGGGCACCGACCTCACCACCACGCAACAAGTCACCTTCGAGAACGTCCCCGCCGACTTCTCCGTCATCTCCGACACCCAGATCACCGCCGTCGCCCCACAACAATCCCCAGGCCAGAACATCACCATCTCGGTCACCACCGCCGGCGGCAGCAACTCCTGGAACTCCTTCACCTACCAGGACAACCCATCCATCTGAAAGCAAGTCAGACAGCCTCCCGAGCCCCGCCGCAAAGCGCCCAGCCCCGGCACGGCGGCCCGCGCGCTCACCCCGGCAAGAGGGATGGCACGGAGCTCGGGACGATGGCTGAAGTCGAGGCTGACCCGGCGCGGCGCGAGTTCCTGGACGGATTCCCGGAGGGGTTCGGGCTCCTTCAGGATGTGGCCTGAGCTGTGCTTCACGAGTAGAGCAGGACGCGCTTGCGGAGCAGGTCAAAGCCTGCGCGGCCGAACATCTGGCGCTTGAGCATCTTTATCCGGTTGACATGGCCTTCGACGACACCGGAACTCCAGGGCAGGGTGAGGCCGGCGATGACCGCGTCGCGGTCACGATTGATGCCTGCGGCGAGGGTATGGAGGCTGGGTAAGTCGTCCCGCAGGACAGCGTCGAGCCACTGCGGCAGCCGCTCGCCCTGGCGCTCGGTGAGCATCTGCGCGAAGGAGCGGACGTGGCCGGTGAGGGCGTCCAGTTCAGGGCAGTGGACCAGAACGGCCTTGAGCCGAAGGTGCTCGGTCTCGGTGAGGGTCTCCGGCCGGCGGAGGATCCATCCGGCGACGACGTGGGGTGACGGTGGCCGAGCCGTGACGAGGCCGGGTGAGAGGCGCTTCTCCCGGAAGTAGGCGCGAACACGCTGGTAGCTGCCCCGGTAGCCGAGCGGCACAATCTCCTCCCACGCTGTCCAGGCGTTGGTGCAGCCCTGGTTCCAGCGGTCATCCAGGTAGGGCTTGAACGCGTCGAGCTTGGACGGTCGGCCCTGCCATTGCCCGTGGAAGAGGTCTTCCGGGGTGGCTGCGTCGGCGAAGAGCTTGACGGTGCGGGAGGTCATGCGGAGCTGGCGGCCGACCGCCCTCCGGCTGTGCCCGGCAGCCAGCAGTTCGTGGACGATCGCGTGCTTGGCGCGGTGCGGTCAGCGAAACGGTGTCCGGTGGGCCAGGGCGAGCCGGTCAGGTCTTCGACCTTCTCGGGCTCAGGCTCGGGCTGGGCGGGATCGGGTGCCAGGACCCGCAGGCAGCCGCGGTGGTCGGCGACGCAGCGCTCGGCGGCCTCGCTCAAGTTGTGCCACAGGGTACTGGTGGGCCGTCGGCGAGGTGCCTGCTGAGCAGGCCCTTTTCCAACGGCCCCCAGCCCGAACGACGCATGCGACTTTCGCCGCACGTCGCTCTCCAGTGACTACTCCGAACCGCCGCCGGGGGTGGTGACCGAACAGGCGGCCGGCCATCGGCTCCACCGACTTGCGCCCGCCGTCCAGCAGCAAACCCCGCAGATAGACCCCGCCCCACCGCCGCTGATCCGCCCGCGCGAACGGCTCGAACATCTCCGCCGCGAAGTCCTCCAGATCACACCGGACCGCAGCCAACTCCCCACTCAGCACGTCTTGTCAACGACACGACCCATCAAGAAGACACGCCATCACGGACCGCACATGACCAAGCCCTACTAGGCGAGCGCCGGCGCCCGCGTGAACCGTCTGTGTGCCGAGGCCGTGCCGCCCGAAGTGGGCGCCGAGAGGGTCGCAGGGTCGTCATCGCCCCTCAACAGGGCGATGAGGGAGGCTCGGGCTCGTGCGACGCGTGAGCGGACCGTGCCGATGGGACAGCCGATGGCCTCGGCGGCCTCGGCGTAGGGCAGCCCCAGCAGCTGGGTGAGGACGAAGGCGTCCTTCCGCTCGTCCGGGATGGCGGCGAGGAGCTCGGCGAGCGCCACGCCGTCCTCGAAGCCGGGCAGACCCTGGGGCTGGGCGTGCTCTGCCTCGGCCTGCCAGTCGTCGCGGTCGGAGAGGCGGGGGCGTGTGGCCGCGTACCGGAGGCTGTCGACCACCGTCCGGCGGGCTATCGACAGCAGCCAGGTGCGGGCCGAGGAACGCCCCTGAAAGCGCGGTAGCGCGGCGAGCGCGCGGAGGAACACCTCCTGGGTGAGGTCGTCGGCGGCCTGTCGATCGGCGCTGAGGTACGCCACATAGCGCCAGACGTCGTGGTGCAGGGCGCGGACGAAGAGGTCGGCTTTGGCCAGGTCGCCGTCCCTGGCCGCCAGCGCGAGCCGTGTCGTCGCCGCGTCGGTGTCGGCCTCTGGCCCGTACGTCGATCGGGAGGTTCTCGTCGAGGCCTGACAGAGGGTGTCGTGGGCAGGAGTCATCGCCACAAGTCCTTAAGAGGCAAAGGGAATCCGGCGGAGCGCGGTTCAGGCAGGCGCCGCGCCGGTGACTGGTACGGCCGGCCGCGACCCGGTGGGGGCGGCAGGACCGATGCCCGAGCGACGGTGCTGTGCCGTCGAGCTCGGGGAGCCGGCTGTCAGAGGACAGCGAGTGCCTGAGGAGGACCCCGGGAGATGACCGAATGGGCGAGGAGAAGCTGCCGCGGAGCGCGCTCGTCACCGGCCCGCACCAGCCGGACGCGAAGCCGGTTCCGAACGACGGGGACGAAGACTGCGAACAGCAGACACAGGGGGCGGAAGAGCCGCAGAGGCGCGATGCGCAGGAAGCGGAACGCCGCCCGCTCGCCGTGTGCCATCCACAGCCCGCTCAGGAGCGCCGCCAGAAAGTGTGCCGACAGCATGCCGAAGGACGACGACATCTCTGCCATGTCGTGTGCGGAAGCCGCCTCGGTGAGCACCGCGCCGGACGGGGACGAGCCCCCGTGGCCCATGGCCGCATGCGACATGTGCGCGTGCGCCGCATGTGCGTTGTCCATCGGCATCGGAGTGCGGACAGGGGGCGCGGATACGGCGACAGCCGCCGACTGGGACCAGGAGAACACCGCGTGGAGCGCGCTCTGCACGACCACGGACATCGCCGTGACAGCCAACAGTCCGCGTTCGCGTCCTGCGAGTGCCCAGGCAACCGCCACGGTGACGGCGAAGGCGAGTAACAGTGTCCAGGCGGGCACGCCCTGGCCCGACATCAGAATGTGGCCGGTGGCCGCGAGCAGCACACAGACGGCCGCGAACATCGCGGCCCGCACTCCTCGCGAACATCGGCCTGGTGTCATGGCGCGCCCATCCTTGCACCCCTCCCGGAGGCATGAGGGCGGGTACAGCGCCGTCATGAGGCCGCCCCTCGACCTGCCGGGACATGAGTACGCGACTGCGGCGCGTCCCACAAGAGTGCCCCGGGAACTTCCGGCACGGGCGCGACGACCCTCGAAGGCGACGACGTTCGGCCGGACGTAGACCGCGGGAGGGAGTACGAAGTGAGGACCGCGGGCACAGCGGTGGAGGAACCTGCAGATACGGGAAAAGGGACAGCCCGAAGACGTGCTGCTGGACGAGTTGGTGGTCCCCACTGCTCGCGAGCAGCTCGCTGCCGCGCCGAGGGAACCGCCCAGAAGCAACCGCGCCCGTGCCTCTCGCCGAGTCGGACGGAAGAGACATCGAGTTCCCGCGCCATGGCGGGAACCGGAGGGCACCGCGGTCCGACCTCCTCTCCGTCGCCCCTTCTTCGGAACAGGAGCCCCACATGAACCGCAGGCAGATACTCAGCGCCGCCACCGCCCTCAGCGCCACGGGCGCACTCGCCGGCACGGCCACCATCCCCGCGTCCGCTGCCGAGGAGGCCGGACCGACGGGGCCGCTGCGCGTCCATGTGGTGATGTACGACGGTGTCGAGGAACTGGACTTCGCCGCCCCGTACGAGGTCTTCTCGGCAGCCGGGTTCTTCACCCCGCGCCCGGTCGAGGTCCGCTACGTGTCGGCCACCGGAGCCCGCACGGTGACCGCTGCCTACGGCACGGTGATCCGGGGCATACACCACTGGGCCCCGGACGCGGCGGACATCCTCGTCGTCCCCGGCGGCGGCTACGCACGTCGCGACAGCCCCGGCGTCTGGGCCGAGATCGACCGCGGCACCTTGCCCCGAGCCCTTGCCGCCGCCACCCGCCCCGGCCTCACCATCAGCGCCCTGTGCACCGGCGTCATGCTCCTCTCCGCCGCCGGCCTCACCCATGGCCGCCCCTGCACCACCCACAACAAGGCCAAGCCCGACCTGGAGCGGCAGGGCGGTCTCCTCAAGAACGCCCGCGTCGTGGACGACGGCGACCTCGTCACCGCCGGCGGCATCACCTCCGGCCTCGAACTCGCCCTGTGGCTCAGCCGCCGCGAACTCGGCGCCGACGCCGCGACCGACCTGGAGACCATGCTGGAGTACGAGGCCCGCGGCACCGTCTGGACAGCAGGGTAGGGGGACGCGAAGCCGGCCGATACGGAGAGACTCGGCCCGACCGGATATGAACGCTCGGAGCCGGACACCTGAACGCTCAGAGAATGAGCTCGTCCCGTACAGGTGGAGCCCGTGTTGCCGCAGTTCGTCGGGCCTGCGAGCTTCAGGCACCAGGGCCGAGTCGCGTTGGCCGGGGCTGCGGTGTGGGCCGGGACTGCCGTGCGGGTGAGGCCCCCGTGTGGCACCTGCCGAGCAGGGTGGCCGAACGGAATAGTTATCCACGAACGCAAGATCGGATTCAGGGTGCAGACCTGGAAGGATGCGTCGTGGACAATTCTTTGCTGGCCCAGATCGAAGCAGCTGTCGGCAGGGGGAAGGTTGTCGTCGCGGCGGACGACGACGCAGTCGTGGCCCTTGTGCAGGAGACCATCAAGAGCGGCAGAACCGCTTCCTTCTACCTGTCGCGTGAGCAGGCCCGCACTCTCCGGGACCTGCACTGGACGCCCGATCTCGTCAAGGCCTCCCGGCTCGAACCGGTGTCGGCCGAGGAGAGGGCGCGGATCGAGTCCGAGCTGGGGATCGCGGACATCGGCGCCTTCCGGTTCGGCCGCTTCACGTGCAAGCAGGGCCACGAGTTCGGCGCGTTCGACTTCCTGCAGCACGGGATCCGGGAACACGGGACGGACACGGTGAAGGCGATCTTCGAGCTGAAGAACGCGGCCTTCCTCCGCGTCAACCCGTACTTCGCCGTCAACTGCGCCACCTGCGATCAGCCGATGGAAGGGGGCATCACGTACGAGGGCGACACCTACGCCGGGTGCTCCTACCCGGACCCGCCGGTCTGCGTGTAGCCGGCTCCGGTCTCCGTAGCCCGGTCGACCTCGCGGGCAGCCTGGCGGGCATGCTCGTCATCCTCGGCGAGGACGACCGCCGGAGTGATGTCCCCGACTGGTTTCGACCGCCTCCGTGGCCCAGGGAAGCGGACCGGAGCCACGGAGGAGTTCCCCGCTCAAGGTGTGGCAGGAGATGGCAAGGCGCGGCCGGGCGCGGCCGGGCGCGGCCGGGCCACACTGCCCGTAACCCGTAGTCCGATCCTTGCGCGAGGCGGGTGTGATCGCATCACGGAGACGCCGTCCGCGGTCAACCCAGCCGCACGGGCGGGGCCCCGCAGGCTCTCCCGCGCGGGGCCCCGCCGCCCGCTCACGACGGTCGTGCCCCGGGCTCGGTGACGACGGACTCCTCGCCGGTCCGGCGCACGACCTCCTCGCCGGTCCGGCGCACGACCAGCGCTTGCACGCCTTGAGAGCAGGTCCGACTCGTGCTCGTCGGCTGGCTGGGGGTGCGTAATCGATGGAGCATAAGGGGTATATGGGTGTGCGACGTTCGTGGGATCACCTCCTGGAGCCCCCATCAGGCCGTGGTCTGGTGGCGATCCCGTTCGTGCTGATCGTGACGATCACCGTGCTGGATATCTACACCGGTCGCCATGTCCAGCTGGGCCCCCTGCTGGTCATCGCGCCCGCTCTGACCGCCTCCCTCGCCGGGACACGGCTCACCGCTCTCGCCGGGGTCCTGGCAGTGGCGGCCCAAGTGTTCATCGCTGTCTTCCTCGGCGCACTGACCACGTCCAACCGCATGGCGCAGATCATCGCGCTGACCGTGCTCTCCGCCCTGGTGGTCTTCATGCGGTTTGTGCGGGAGCGGCGCGATCGGGCGCTGAGCCTGGCACGCTCCGTGGCGGAGGCGGCTCAGCGGGTTCTGCTTCGGCCTCCGCCACGCCGGATCGGGCCGTTGCAGGTGGCATGGCTGTATATGTCCGCGCAGGACGAGGCCGAGATCGGGGGTGATCTGTTTGCGTTCGCCCGCGCCGCGCATGACGCGACCCGGGTGGTCATCGGCGATGTCCGGGGCAACGGGCTGGCCGCCATCGGTGAGGCCTCGCTGGTGCTGGGGGCATTCCGTGAGGGCGCTCACCGGTATGCCACCCTCCCCGAGCTGGTAACTGCCCTCGAAGACAGCGTCTCCCGGAACCTGGAGGACGTGGCGGACACCGAGCACGACCCCGGCGAGCACTTCATCACCTGTCTCGTCCTGGAGATCCCCGACGACGCCCCGCCGGCCGCCGGGATGATCAACTGCGGGCATCCCCCGCCTCTGCTGGTGCACGATCAGCAGGTCACGGTCCTGCATGCCCGGCAGCCGCTGCCTCCGCTGGGCGTGAGCGCACGACCGATCGCGGACGACCACATCGACCCGTTCACTTTTACATGCGGTGACATGCTCGTCCTCTACACCGACGGAGTCATCGAAGCCCGCTCGCCGTCCGGAGCGTTCTACCCGCTCGCCGAACGAGTCGCCTCCTTCCCCACCACCAGCCCCGATACTCTGCTGCACCACATCCACCGCGATCTGCTCGCCCACATCGGCGGCCACCCCGCCGACGACGTCGCCCTCCTGATCATCGAATGCGCCCCGTCCCACCGGCCGCACCTCACACCCCATCCCCTGGGTCACTACCGGCACCACCTCAATGGATCGCCACCGCCCCCGGGCCGCTGAACCAAAGATCCGGGCGACCCCGGCGGGTGGGTGGTGTCAGGCCCATTCCGCACCGAGCCCTGTGACCTGCGCCCGCTCGCGCAGAACGGGGCGACCGGCAGTTCCGGGAGGGCAGCGCGCTCGCCGAAGCAGTCGGCGGGCCGGCCGTTGCGGCCCCCGCGCATCCCGCCCCGATCAGCGGGTCCCGTGTGCGCCCCCGTTCACGTGCAGCACCTGGCCTGTGATGTGACGGGCCCCGGGGGAGGCCAGGAAGGCGACCGTGGTCGCGATGTCCGTGGGAGTACCGGCGCGGCCCGTCGCCGTGGCGGAGACGAGGGCGGTGCGGCGGGTGTCCGGGAGGCCGTCGCGGAAGAACTCCGTGTCGGTGATGTAGCCGGGCGAGACGACGTTCGCGGTGATGCCGCGCGGGCCGAGCTCGCGGGCCAGATCCAGGTTCCAGGTGGCGAGCCCCGCCTTGGCGGCCCCGTAGGAACCGGCGCCCTGGTCGGCGGCGATCGAGCCGATGTGGACGACCGCGCCGCCGGGGGCGAGCCGTTCGTGCAGCGCCCTCGTGGTCAGTGCGGCACTCACCAGGTTCGCGTCCAGATTGGCGCGGAAGTTCCGGGCGTATGCGGCCAGGTCCATCGCTCCATCGTTGTCGAAGTCGGTGTTCCCGCCCGCGTTGTTCACGAGGACGTCGATCCGGTCCGGCAGCTCCGACAGGAGGGCGGTGAGCGCCCGGGGGTCGGTGTGGTCGCACACCAGCGCGCGGACGCCGGACTCCGCTGCCAGTTCATGGAGCGGACCGGGGCGGCGACCGGTGACGATCACCATCTCGTCCTGATCCGCGAAGAGCCGGGCGGTCGCCCGGCCGATGCCCGTACCGCCACCGGTGACCATGATGGTGCGTGTCATATGCTGACTCCGATTCTTCTCCATTGAGGTCTAAATTTAGATCTAAACGTACAGGTGGGAGTGAGGCTGTGGCAAAGGAACCCTTGACGACGAACGGCGAGGACGGTGCGGGGCGCGATTCCGCGCAGGACATCGCCGCCGCATGGGAGCGCGAGCGCCCTGGTACTCCGGCCGACTCGATCGGGATCGTCACGCCCATCTGGCAGCTCGCCAAGCTCTTCGGCGACGACCGGCGCCGGGTGCTGGCACGTGCCGGGGTGGACTCCGCGACTCTCGACCTGCTCAGCGTTCTGCGCCGCAGCGGCCCTCCGTACACCCTGAGCACCCGCGAACTCGGGCGGCGTGCCCTGGTCACGGCGGGAGCCATCTCCCAACGGGTGGCCCGCGCCGAGCGGGAAGGGCTGGTGACCCGGCAGCCCGGTACCGGGCGCCCCCGCACCGTCCAGATCGCCCTGACAGGGGCCGGGCACGATCTTGTCGAGGCCACTGTGGACCAAGTACTCCTACGTGAGGCCGAGTTGATCGGAGGGCTCGCCCCCGACCAGCGGAACAGGCTGACGGAACTGCTCCACCTCCTGCTGACGGATGTGCAGCAGCGCATCGGCGACGACCGCATCACCCAGGTGGGCGGCGAGGAGTGACCCACGACGGGATGCCGGGCAGCACGCAAGGGTGGTCGGGACGCGAAGTCATCCGGTGAGAGTCCCAGTCCCACACGTCCACCCGCCCCTTTCGGTGGCTTCCATTCCGTAGGCGCTCTTGGACCGCCTCGGTTCGGTCGGTCCGAGCCGCTGGGCGCACGGGCTGAGTATGGGCTCGGGCGGAGATGAGCATCTGGGCCCATGCCGGGGTGTTGTCGGCGCGGTGAGGATCGTTCGTACCGCGCAGGGAAGGAATCCGATGAACCCCAGCACCTACGCCCGCCTGTACGGCCCCCCGCAGCTGGCGCCGCGCCCCAGGCGGACCGGCGTCGCCGTGATGGCCTGGATGCTATGGACACTCAACGTGGCGTCGCTGGCCTGGCTGACGTTCCTCGTGGCGCTGACCGCGCTCTGGGGCGCCGCGGAAGGGACAGCAGTGGGCGGCTTCGTCCTGCAGTTCGTGCTGATCGTCACCGGCGCCGCCGTCGCCCTGACCGCTCTGGCCTTCGCCCCCGGAGTGCGCCGCCTGCACTGGGCGGGCCGTCTGCTCCTCACCGGCGCCCTGGCCTGCCCGGTCACCACCGGCCTCGCGATCGGGTCCTGGATCCATGTTGGCTGAAACACCGAGCTCGTCCCGGAAGACAGCAGCGGCGAGGAGCACAGCGCGCCGGGCGTCCCCGCGCCGCTCCTGTTCCGCCCGTTCTACCGCGCATGCCAAGGGCGCCGAAGTCGGTGCGGCGTTGTTGGGTGAGTTGTCGGCGCGTTTGCGGGTGCTGTCGAGCCAGGTCCCGAGCCTGGCTACGACGGGCCCGTCGGCTCCGTCCTCCTGACGGCCTCCCGGAGCATCTCCCGGCTCGGTGAGTCGGAAGCAGCGTTGCCACCCTGCATCCCAGGCCGGGCGCTCGCGCCCACGCCCGCCACCACGATGTCCTGGCCGCCGACCGCAAGGAACGTGCCCGCATCCGCAGTGAGAAGGGCATCTGCTGGGGCGGGCACCTTCTCAAGGCCGTTGTTTGATCCGGCCTGATCCAAACGAAAGACCCTAGTGGGGGTCCTTACGCATGCACCACGTGCGAGGGCCGTTGTCGGGGAGCAAGATCTCGGCTGTGACCTCGAAGCCGAGGCGCTCGTAGAATTTCACGTTCCGCTCGCTGGAGGTCTCCAGGAATGCCGGGTACCCGGCGTGTGCAGCCGCCTCGATGCCGGGGACGAGCACTGCACTGCCAAGGCCCTGCCCCTGGGCTTCAGGGGCGACTCCTACCGTGTTGAGGAACCACGCCGGCTCTTGCGGCCGGTACGGTGCGACGGCCTGCTCCGCGGACTCATATGCAGCCGCCCGGTCACCGGCGAGGTCGCCGAGCAACGGGCCGACCTCAGCAAAAGCGGGCGAAGGGTCCTGGTCAGGAGTGGCCCAGACAGCGACAGCGCGGCCCTCGTCCGCAACCCACACGCGCCCGTACACCATCCCGACGCGAGTCAAGCAGAGCTCTTGGAAGCGCTGGATCCGGTCCTCGTGGTCGTCTGCGGCGACCACGTGCCGGGTGTAGGGGTAGTCGGCGAAGGCCCGGGTCAGGGTCTCGACGGCGGCTGGGATGTCGACATCGGTGATGGGGCGTACGACGGGGGCGTTCTGGTTGTGCGGCATGCTGGTTGAACGGCCTTGCCAGGAGATGAGTTCCCGGGAGTATCTGCACGCGGCGGCTTCGGGAGAAGAGTCGACCGGCTTGGCTGATGTCCGGTGCTGTGGCCGGAGAGCTCTGCCGGCGCGGTGTGCGGAGAGCTGGGCGGCGACCAGGAGGTCGTCCAGCTCTTGTTCGCCCAGGACGAGCCGTACACGTCCGGACAGGACGTACAGCCACTCGTACCCCTCATGTGTGCACGGCTCGGGCCGGTTCTGGGCGGCCGGGATGACCGACTTCCATGCCTGCAAGGGGCCCGGTCGGTTGGTCAGCGGAATCAGGGTCCGGCCGTTGCGCACGCGTGGTCTGCTGTGGATCCGGGGGTCGCCGACCTCGGGTGCCCCGATCAGCTCGTCCAGCGGCAGTTGGTGGGCCTGCGCGATCGGCAGCAGCATGTCGAGGCTTGCGCGGCGCTGGCCGGATTCCAGCCTCGAAAGTGTGCTCGTGGAGATCCCCGTGGCCTCGGCCAGTGCGGACAGGGTCACGCCGCGCTCCGTACGGATGTGTCGGAGCCGCGCGCCGACCTGCGCCAGCGTGGCGGCAACGGGGGACCGGCATGGAATCTCTTCGATCCCCGCCTTCGTGGTCTACGCAGACGGCACCCCTGCAAAGGCATGGACGGGGGCTGCCCCGAAGCCACTCCTGGAACGCAACCTCAGGCCCTTCCTTTGCTGAGCTCCGGCGGGCACCACGCACTCGACGCGGCAGAGCCAGGCCGAATCGGGGTGCCCGCCGCTCGTGCTTCTGGAACTGGAGGACCCATGAACCCACCTCACCATCAGGACATCGGGTGGGACCCCTTGGCGCGTACCGCGAACACGAAGCGACGCGGCCTCCTCGGCCGCTGCCCTGGCTCCGGTGTCGGCTTCGATTGGCAGTTCGCGCCCTGCACGGGGCAGCCGAGCACGGGGACCATCCAGGTTGGTGAGTGTGCTGGACATCCAGGGGCACGAGCGGAGGACTACCTCCTCGGCGTGACCACCGACGTGCCTGTCGCCGTCCCGGCTGTTCCCCGTGATCGATTGAATACGGCTGCTCAGGGCATAGGGGGCGTGGCTAACGCCCGTAGCGGGCGTGCCCTATGTGCCACACGTAGGAGGCTGCGACGGCTTCCACGGCGCGAGCGTGATCCGCGAGTGCGTTCTTGCTGTTGACGGCGAGTTCGGTGATGCGAAGGCGTGCGGTGGCGGCTCGGTCCTCACACATGCGGGAGGCCAGGCGGAACGCCTCTTCGAGGTCGCACTCGCGGTGTCGGATCAGCAGTGTCGGCAGGCTCAGAGGAGTCGGGCCACCGTGATCCGTCTCCTTCGCGTACGAGGCGAGGTCGTTGATCCACCCGGCAAGGTCGGCAACCGCCTTCTCCAGTTCCTGTATCGCTGCCGAGGCTCGCTGATCCTCGGTCAGTTCGTAGCCGAGCGCGACTTCCGCGGTCGCCATGACGGTCCGGACGAAGACTGTGTGTGGCCGCATCGCGCAATAGTCGCTCAGGGTGACCTTGTCGAGTCTGTCGAGGTGATGGGCCTCCCAGAGGATGCCGAAGAGGTTGTCCCGCAGGTGCGCGGTGAGCCGCAGGTACTGCGTGGGCGTGGCCCGTTCCCGGAACCGGTGCAGGAGGTCCCGCAGGGCGGCGATGTAGGCGTCGTCATCGGCCGCCGGCTCGTCGTGGCCGGCCAGCAGATGGACACACTGACTGATGCGGCGGACCAGACGGGCGGTGTCACGGCCTCCTTCGGCCTCGCCGTGTACGTCGTCGAACGCGGTGAGCCACAGAAAGAGATCGGCGCAGAGGAACACGCCCTCCCGGTCCGCCGTGGGCAGGACCCGAGCCACCCCCCGGGCCGTGATGTCGCAGAGGGCCTTCGCCTCGCCGGGTGAACCGATCAAGGGGAAGGTCCGGAGCCAGTGGGTGGTCTGCTCCTCGATGGCGCCGGCATACGGGCTGGTGGCGAAGGGGCCGGGGAAAGAGTCCCGGAGGTCGGGCATCGGCAGGGTACGCGCGTCCGAGCTGCGGGTGTGGCTCACGCGGCTGTCCCCGCGACGGCCCGCTGCCTGGATTCAGCGACCATGCGGGGGTCCGACGGGTGCACGGTGAGCAGCCCGATCGGCTCGACTGTGGCGCCGGGAACGGGCCGCAGCCGCCAGCGGGACGCGATGAACGCCGTGATGACGATCGCCTCCGTCCAGGCGAACGCGTCGCCGATGCACATGCGTTTTCCCGACCCGAAGGGGATGAAGGCTCCCCTCGGCGGTTGGGGGCGCTCCGGCAGCCAGCGGTCGGGGTCGAAGCGCAGCGGGTCGGGGTACAGGGCCGGATCCCGGTGCAGTGCGTAGGGACTCCACAGCACCTGCTCCCCCGCCGGGAGGCTGACCTGCCCGAGGCGCACGGGCTTGGTGGCCTGCCGGGTCACCAGCCAGCCGGCGTGGTGCAGGCGCAGGGTCTCACTGACCAGTCTGCGGGTGAAGGCGAGTTGAGGGACGTGCTCGGCGGTGATCGGGCCCTCTCCGACCACGGAGTCGACCTCCTCGTGCAGCCTGCGCTCCAGCTCGGGGTCGCGGCCCAGCTCGTGGAACAGCCAGGCCAGCATGACTCCCGTGGTCTCGGAGCCCGCGGCCAGCAGCCCGATGATCTCCGACAGGATTTCGTTGTCGGGCAGTGGCGCACCGGTCTGGTCTCGGGCCTCCAGGAGCAGCGTCACGAGGTCGTTGTGGGCGCCGGGGTCCGCGCGGCGCTCCGCGATGATGTCCGCCACCTCGCTGCGCAGCAGGCTGCGGGCGGCCTTGAGCCGCCGGTTGCTGCGGGTGGGCAGCCGTTCCAGGGAGGACACGGGCACCATGGTGCGCCAGATGGCGGCCGTGAAGACCGTGTCGACGGCGTCGAGGATCGCGCGCGCCCGCTCTTGCTCCGCGCGGAAGGAGCACAGCACTGACAGGGCCACGTCCTGGGCCATGAGCCCCATCACGGTCTTCAGGTCGAGCAGTTCCCCCTCACCCCAGGCCGTGATGGACGGCTCCACCGTTTCCCGCATGGTGTTGACGTACCCGCTGATCTGCTCGCGGTGGAAGGCGGGCTGGAGCAGGCGGCGCCGACGCAGGTGCGGCTCGCCTTCCGCGACCGGCAGGGCCGACTGACCGAAAAGCTTGAGCTTCTCGCCCAGCAACCCCTTGGAGAACGAGCCGGACTTGCTGGTGAGCATCTCGTGGATCAGCTCATACGAGTTGACCACGGTCACCTTCTTGGGACCGACCGACATACGGACGATCGGCCCGTATGTGCGCAGGCGTTCGATGAACTCCAGGCGGTCTTTGATCAGGGGTACAGCGTGCCCGATGAGCGGCAGCCGCCCCGGAGCGGTCGGCGGAACGTCCACGTCGGCAGTCACATCTATGTCGGCAGTCACATCTATGTCAGGAGTCACGCGTCCGTCCTTTCCATATCTGCTTCCGTACATGCGGCTGCACGACGTGCCCGCAGCAACTCCTGCGCAGCGAGCACCTCCGCTTCGATCACCGCGGTGGGCGCATAAAGGGTTTTGTCGTGCCACAGGGCGGGGTGCTGGTCGCTGGGGTGCGAGGCGGCGTGCAGATACGTTTCGGCGAGGTCCAGGGCCCGGGTGTGCTGCGGCTGCGGTGCGGGGGTGGCGGCGCTCAGCAGGATTTTGACGGCGTATGCGGTCTCCTCGACGGTGCCGCCCCACACGCCCCAGGAGCCGTCGGCGCGCTGAGTGTCAGTGGTCCACGCGGCAGCGCTCTGGACAGCCCTGGACGCGTGGTGGCCGCCGTACTGTGCGAGCGCGGTGACGCTTCGCGCGGTGGCGTAGTAGGGGGAGGCATGCCACTTGTCGGTCCAGTGTCCTTCGGGTTGCTGCCGGCCGGTCAGCCAGTCGCACAGCTTCGCCGCTCGGGGGCCGTATGTGTGCTCCGCCGTCGGGCAGCCCCGCAGGTAGCTCACGAGGGCCTGGAGGGCGTGGGCGTTCGCGGTGACCGATCCGGTGTCCTCGCCGATGTAGCAGTCGTAGTGGCTGCCGTTGTGGAACAGGTCCAGCGGTGCCGGGTCGTACGGCAGGCCGACGAGCGAGGCAACCAGCACCGCCATGGCGGTGTCGTCGGCATCGGTCATGAGGCCGGGCGCACCGCGCACGCCTTGCGGATCGTAGATCTCCTCGGCCCACCCACGGACCGTGGGCAGAGCGGCAGCGGGCAGGTGGGCGCGCGCCAGCGCGGCGGCGACCCATAGCCGTTCGACCACGCGGAGGGGCGCAGCCTCGGGGAAGAGACCGCCGTAGCGCTGCGCCACTGCGGTGAGGTCGGCGACGGCCTGCGCGGTAGTGGCAGGTGACCGCGTTGCCCGTGCCGCGGTGGCGGCCGGCGAGCTGCCCAGCAGGCCTTCGACGTCAGGGACGAGAGACTGCGGTATGTAGCTGTCCATGCCTTCGAACGTGTGGTGAAACTTGACGGGCAGGCTGCCCGCCGACTCGTACCGCCTGGCCACGGAAGCAGGTGCCGACGCGTGGAAGCCGCCCGGAACCGGCAGCCGGGGGCCACCGAAACCGGGCATGTCCCCGCCGGTGATCAGGGAGCCCAGCTTCTCGTTGATCTTGGCTACCAGGCTGGGTACGAGTATTTCCGCTGCGGCCGTGTCCGGCCACGGGCCCACCGATGGCAGCGACCGCAGTACGTCGAGGCCCCTGTTCACCGCGGTCGTGAGCCGGCCGGTGACCTCTGCTGACGCGGTGCCCCTTCGCAGGACCGCCAGCGCGGCCTCCACCCCGCTGAGGGTCGGCAGGAGCCGGTAGCGCAGCGGTCCCTCCCCCCAACTGCCGTCGGGCGCCTGCTGTTCCAGCAGGTACGTGATCCGCCGTGGCTCGTCGGGCAGCCATGGCGCCGCCGAGAGGACGCGGGCCGTCTCGTACAGGGAAGGACGGACGCTTCCCCATCTGTCCTGGTCGGCCCTGGCCACCAGGCTGGTGGCTCGTTCGGCGTAGGACGTGCCGATGGGCGTGCTGATGCTCATGGGGCGACTTCCTCCTCGGGATTCTGACTGGTGGAGTGCGGCGATGCCTTATGCCTGCCTGGCCGTTGCGTCCAGGGCGAGCCGGCGCAGGGAGGCTGTGGCACTTCCCGGGAAGGGAGCGTCGTCCAGGGCGGCGAGGGCGGCGGCCCGTCGCGTGGTGATCATTTCCTCCACGGTCTGCCGGGCGCCGGTGGAGTTCAGGATCGTGCGGACCGCGGCGGCGTGTTCCTCGTCGAGGTCGCTTCGGCCGACGAGCTCGCGCAGTGTTTTCAGTTCGGCCGTGGAGGCTCGCTGGACCGCGAGCGCCATCAGGACGGTGGCCTTGCCTTCGCGCAGGTCGTCCAGTATTGGTTTGCCCGTCTTGGCGGGGTCACCGAAGACCCCGAGCAGGTCGTCCCGCAGCTGAAACGCTTCTCCTAGTGGTATGCCGAAGGCGGTGCAAGCATCGAGTACGGGTGGGGTGGCTCCGGCCGCTGCCGCCCCTATGTGCAGGGGCCGTTCTATGGTGTATTTGGCCGTCTTGTATCGAATGACATGCAGTGCCGTATCCACGTCGCCGGTAAGGCGGCCGGTGGTCTGCAAGTCCAGGAGCTGGCCGTACATGACCTCGCTCCGCATTTCGGCCACCAGAGGCAGCACCTGTGCCAGCCGCCCCGGGCTGAGGTCCGCTGTGCGCAGGAGCTCATCGGACCACACCAGGGCCAGGTCTCCGAGAAGGACGGCCGCACCCAGACCGTGCGCCTCGGCCCTGCTGCCCGGACCGCCGCTGTCGGTGTACGCGGTGGCCAGTGCACGGTGGGCGGACGGCCGGCCGCGGCGGATGTCGCTGTCATCCATCACGTCGTCGTGCACCAGGGCGAACACCTGGAAAAGTTCGAGGCTGGCGGCAGCGCGCACGGCAGCAGTCATGTCGCCCGTTGCTCCGGCGGCTTGCCATCCGTACAGACACAGCAGAGACCGCAGCCGTTTTCCGCCGGTCAGGAGTCCGCGCAGGGCGGTGGTCAGGTAGAGCAGCTCGGTTCCTGGCGCAGCACTTTCCTTGGTGTCCAGGAATCCGGTCAGAGCCGCGCCCACCTGCTGTCGTAGGGAAGAGAGGTCGGGCAGTTTTGTGGGAAGGGTTTGTGTCACTGGCGGTTGATCCTCTTTCGTTCGAGAACCGCCATCGCGGTTCCGTTCTTGCAGAGGACGGGGCCAACGGACCCGCGTCTCCTTCCTAGGGCTGTCGCGGTGGTGCCGGCCGGCTCCCGGGCGGCACCACCGCGACGCGACGATCGACGGCAGGTGATACGGCTGCTACGCCTGGGACCTGCCTGACGTCGGGGCCGACGGCGTGTCCCGCTCGGGGCAGGAGGGGCTCCGGCTCCAGGGAGTGGCCCCGTCGGCGTCGGGGGTCAGCGGGGTGAACCGGGCCGGGAGCGCGGTGAGCGTCCGGTGGACAGCCCCAGGGCGGTACGTCAGCTTGTCGGCGGGAACATCCAGTTCGATGTCCGGCAGGTAGGTCAGCAGCCTCTCGATGGCGGCGGTGGCGATCAGCGTGGCGACGTCACGGGCGGGACACGCATGGGGCCCTGCCGCGAAGGCCAGGTGCGCCTTGTTCCCGGAGCGGTAGCCGTCCGCCGGCATGCCCGAGTGGGGGCAGGTGTTGGCAGCGGCGTACGACACCATGACGGGCGAGCCTGCGGGGATGCGAGCGCCGTGGAAGGTCACGTCCTTCTTGGGGAAGTGGACGCTGAAGTTGGCCAGCGGCGCGTCGTGCCACAGCGCGTCATCGATGGCGTGCTGGATGGGCAGGCTCCCGGTGGTCAGCGTGCCGAAATACCGGTCGTCGCTGAGCATGCGGACGAGCGTGTTGGCGATGAGGTTGCCCAGTGGCTCGTTCCCGGCCCCGAGGGTGATGAGGATCTGGTTGACGGCCTCTTCCTGGTTCAGCCCATTGGGATGATCGATGAACCAGGAGGTCAAATCGTGGCCGCGCTGTGCCGCCTTGGTTCCGTAGAGCGTTTCGAGGTAGGCGCCGAACGACTGCCCGCCCACTGCCTGTGTCTCCGGATCGTTGTCCATCATCGCCCCGAGCGCCCATACGAGCCGCCGGCCCTCCTCGTCCGGCATGCCGAACAGAGCATTGAAGACCATCAGGGGCAGCTGCTGCGCGTACTGGCGGACGAGGTCGACCGTCCCGGTATCGGCGAATTCCTGGAGCAGCGTGTCGGCGAAGCGGAATGTCAGCGCACGCACATCACTGGGATCCAGGAGACCGAAGCTGTCCGTGATCACACGTCGCAGGTGCGCGTGTGCCTCGCCGTCGGCGAAGAACAGACTCGGCCGCCACTCCACCAGGGGCCGGATCGGGCTGTCCTCCGGCACCTGCGGCAGCCAGCCCCGGGTGTCCTTGGTCCACGTATCAACGTCCTGGAGGAGATCGAGGGCGGCCCGGTAGTCGGTGACCAGGTTGACCACGACACCGGGGGCCACCTCGGCTACGCCGACCGGTCCCTGTCGGCGCAGCAGTTCATAGCTGCGCTGCGGGTTCGCGGCGTGTTCGGCCCCGTGCAGGGACACGGGGGCTTCGGCTGGTGTGAGCGTCACGAGGCTTTGACTCCGGCAACGGATATGGAATGGGCGGTCAGTTGGGCGAGGGCGTGCAGGCCGCTGTTCTTCTCTCGTGCGTCACAGGTGACCAGTGGTGTCTCCGGGGCGAGGTCGAGCTTCGAACGGATGAGCGCCAAGTCGTACTTGGGTGAGTCAGGGAAGACATTGACAGCGACGGCGTACGGCAAACCGCGCTCCTCGATGAGTTCCATCACCTCCCAGGAGTCCTTGAGCCGCCGGGTGTCGACCAGGACGAGGGCACCGAGTGCTCCGACCGCGATGCCTTCCCACAGAGGAAGGAAGCGGCGCTGCCCGGGAGTTCCGTACAGGTACAGAACGTATTTGTCGCCCGGCAGGGTCAGACGGCCGAAGTCGATGGCGACCGTGGTGGTGGTTTTGTCACGCAGGACATCGTGACTGAGGTCGTCGGTAGCGACCGCCGCGTTCGTCATGACCTCGTCGGTGTGCAGGGTCGGAATCTGCGACAGCGACTTGACCACAGTCGTTTTACCGATACCGAGCGGGCCGGCGACAAGGATCTTGATCCTTCGGTGTTCCCCCTCAGGCAGGTAGACGGGAGGCGAGCTAGGCGGCAAGGAGAGCGTGGAGTCCACTCAGAACCTCTTCCAGGACTTCTTTCGACGGTCGGCCATCGTTCGACGCGCGCAGAGCGTCCGGAATCGGAACGGTGGCTTTTAACTGACCGTCACTGACAAGTTGTTCGGCGAGCACCAGAGTCACGCTCACCGGGAGGCCGAGATAGCCGGCCAGTTCGACGACGGTGAGAGATCCACCGGTCAGCAGCTCGATCACGCGCTGGTGCACCGCAGTGTGGTACCTGGCGAGCGGCAGACCACTGGCACGCAGAGCCGCCAGCGAATCGAGGGTGCCCGAGAGGCCGGCGCCGGGGCTGGTTCCGGTGGCAAGGTAGGCCGGCAGCAGCCGTCGCTGTTCCTGGCCGCGGCTCATGACGCCCCGTCGCTGGTACGAGCGGGAACGGACATGATCTGTTCGCCGAGCTTCATTGCCTGGCGCGCCATGGTGGCCGCGACCACCCCCATGGGCATGTCCTCATCGCCCGCTGCCGCGATCAGGGTGTTGGTTCCTTCGCCGACCGGCATGACCATGTAGATACCCCGGTCGTTGTGTGAGGTGACGGTCTTGAGCGGAGTGCTTCGAGGGGCTCCCAGAACGGCGTTGGTGGCGGCGCGGGAGGCGGAGTGCAGCGCGGCGGTCATCGCACCGATGCCGTCTGCCTCGTCCTTGGTGAGATCCTCGGAGATGGCCTGGACCATCCCGTCGAGAGTCATGGTCAGGGCGTGCCGGACACCACGGATTTCGGTGATGGGCTTCAGGACCCAGGCGGACGGGCCGGTCTCTTCGTGGGCTTCAGGCATGGTCACAGTGCTGACTCCGAATCGGTGACGGACCGGTCGCCGGTGAGGCCACTTTGGAAATCGCTCCACATGGCACCGGTGTCTTCCGGGTCCAAGGGGCGGGGCGCTGCGGCGGCGGCCTCATCATGGGTGGCTGTCGCCGAGAAACGGCGGCGGCGCTGCGGCAGCGCGGCCGCGCCGGTCGGCGCGGGCGGGTGTGCGGGCGAGTCGGCAGCGGCGGGCCGCTTGTGGGCCTGGGGCGCCACGGCAGGTTGGGGAGCCATGACCGACGGAGGTGTGGCGTTTTCGTCGATCGAGGTCAGCAAGTTCTCGGGAACGGACACCACAGCGCGCACCCCGCCATAGGGAGAGGAAGTGTCGATGGAGACATGGAGGCCGTAGTCGGCGACGAGACGGCCGATGGCGGCGAAGCCCATGGACGGCGGGTCGCCGAGTTCGAGGAGCATCACCTCCTGCTGTTCACCCGATATCAGGCTTCGGCCGCGGGCGAGCGCTTCCGAGGTCATGCCCTTGCCTGCATCGTCGATCGTGATGCACACACTGCCGTTGCCGGTCTGGACCAAGCCGACGTCCACCATGAGGTCGTCACGCGAGTGTTCCAGCGCGTTGGCCATCAGCTCGGCGCAGATCACCGCAACGGGTTCGGCCGCACGCCCGACTACGCCGATGTTGGAAAGGCCCAGCCGAGAAACGATGTTGATGCGGTCGAAGCCGCGCAGTCGGGAGGAGGCGCCACTGACGACCTCGCTCACGTAGGTGTCCTTGCGGACGTGACCCGGCCAGCCTCCGCACACGATGGCGGATCTCTGCGTGAGGCGCAGGTTCTGCTCGTTGATGTGGTCGGACTCAAGCAGGCTCTGCGTCAGACGGGGCGGTGCGCTGAACTCGTGCTGCAGACCCACGATATTCGTCTGCAACCGGTAGGAAAGGGCCTGGGACTCCTGAGTTGCGCCACGCAGGGCAGCCCTGGCCGCGGCGTCGATGCGGCGCCTTTCCTTGAGGACAATGCCGGAAACAGCTTCGGGCAGGGCGTCGAGGAGCTGCGCAGCCTCGGACCCCGCAAGGCTCTTGTGCAGCAGTCCGGGGACGGGGTGATGAGAGCTGATCAGGTGCAGTGCGAGAGCGGGAAGCCGATCGGAGACGAGGTGACGCACCTCGTCGAGAAGCTCCGCCTCACGGGTATCGAGTTCGTTCGTGCGGGCCTCTGCGGCCTGCCTGTTCTGCACCTCGGTCCGGGCGCGGCCCTCGGCAGCCTGCATACGGGAATTGGCGGCCTGCGCCTCCGCGGACAACTCTTTGCCCCGTCGTATGTGTGTGCGGCGCGAGCGTGCCAGGAGCAGCGCCCAGACTGCTAGGAGGAGAGACAAGACGCCGAGGGCAAGGGCGATTTTTGAGGACAAGGTCACGGAGGGTGGTCCTAGGGGTCGGTCGAGCCTTCGAAGAACGGCGCAGCGGTTCACTCCCCCGTAGGGGTGGTGAGTGCGGCCTCCGGAGAACTGGCGGACAGGAGAAACAATGTGGCAATTCGCGAATAGTGCGTGGACCGATTCGTGCAGGGCGAAGAAGTACCACCGCAGACAAACGGCTGCGAGGCCGAGCCGGGGCCCGGTGATCGCCCGAGCCGGCCAGGGCTCCAGCGGCGCGATCCCCACGGGCAGCATCGGCCGTCCGGCCGGCCCTTGCGCAACTCCCGGCCCCGGAAACGGTCGCAGGGCGGAGCCCGGCGAGAACGCGAATGAACAGGTGCATCGGAGCTCCGTTGAGGACTGCGAACGCCAGCTACATCTGGTGCTTCCCGCCATCGCACGCAGTCGACTCGCGGCCTTGCCACTTCCTAAAACGCGATCATCTTACTGGAGTTGATCTGTACACGGACCCTGGTGGGCCGCGCAGTTCCGAACCGGACGATCTTTGCTTGCTGGCTTCTCGCCGATCGCGCACGGCGTGGACAATGGCACTCCCCGGCAGCCCGCCGAGCGCGTCAGCTCCCAGCACGCTGAACTTGACAGAGAAGGCGACGGAGGGCGAGGCGTACGAATCGCGTCCGTCGGCCGGCTGTCGGTCATCTTCCTCGCGAACCGCGCCCTGCGGCACCTGTCCGTGCTGGACATCGTCTGGCTCGGACAGCCACGTGGTGACAACGCCCCGACCCCGGCATCGCAACTGGGCGAATTCCAGGGAACGTCGCAACACGTGATCACCGATGTGTGATGGCGAGCAGTCCAGACAGCCGCTCGGCCGGGACACCCGGCCGAGCGGCTGACGATCGTACCGTGCTGGGCGCCGGCAATCCCATCTGTCTCGGCCGGGGTTCGCAGACGGCTGAGGCTCTGATGGACTCACGTCATGACGACACCGCTGCCCCGCATCATGCGAGCACTTGAGCAGTTCCATGCTACCCACCCCTGGGATCACAACGCCCACTACCACCGATGGATCCTGCGCCGGCTCCCCAGACGTTTCAACAGCGCTCTGGACGTCGGATCAGGCAGCGGTGACCTCGCCAGGCTCCTGGCCTCACGGGCCCAAGCAGTGCACGGTATCGACGTGGACCCCACCATTGTCGCTCGCGCGCGGGAGCTCACAGCCCCGGCAGCCCCGGTGACCTTCTCTGTCGGAGACGCACTGAAGGAGGTACCGCCTGGCGCCTACGACGTCATCACATGTGTCGCCACCATCCACCACATGTCGTTCAGCAACGCCCTCACCCGCTTCCGACAGCACCTGGCGCCCGGCGGAACTCTGGTCGTCGTCGGCCTCTCCCGCCCGCAGTCTCGGAGCGATTACCTGATCGATGCCGTCGCCATTCCGTCGAATGTCGCCATGGCCTGGATCAAGAACAAGGGGCGCAAGGCGCCGCGACCAGCCTCGATGACCGCCCCGACCCGACCGGCGACCATGACCTTTGCAGACATCGTTCGCGACGCCCGCCAGGCGCTACCCGGCGCACGGCTGCGCCGGCGACTGTTCTGGCGCTACACGCTGGTCTGGCACCAACAGTAGGCGGTCGGCCTCACGGCTTGGCCTGGGGGCCAAAGGCACCGCGCGGAAGTCCTCTTGTGCTGCCGATGCCGATGCCGATGCCGATGCCGATGCCGATCCCGATCGCTCAGCGCAGCTCTTTCCATCCACGCGGACACGAGGCTGCCCTCGACGCAACGGTCAGGTTGCGCGACGAGAAAGCGGGTTGCTGGTGAAGATCGTGACGCGGATGCTTCCACCATGAAGATGCACGCAAACCAGCTGACGGTGTCACCCGAGACGGTGCGCACGTTGGTGGACCAGCAGTTTCCTGAGTGGCGGAGCCTGCCGGTCAGGAGCATCGCTGGGCAGGGCACGGTCAACGCCATCTTCCGCATCGGCGATCGGTTCGCCGCTCGATTTCCTCTTGAGTCCGCGGACGTCGAGTCGACGCGGCGCCGGCTGGAGGCCGAAGTGGAAGCGGCTCGCGAGCTGGTAGGCCGCACGCGTTTCCCTACGCCCGAGCCGGTCGCGCTTGGTGAACCCGGGGCAGGCTACCCGCTTCCGTGGTCGGTGCAGACGTGGCTGCCCGGGATCGTGGCCGTCAATGAGGACCCGGGGGAATCGTTTGCGTTTGCCCGAGACTTGGCCGATCTCATCGGCGATCTGCGCGCGATCGACACGCGTGGCCGCACGTTTGCCGGCGCGGGTCGGGGAGGCGCCATGCAATCCCATGACGCATGGATGGAGACCTGTTTCAGGCACAGTGAGCAACTTATGGATGTCCCTCGGCTTCGCCGCATCTGGGCAACATTGCGCGATCTGCCGCGAGGTGCAGCTGAGGACGTCATGGCCCATGGTGATCTGATTCCGGGCAACGTGCTCGTGTCCGCCGGTCGGCTTGCGGGAATTCTTGACGTCGGCGGCTTCGGGCCGGCTGACCCTTCTCTGGATCTGGTGAGCGCGTGGCATTTGCTCAAGGCTGGGCCGCGGCGGGTGCTCCGTGATCACCTGGGTTGCGACGACCTTGAGTGGGAGCGGGGCAAGGCGTGGGCTTTCGTTCAAGCGATGGGGTTGGTCTGGTACTACGTCGAAAGCAACCCGGCCATGAGTCGGATGGGTCAACGGTCCTTGGAACGTGTCCTGGCGGACAGATCGCCCGCGTGACCTGTTTGCCTTCCTCGAAACCCTCGGCATCCACGCCCCCGGCACCGTGCTCGCAGCCGGATCCGCCCGGCGCCACCCAGCGAGCTTCCCGGCCCGTTTCCGGACGTTGTCGAGTCACGCGCCGAGCTTGACCACCACGCCACCGTCAGTGCCGTCCTGAGGGCTACGGAGATGTGTCCCGGTGCAATGGATCCTGCCCCAACGTGCGGGTGGACGGTGCGTCGCGTCGTTGGTGGTGGCGGCGAAAGGTCTTCACCACAGTCGTGGCAGAGGTGCTCGATCAGGCTGGCGGCCCGCTGCGGCACGGGTATGCCGTCCGGTGAGTCGGTGGGGCGCGGTCACACCACCACAGGGGGCGTGACCGCGATCGGCCGGCTGAGGCCTGGTGCTCGGGTGGTGGCGAGTCGGTAGGAGTCGGTGCCGGTCTCGATGATGTCGCCGCCGACGGTGAGGCGGTCGACGAGTTTGCCGCGTTCGAAGCGGGCTCCGGCCCGGACGAGGGCGGCGAGGTGGGGTGCGTTCACGGCTCGCCGGCGGGCCTGGGCGGACTCGACGAGCTTGAAGACCCTCGCCAGGGCGGCCGCTCGGGACCCGGCACCCTTGGTTGCCTTGGTTGCCTTGGTTTCCTTGGTTTCCTTGGTCCGCATCCTGACCGCTGCGAAGGCCGACTCGAACGGATTCTTGGTCCGCAGGCGGATCCAGCTTGAGCCGGCAGGGCTGAGCGTCGGAGCTGGCGGGCAAGATGGCTGCCGGGCGACCGGTGGGCCATCGTTTGCCGCCGCGGATGGTTTCCTTCCGGCAGGTGGGAGTGGGCTGGGAAGCCCGCCGCTCAGGCGGCACCGGTGGCGGGTATGGCGCGAGGGGGGCGGTCTGCATCCCAACGGTACGAGGTCGAGAAGACCGCGAAGACGGCTGTGCGGCACTACCCCAAGACGGAGTAGCCGCAGGTGCTGGAGCCCGCGGTGGCAGGGACAGTGGAGGGTAGGACCCACGGGGCCGCGCATCGGGGCTCACGCCTGTCGGGCGTGCGCTGCCCCGGCCAGCCGAAAGGTGCATCCCCATGTCCGCGGAGCGCGCAAACCTCGACCCGCACCCCCTCACTGCCCTGGTCACCGGGGCCACGTCCGGCATCGGCCGGGCGGTTGCCAAGCGGCTGGCCGCCGACGGAATGTCCGTCGTCGTGGCCGGCCGCAACGCCCAGCGCGGCGCCGAGACCGTCGACGAGATCACCACAGCCGGCGGCCACGCCCGATTCGTCGCGGCGAACCTGGAGGACCCGGTCGGCATCGACCGGCTCGCCGCAGAGGTCGGCGGGATCGACGTCCTGGTCAACAACGCCGGACATGCCGTCTGGGCACCGACCGAGGAGATGAAGATCTCCGACTACGACGCGATGTTCGCCGGCAATGTCCGCGCGGCGTTCTTCCTCGTGGCCGCGTTCGTCCCGGCGATGGCGGCGAAGGGATCGGGAAGCGTGATCAACATCGGCAGCATGGCCGGCAGCCTCGGCTTGGCCAATGCTGCCGCGTACGGCGCGACCAAGGCCGCGCTGGCATCACTGACGCAGAGCTGGACGGCCGAGTACAGCGGCCGTGGCGTCCGCTTCAACACCGTTGCCCCCGGCCCGGTCTACACCCGGGGCGCGGCCCGCGAGCTGTTCGACTCGATCGCCGAAACCACAGCGATGAAGCGCGTGGCCGAGCCTGCCGAGATTGCCGAGGTCGTCGCTTTCCTCGCCTCGTCGAAGGCCAGCTACGTCACCGGCGCGACCGTCGCCGTCGATGGCGGCCGCACCGCCATCTGACCCCTGGCTCCCACACTGGGCGGCCCCACTGACAGGCCCCCTGTCCGAGGAAACCATCACGCACGGCGGCCCTCTCAGGAACCGTCGGTCGGGGCTCCTGGCGGGGGTGCACCTCAGCGGCGAGAGCCACCAGGTGAAGCGCTCCTTACCCTGTTGGCGGGTTGATTCCGGTCCTTCGTACGATCGGGAGACCCAGGGGCCTGGGTGTGGCTGAAAGCGCTCATGTCGAACGTGTGGCTTTGACTGATAGGCCGTCCAGCGCCCCGCGACGACACGGCCTAAGAGGTGGACGACGTTGCTGCCCGCGGACCGTATCCGCTGCGCCGCCGGACACGTGCCCACCGCTCGATTGCTCACCGCTCGATACCAGGCCGCTCGTTGTGGTTCGCGAGTACCTCGGCCGGGACATCAGCAGGCAGGCGCGCCCACCGGGCCAGATCCCCCCAACTCCACCCCGGCCCGCAGCGCCGCTGTTGCGGTACCACGTCATCGACACCGAAGACCTCCGCAGCCATCAGGGCGTCGGACGGGAGGTGTCCTTCGTCAGGGGAGTCTTCTGGATCGCCGTGATCCTCCACCGGCCGTCCTGCTTGGCAAGGCTGATGGTGCGGTGCTGGGTGTACGGCGTGTTGAGGGCGAAGCCGCCCTTCTTCAGATAGCCGGGAGCGGCGGCCGTGAACTCGATCACCGTGTCCATTTCGGCCTTGGCCGTCGCCCGGTCCTTGTAGAGCGTGGAGCGGTACCAGGCCGTCTTCACCTGGCGCGTGGTCACCTTGTTGTCGCGGAAGAGGGAGGCCAGCTGTGCAGCGTACCCCTGCCGCTTGAGGGCCTTGACGAACTCGGGCGAGTAGAAGGCGAATTCGGCGTCGGTGCTGTCGGTGACGGACCGGTGGTCACGATTGTCCGTGGTTCCGGAATGCAGGGCGACTGCCTTGCGCACTGCCACGACATCCGGGTCGTCGTCGGGCAGCGTCTGGATGGTTTCGCCCTTGTCGCCGATGAGCGACCACAGCGACCTGCCTGCCGACCCGGTGGGCGGACCACCCTGCGAGGACCCGTCGGTGGAGGTCGCGGAGGTCGGGGTGTCGCCTGGTGCGGAGTCGCAGCCGCTCAGCATGAGGACCAGGGCGGCAGTGAGGGCGGCTGTGAGGTGGCGCATCGGGTTCGCTCCTGGGAGGGGAGGCGGGCGCGCCCCTCGGCAGGGCGCGCCCGGATGTTCAGCAGGTGATCAGAGAGCGGGTTCGCGAGTCCACTGGCTGGTCCAGTACGTCGCCGGTACGGAGCCGTACTGGACGGATCCGGTGGCGCCTTCCGTGTGCATGTACTGGCCGGTCCGGCGGTTCCTGAACCGGATACGGCCGTCGACGGTCTCCTCGGTCCACTGGCCGTCCGGCGGGTCAGTCGCGGGTGCAGCCGGTCCCATGCCTGCGCGGTCGCCTTGCCGCAGAGGCGGGTGCTTGAACGTGCGCATGCGCTGCTCGGCTTGGAGTTCCTCCGGAGCAGCCCGCATCAGTACCAGCCCGACACCCGGTATCTGGACTGTCCGGCGGGCGTAGGGTGCGGCGGCGCAGGCACCCTTGCATAGGCTGGCCGTCTCATCCGACGCACCGCGACGAGGATCAGCCCATGCGCAGCACCAGGATCCGCCTGATCGAGCCCACCGACGCCGCCCCGATAGCCGCGCATCGGCTGCGGGACTTCGAGGCTTTCCGGCCGTGGGAACCGGACCAGCCGGCCGACTTCTTCACCCCGGAGGGCCAGGCGGAGCGGATCGACAGCCTGCTGGCCGGATACCGGGCCGGCGCGGTCTGGCCGGGCGTGGTGCTCGCCGACGACCAGGTGATCGGGCAGGTCACCGTCGGAGGCATCCTGCCGCAGCCCCACCTGCGCCGCGGCTCCGTCGGATACTGGATCGCCGGCGTCGCCCAGAATCAAGGGCACGCCGGGCACGCCGTCGGGCTTGTACTCCGGGTGATGACGGACGAACTCGGGTTGCACCGCGCCGAGGCGTCCACCAATCTGGAGAATCTGCCGTCGCAGCGGGTGCTGCGCCGCAACGGGTTCAGCCCGTACGGCGTCGCGCACTCCTCGATCCTTCTCGACGGGAGCTGGCGGGACGGGCTGCTGTGGGAGCGGGTCCTCGGCGACTAGGGTGTTTCCTGCGGATCATCCGCCTGGCCTTGCGGCAACGGCACTGATCGAGTCAGGGAGCCCACGGCCGGGAGGCGGGTGGTCCTCTGCTTCGGGTGGGGGTCCTCCGGATCACAAACCACCGGCGACACCCGAAACCGCGTACGGGCGGGGCCTCGGCACGCACGGCGCGACGCACGGGTTCGAAGCTCGCGAACCGTCCCGGTGCAGCTCGGGGTCCGCAGGCAGAGGCTGTTCAGTCCTCGGCGTGCTGGTCGAGCAGCGCCGCGAATCCCGGGGCGAGCTCACACGCACGCCCCGCGTCGTGGTCGTAGCTCGTCACGGGACCACCAGGGGCGAGCACGAGGGGGTTGCCTGCGAGGTCGAAGGACACGACCAGTCCCCGGTCGGTGCCGGGCCACCCGTCGCGGCGAAAGCGCAGGGTGAGGTCTACGACGCTCACACGCTCCAGCAGGTCCGAGTTCCGCAGTCCGTACACCGGGACGCCGACATAGCAACCCCCGAAACGCTCGACGAACTCGGCGTAGTCCGGGTCGAGACCGACCCCGAGAGGGGAGATCGAGGATGCGAGTTCCGCCCGGTCGGTCGGCGTCCCGGCACCGTAGCGCCGGACGGCGCGCTCCAAACGGTTCAGCAGCGCGGGTTGGAAGGGCACGCCGTGATCCTAGCCAGAACCGTAGGACAAGCTGAATCGTGTGGTCAGGAGTTAAGCAGACCTGGTGAGGCCGATGCCACGCTGGTTGAGGAATCGGTGGTGATCGCCGTGGCGATCGCTTCGCTGCGCCATACGAGCATCGGTACGCCGGACATGTAGTAGTGGGTGCCGCTCGTGAGGTAGCCCAGGGCAAGAAGCGACCGCTGGGGCCTACCGCTCCGGTCGATGAGCCGTCCGGTTTCCGGCTGCACGCGCAAGCCACCGTCCGGGTGCCGTTGTCCGCACCCGTTACGGATCAGCGAGTCCATCAGCTCATGGGACGTGGCTGGGTGGGCCGTCGGTGCCGCGGTTGCGGCGGCGATCACGACATCGGCTTCCACCGTGTGGTGTTGCGCTGTGACCCGGAACCCCTGCTTCGCGGGCGTGACTTTCTCAAGGCCGCGTAGGACTTGCAATTGACCGTTGTCGGCCATCTCAAGGAGTGTGCCAGCGGTCGCGGCGGGCATGGGGGAAGTGAAGCTGGCCCACAGTCGGTGGTAGCGGCGGAAGAACTGCTGCCGATCGCTGCGGGGCAGAGTCGGCCACCAATAGTGCACGGTGGTGATCAGAGCCCAGGTGGTGACCTGGAGCCAGTCGATGTCCCGTACGTGTTCCCGGTCGGCGAGTTGTCGGCGTACACGGCTCAACCCCCAGTCCGCCATGGACGTCTCGGCGGCGATCTGCCCTGGCGTGGCCCCGGCGCGGAGTGCTTCTGCCCGGGCCAGAGCGGCCACCATCGACAGCCGAAGAGGTGAGGACGAGCGCTCAAGCCGGTCCCGGACGATCTCTGGGGTCATCACCGTCGGCCGCCCGACCTGTCGTGGGCGGCGCACGGCAGCCAGGATGCCGTCCCGCGAAAGCAGTGTGATCCGCCCCTGATGCCCTTGGGCCCGCAGCCCCAGGACGGCGTCGACAGCGGTGAGCCCGCAGCCGATGACGGCCACGGAGGCCGACGGATGAACGGTGTCAAGAGTGGATGCCACGGGATAGGGCCGCGTGATGTAGGACGGGTGACCAGCGAGTTTGTAGGGGTCGTAACCGGACGGGTCTCCGACGCACAGCACCGCGTAGTCGCACGGGATGGTGGCCCCGTCCTCCAGGCCCACCAGTGCCTTGTCACCGTCGGGCGCGACACTCACGACGCGTCGGCGCAGCCACGTGACACGCCAGCCGGCGCCCGTCAGGCCGTCCAGGGTCTGGGAGAGAGTTTCCTCTAGGTAGCGGCCGTAGACGTGCCGCGGTGGGAAGATCTCCTGCGTCCACAAGTTGGGAGCACAGCTCCCGTCGTGGTGACGGGCGAGCCACCGCTGTGCGTGCTCCGGATCGTTTGGGTCCAGCGTCATCATGGTGGGTGGGGCGTTCACCACGATCTCGTCACGGTCCATCCGGTACGCCCTGCCGCGCCACAGCTGGTCCGAGGGCTCCACGATCACGAGGTCAACGTTTCGAGAGCCGAGTGCGCGGGCGAGCGCCATGACGAGACATGCCGCGGCCGTGCCCCCGCCCACAATGCAGATACGCATGCGCAGCTCCTAAGCTCTCGGGGGCGACGTACTGGCGGATGGCTGCCTGCGAGCCAGCGCGAAGCGGTAGGTGATGCTGCCGACGAACCCTTCGTCCTGTGCCCTGCGCCGCGCTTCGTCCTTCAGCGAGCGGGCCAGGTCTTTGCCGATCGTCCCGCTGTCGAGCATCGTGTCTACGCCTCGGTCGATGATGGTGTACGCGTAGGCCGAGTGCGCAGCTGTGTAGGTATGGGCACCTGCCTGCGTGAGCTGGAAGCCTGCCGCCTCCAGCAGGCGCGGGAGGGATCGCAATTCGTGCGTGTTCACGACGTACTGTGCACGCCAGGCGGCCACGCAAGCGTTCAGCGGATCGTGCGGGCCCAGCGAGAAGTCCGTCGATGCGTAGTCGCCGTCGAGTACGGCGATCTGCCCTCCCTGGCGGCACACCCTGTGTGCCTCTTGGAGCACCGAGCGGATGTCCGGAGTGTGGCTGAGCAGCGTGTACATGAGGACCGTCGGGAACGACTCATCGGCGAACGGCAGCCGATGCGCGTCGGCTGCCAGGAGCCTGAGGTTCCCCGCTGTTCCGTCCGATTGGCCAGCCATCCTCAACAGGTCGACGCTGTGGTCGATGCCGACAACTGTGGCGGTACGCGCCCGGTCGCAGAGGTCGGCGAGAAGTTCACCGGAACCACAGCCGATCTCCAGCAGCGGCCCGGCGGTGACATCGACGGCCGTGAGGAAACGCTGCAGCATCTGGTACTGATCCGGGTCCTGCCTGCGGGAGTGCAGTACTGATGCAACCTGCTGCGTGGTCTCGCTGTCACACGTGGCCAGCGAGGAGAACACGTCGTTCATGTACAGCCACTTCCCGTGGTCGGTGCAGGCGTGACGCGGAAAAGGGCCCCTTCGTCCTCCAGTCTGCTCAGCGCCTCAAGAGACTGCCGGACCACGGACTCCTCGGGATGGACGAAGTAGACGATCCCCGTCTTGCCCTTGGTCAGGGTGCTCTTCTGGATCGCTTGCCCGACGCACGGCAGTCCCTGCACGCTGTGGAAACCCGGGAGCCGGCGTACGGATGACAGTCCTGGCACCGCCGCCAGGACTCCGGTCTCCCAGCAACGCACGAACGCCTTGCCCATCACCTGCGGCGGAGCGTAGGCGTGGGAGAAGCGGGCCTTGAACGACGCTGGGTCGCCGAGGCTCTCTGCCAGTAAGTGCTGCTGGCTGCTGCCGAACGCGGCGAAGTACGGATCGGGGTGGAGCACTGGCCCCAGGATGCGCGCATTGACCTCGACGAGGCGCGGGCCGTCACAGGTGAGGCGCACGTCCGCATTGGCCGCGCCATTGCGAATACCCAGAGCGTCCAGGCAGTCGAGGGTGTAGGACACCACTTCCCGCTCGGCTGCCCCAAGGCTTGGGCAGCTGACGTTGTACCGGCGCACAGGAAGGCCGTCGAGCTCCTCGATGACATTTCGTGCCACCTCACACACCACATGCCGACCGTCCAGACTCACCGTCGTCACCACGTACTGCTCGCCCGGCAGATACTCCTGTACGAAAATCTTGTCGTTCGGCAGGCCCACGAGGTTCATCTGTCGGTGAATGTCCAGGAAGTGTGCCACCGCTGCCGTTTCCGTCCAGCACACCCTGCAGCCGTCGCTGCCGGAGCTCTGGCTGGGCTTCACGACCGCAGGAAGCCCAAGGCGCCGCAGTGCCCTGGTCAGGTCGTCCACCGTTCCCACCACGGCCTGCCCCGCGCAGGGCACGCCGGCCCTCCGTAGGGCTTCGCCCATCAGAGCCTTGTCCCGCCGCGCGGCGGCCGTATCGTCCTCGTTGCGCGGCAGGCCCAGGGCCGCTGCAAGGTCATGGGCCAACGCGACGCCGAACTCGCTGCCAGGAACGACGTGCCGGACACCCCGGTGGCGCAGTGCGGCTACCGTGTCCGCCGTGTTTTCACTGGCGATCAGGACAGGCGCGCTCGCGTCGCTTCTGGCTGTTCCTGAGAAGCGATTCTCGTAAACGTGTACGCGGTCCTGGCCACGTTCCCTGAGGGCGGAGGAGAGGAAGACGCCGCTGGAAAGGGGGTCGACCAAAGCGATCATGGTGGTCCTCTTGCTTACGAGGGTGATGGAAGCACTGTTCGCCTCAGCGGTAGCTGCCCAGGCGGGGGGTGTGGGTGTGGCCCTTCCGGGGTGGCCGGCAACGGGCGACGCGGCATCAGCCCCGTGCCAGAAAGCGCGAAGCGCACCAGGCACCCAGCGCGGGCGCCCCGGACAAGAGACTCCGCAGCCGCTCCAACCGGTCCAGCTCCGTCGACCCGCCTCTGGCCCGACACCGATACCTCCCGGGGCTGCGACGCTCTGCGGCCACTCGACCGCAGCAGATCACAGGCTAGGAGCGATAGAAGAAGCCGATTCGGCAAATCATCCAACAAGCCATGGAACAGGCCGGAAACGCTCCCTTGACTTTCGATCCTGCGCCGACCTGCTGAATCCCCGTAGGTGATCTCCGTCCCGGTACTGGTGGAGCACCCGGCGGGCAGGGTCGCGGAGGCGCCCAGGGGCAGGGATGCCTTCACGGTGGCGGAGGTGACCGCGCTCGGGCCGGTGTAGGCGAGGTGGGGGACCAGGATGCCCAGGTGCGGCTGCGCGGCGACGTTCATGTCGAGGCCGGCGGTGCGGGGCGACCTGCGACTTCGGCTTCGCCGCATCCCACGGACCCGGGGCGTCCTCAGCGGGCGAGTATGTGGCCGTCGTGGGGGCGGTGGTCGCGGGAGCGGCGCAGGTCGGTGGTGACGTAGGTGCGTTGCAGCCAGCGGTCTGCTCCGTCGTAACGGGGGTGGAAGGCGGTGCGGCCGTGGACGGTGACGCGGTTGTCGATGATGACCAGGTCGCCGGGTGTCAGGCGCAGGGTGCGGGCGGTCGCCTCGCAGGCGCGGCCGAATTCGGTCAGCGCCGCGGTGGCCCGAGGGGTGAGAGGGGTGGTGACGAGTTGGGCCATGCGTATGTCGGGATCCTCGACCGCTCCCGACAGCACCGGTCGGGGCTTGACGTCGGGTTCGCCCGCGGCGGTGGCGGGGCCGAAGGAGGGGGGTGGTGTGGTGATGAACTCCGGTGCGAACAGGGCCTGGCGGCTGGCTGGGGTGAGAAGCGGCAGCGCCTGGCGGATGCCGGCGACGCGCATGCCGGCGATCTGGTCGTGGTCGGCGCGCAGGCACAGGAAGATCACATAGTCGGGTGGGTGGGGGTGGAAGCCGTTCTCGGTGTGGAAGGACAGTGGCACCGATCCGGCGTTGCCGTGGAAGGTCTCCTGTCCGGGCACGGGCACGACGTCCTGCACGAGGGCACCGGATTTCTCAGCCCGGTAGGCGAGAGGCTCGCCGAGCCCGCAGGCCACCATGGTGAGCACCGCGGCCGGGATGGTGGCCTGGCGCTGGACCGAGCCGGGTACGGCCGGTGTCGCGGGCAGGGCTGCCTGATCGATGGGCAGGCCGCCGATCACCAGTGTGCCGTGCGGGCCGGAGTGCCTTCGAAACCGGCGCACCTCGCGGCGCAGCGGGAACGGAAGGTCCTCCCAGGCGTCCCGGGCCCCTGCCACCCACTCGGGGTTGTCGACCTGGTCGTGCACGCCGGTGCACAGGGTGCGGGCCAGCCGCTCGCACGCGCCGGCATCGGCCGGGTCAAGTGCCCAGTCGGCGGCGACGGCAGAGCTTTGGGTGGTGTCGGGCGTCGTCTTGGACATCAGGGTCTCCTGCCGGGGGGTGGGCGGCGGACGCACGGACTCACGAGTGGCGCAGGCCGGCCACGGCGTCGGCGATGTAGTGGTCCCCGAATCGGATCAGGGAGGCGTACTGGGCTGCGCGGCGATGGCGCATGTGCCGTAGTTCGGCGACGGCGTTGTCGGGGCCTTCTGGTTTCTGAGCGATGGAACGATGCAGGTGCACCATCGAGTACGCGAGGGTGACGTGCCGCTCACCGTCCACGATGTCGGCTTCCAGAAGAGCGCCCCGTGCCTCGGCCAGCTCCGGGGCGCGGGCCGCCAACTGCTCGTAGGAGTCGGGAAGCACCGACAGCAGGTCCTTCATCGCCGCCCGGAACAGCTTGTATCCGCGATGTTGGCGCCCGCTCAACGGGACGTCCACCGACGGAGGCGCCATGGTGTGGCGTATCGCCGCCATGTAGTAATCGGCCGGGACCGTACTGGCGTGGGTCATGGCTGCCGGGAAGCCCCGCACGTACACCGTCGCATCTGCCAGCCGCAGCAGAGCGGCATCGCCGTCGCCGTGCCGCAGATAGCGGGTGGCGTCGGCCACGGCGACCGCGGCGCAGACGTTGAACAGGACATGGACCTGGTGCCCGATGAGCCACCGAGCACTCCACACACTCTCCAACGACGCCCCCGCAGCAGGCTCGGGGACGGCCACCGGCGGTAAGGAGTCAGGGGCGGCGCCCGGCGCTGCGCCGGTGAGGTCGAGCACCGACTGCCGCATCCCGGCCACCTCCAGCGCCAGGTCGGCACCCGACAGCGGAGCCTCACACAGATCTGCCAGACCGCGGTGGACGACCAGGACACCGTGCAGGGCGGCCTGCTGATCCGACAGCTCCACCTCACGGACCCGGAAGAAGGACTGACTGATCGACTCCGCCGGCAGTTCCTCACCGGCCACGGCCGGAGCCAGAGCCGACAGCGCGGCCACCAACTCACCGGCAGCCGCGGCGGCCTGCCGCAGCGCGACGGTCCGCTCGACAGGCCTGGCATGGGTCGCCAACCCGGCCAGCACGCGCGCGGTGCGCTGCGCCTCAGCAGCGACCCGCGGGCCCAGCACCGGGACGGACCGCCCGCCTCGGGGCTCACGGAAAACAGCGACAGCAGGATGACCGGCAACCGGCGATAAGCCCATGGTTGAAGTACTTCGCCAAGAACACTCCACACGAAACCTGATCTACAAGACCATTCCTGTGCGGTGCACTGGAGTTGGCCGGCGAGGTCCGCGGCGGCGGGCCCGGCACGCCCCCGCGGGCTCCGGTCCGAGGTCCGTACTGGTGAGCTCGCGTATCCAACTGTCGCCAATGCTCCCAGTACACAAGAATGAATGTCACTCTCTGTAGCTATCGAGGACGGTAGCCCGGTGAACTCGCGACAGTTGAATACGCGAGCTCACCAGTATCGAGCTCCGAGTTCCTCGATGGTGGCGAGCCGTTCGGTCAGCCACCGCTGGTAGAGCGTGAGCTGTCGGTCGACTCGCGGGAGGGGGTGCTTCGGGTGCCAGGGTGCGACGTGATGCCGCAGTTCGAAGAACCGCAGGCCCTATCCAGAAGCGTCGGTCGTCGTGGCCGGCGGGATCGAGTTTTGCAGATACGTCACGCATATATGGCCGGCTCCTGAGTCCCGTGAGCTTTGAGTCCCGTATCCACGCACACAGCAAAAGCCCAGTTCAGAGGGGTGCCGCTACATTCCTACGGGACTAACGGGACTCGTCCCTGCAGTTATCCCACGCCTACGACTCTCTCAACACGCGCGGGTGTACGTGTACTGATGTGATCTCTGAAGAGCTCATAACTGACAGACTCGGTCCCGTCAGCCCCGTGAAGCGCAGCAGGAACGCCGCTGACCTGCATGTATGCGCTACGGGACTCAACTGATGCCCGCCCCGGCGGGACTGAAATGCAGATCCTGCTCCGTGGACAGAGCCAGAGTCACGGGACTGACGGGACTCAACTTCCGCGACACGCGGAAGCCCCTTCTGGAAGCGCCCTTCTGGTGGGCTACGCTCTCACGAAACTGGCGAATTCGGTCCCGTCAGTCCCGTTGGTCCCAGTGAAGACCAACCCCGCCCAGGCTCCACGCCGCGGGATCAAAAGCATCAAAAAAAGATACATCTTCGATAAGGACACAGCCGTTGCCCCGCCAGCCCGAGACATCGTCGACGGTCCTGGACGCGCCCGTAGAAGGTCATGCGATCACCCGCTGGTGCGCCCAAGAAGGCTGGCTTGTACATCCCCTTGCAGGAGCCCGGCGCTCGCGCCGCACCCCTGCCGGCGTGGCCGGCGGCAGAACTGACCCGCACCGGCCATGCCTCCGCCTCCCAGCCAGCCGGTACCTGCACCACCACACCATCGCCGCGCTGCGCAAGGCCCCGACTCCTGGACCCGCTGTTGGCCGAGGTTGTCGACTGAACGACAACACCGCAAGGCATAAGTTGCACAGAGAAGCGCAATCGGGCCGCATACACCGCCGGAACCTTCAGTCACCTCGCTAGAACATGAGGCGAAGGACCTCCTGATGGAGACAGCCCGGTCAGCGTGCCCCCTCCAAGACCGCCGCAACCTGACGATCACCAAGTCTGCTCTGTCCGCGGGTGCCCAGCGCCCGCTCCACCCCCGAGGACGTTCATGAGCGCCGAGTCCATCCGCTTCGACGCAGAAGGCGCTGCCGAACAGATCCGCCAGCAAAGTCTCGACCTCGCGCTGCCCGGGACGCCCAGCCTCCCGGCCCAACAGACCGACGCCCGCTGCCCACCTGCCCCCAGCGCTCCCGTCGTGCTGCCCGACGCTCTGACCGACCGCGGCAACGCGAAACTGTTCGCCCGCCTCTACGCCGACCAGTTCCGCTACGTCGTCGGCATGGGCTGGCACTCGTGGGACCAGTACCGCTGGAAACTGACCGGCGGTGACGAAGCAGCAGTCTGGGCAGCCGGCGATATGGCCGAGCAGTTCGCCGACACCGACCCCAAAGGCCGGTTCAGCACCCGCGAACTCGCCACTCACCGCAAACGCTCCGAATCCACCTCAGGTGTGAAGGCCCTGCTGTACCAGGCACAAGCCGCACCGAGCCTGCGCCTGGACCCCGACGTCCTCGACGGCAACATCTACGCCCTGTGCACTCCTTGCGGGGTCGTCGACCTGCGGACCGGAGAACTGCGCAAGCCAAATCCGCTCACCGACATGCACTCGCGCGCCACCATAGTGGCCCCCCAGAAGATGCCGATCCCCCGATGGGAGAACTTTTTACGCGACACCTTCGGCGACGACGAGAAAGGCCTGGAGACCACACGCTTCCTGCACCTGCTGCTCGGCTACTCCATCACCGGTGACGTCGGCGCACAGATCCTGCCCTTCCTCTACGGCTCGGGAGCGAACGGCAAGTCCGTACTGCTCGAGGTGATGACACAGATCCTCGGCGACTACGCCAACGCCGCCCCGCCCGGATTCCTCATGGAAAAGGGAAAGTTCACCGAGCACAGCACGGAACTCACCGAACTCCACGGCCGCCGCATCGTCGTCTGCAGTGAACTGAAACCCAACGACAAGTTCAACGAGGCCCGCGTCAAGCTACTCACCGGCGGCGACACCATCACGGCCCGCCGCATGCGCCAGAACTTTTTCACCTTCACCCCGACGCACAAGCTGTGGCTGCTCGGCAATCACCGTCCCGAAGTCGGCACCGGCGGCCACGCCTTCTGGCGCCGCATGCGCATCATCCCCTTCGAGCGACGAGTCCCCGACGAGCGGAAGATCGACAACCTCGCCGCCGAACTCGTCCGTGACGAAGGCCCCGGCATCCTGCACTGGCTGATCGACGGAGGCCGCCAGTACCTCGCCACCCGTGCCCCGCTCACCGGACCGGCCTCCGTCCGCGTGGCCACCGCCGCCTATGAGACGACCGAGGACCACATCGGCCGCTTCATCACCGAACACTGCACCAAGGGCACAGGCGGCCAACTCAACCCCGAGCTACGCGTCGAACAGAAACTCCTCTACGAAACCTACGGGCGATGGTGCTCCGACGAAGGGATCAGGCCCTCGACGAGCCGGGCCTTCGCCAGTCGCATCAGGCAGGAACTCGGGCTGGCCTCTCCCGCCGAGATGATCAAGAACAACGCCACGAAGCTGTACCCCGGCCTGGCACTCCTCCCAGAAGACAGTGACACCCATGAGGGGAGAGCCTCGTGACCAGTGGCTACGCCCTGGGATCCCCAGCAGACCGACCGTACGATAGACGGTGCTCCGCCGAACGGCTCCGCGCAGTCCGCCAGAAGCGAAGCCGAATGACCGCCACACCTGCCGGCCGACACCCGGCGGCACACAACCAGGAGGGCCGATGAGCGTGATGCCGAAGGAAGGCGATCTCGCCCAGGAAGCCGAAGTCGTGTGGCTGGAGAGCACAGAGGATCTCGACTACGTCCGGCAGGCCCTGGACAAGGTCAACACCCGCAAGGGCAAACCGCGTTACGAACGCGACGGCCGCCTCGTCGGCTACACCAACCTCGCGCCGACCGCGCCACGACGTCCCGACAGCGGCCTCTTCGCGCGCCGTACGTTCTACCTGCTGCCACACGACCGCCCCAACCAACCCGACGACCCCGAGTGCCCCTACAAGGTGGGCGCACCACTCGAAGCCGTCGACCCCCGGACCATCGAACCTGGAAAGGCCGGTGCAAAAACCCCCAGATCCCAGGCCACTGCGCAGATAGTGCCTGCCGCCACCTGAGAAGTTGTTGTCTTCCCGGACAGGAGTGGGGGATCGTTCGCAGGCGGGTCGATACGGTGCTGGCTCCGGATGGTGGCGGCACCGCCGACACGAAGGACGCCCCGGGTCCGTGGGATGCGGCGAAGCCGAAGTCGCAGGTGCCGGTGTGGCGTGAGGGCTTCTCCTGGTCGGTGCTGTCGGTGGACTACCAGCGCATCCTGTAGACCCTCGTGGACCGTCTCCGCCTCGGGCAAAATCCGCTGACCTGCCAGGAGATGGCTGCCGTGTTCGGCATGGAGGTGGTGCCGGCGCGGGTGGAAGCCCTGCGGTCGAAGGCGAAACGCCTGGTCGCGCGCGGCTGGCCGGCCGAGCCGGCGCCGGGCCGGTTCACACTCTCACCGGGTGTGGCCGGGCCAGACGGCGCGGCATGAGCAGGATCATCGACCAGTAGACCGTCGCCTCGGCACTGGCGGTGCGGCGCTCGAAATCGCGCACCAGGCGACGGGTCCGCATCAGGTGGGCGAAGAGGCGCTCGACGATCCACCGCTTGGGCAGCACCACGAAGCCAGGGAGTTCCCGGTCTGGTGGACGGCCGGGCCGGGCGGCGGGAAGCGCCCGGGGCCAGGCTCGATCCGCGGATCGTGGAGGCGGTGCGGGACATCGTGCTGCCGCCCGTCGCCGGGCGGCGGCCGGGCAGTGAGCGCGTGCGGACCGAGGTGCTGCGGCGGCTGGCGGGGCCGCTCGGTCGCGGCGAGTTGACTTCGCCCTCCCGGTCGGCGATCCACCGGTTGCGCACCGAGTTGACGCGTCAGCCGTCCGTGTCCAGGGGCCGGAGCCGCAGCGCTTCACAGGTGGGGGAACGTGTGCATCTGGACACAGTGCACCTGCCCGCGCCGGCCCATATTGGGCACGGGTCTCACTACGGTCTGGGGATCCTGTTCGCGATGGATGAGGCCGACGCCAACCCCGCTGTCACCCGAGGCATTTGGGGAACTACCCGGGGTAGCGCCGAGGTACGCCCAAAAGCTGCCAGTTCTTGATCTCGGTGGGTCTTTTCAGCTCCCGTTGTGAGTCCCGAGAGCGTTGACGCAGTTCTCGTACTCGCGGCGGGCCTTGCGCTGTGCCGGGATCGCCGCGGTGTCGTCGAGGGGCTGGCAGCGGTCGAGGAGTTGGCGGTGGACCGCGGGTACGGCGGTGACGCGCAGGGTGTAGCCCTGTCCGCGCCGTACGGTCACGCCCTGGTCGAGCGTGACGCGCTCGGCGGGCTCCAGCTCGGCGGCGCGGAGGAAGTCGGCGACCTTGCCCGGCATGTCGAGGGCGACCGGCAGTTCCGGGGCCGGGGCGCCCGGGTCGGCGGCCGTGTACTCGGGCAGGAGGTCGGCGACGGCGGTGCGGATGGCGCCGCGGCTGACCTGGTGGTCGCGGGCGAGGGCGGCGATGGACCGGCCTTCCAGGTACGCGGTGCGCACGTCGTCGGTCTTGTCGGTGGGGACGGCGGGTCGGCGCCCGCCCTTGTTGCCCTTGGCCTCGGCGGCCCGCAGCCCGTCGTAGGTCAGCTCGCGTTGGAGGTCGCGCTGGAGTTCGCCGGCGGCGGCGAGGGTCTGCACCATGAACTTCACGGTGGAGAGCAGCTCGCCGGTGCGCGGGTGGCGGGCGGCGAGGTCCATCGCGGAGAACGCGCCGTCGTGGATGCGCAGGGCGAGGCGGTCGCGGTGCAGGATGTCGAGCACGTCGAGAATGTGGCCCGTGCCACGGACGAGGCGGAACATCTCCGAGATGTGCAGGGTGTCGCCCGGCCGCGCGTACGCAAGGAGATTGCCGAACTTCGGCCGCTCAAGGGGGTGGAGGCGGCTGGAGGTGCCGGCCTCTTCCTCGAAGACGATGGGGTCCTCGATTTCGGCTTCGGCCAGGACGAGGTTCTGGGCGGTCGGTCGACTGCTGGTCGGTCGACACCCGCTTGTAGACCAGATTGGCCACGCTCTTCCTCGCTTCTGTCGGCACACCGGACCTGGCCTGTCATCTAACCCTGTCGCCAACCGTCATCGGATCTCATTGGATCTGAGTCACTGTCAGGCCCCCGAATCACCTGGTTCATTGGACGCGTGCGGTGCCTGTCGTCATTGGAACGTTTGACGACAGGTAGGGACAGTGTCGAAGCGCTCGACAGAGCGCCGCTGAGATTGGAAGGCAGCCGGAATACGCCGGAAACGTGCCATAGGCCGTCTGCGGTGATGATCTGAAGCCCGCTGGCCCACCGGTGGGTCACCCGTTCGTGAGGGTCAGCCGAGATATGGCCGGACGGGATAGCAGGGCCTGTCGGCCGGCCCCCTGCGCCTGAACCTCGGCGCCCGGGGCCGCCGCTTGTGCCGCGGCCCCGGGCGCCTTCCTCGCAATGCCTTCGTCTCAGCGACGGCGCCATGGCCTCGCACCAGCCCGAGCACTCCCGCCGGGTCTTGCGGTGGCAGGCGCTGAAATTCCGATGCCCCCGCCCGTGCGGAAGCCATCATTTTCGGATCAGAAAGCGATCGGGTCGCCTTCGGACGTGCAGTCGGATCCGATGACAACCTTCGCCGGGAATCCGTTGGCGTGCAGGACGTCGACGGTGAGCGATTGCGCGCAGTGCTCCTGGAGCGGGGAGATCCCCTCCCCCCGGAGGATGACCGGACCGGACCCGGTGTATTCGTGGATCGGGCCGCCGCTGAGAGTCTTCTCGCCACGGCAGGTGATCGCGGCAGCCTTGGGCACGCCCGGCAGTCCGCGCTCCTTCGCGAGCTTCTGCACGGCGTCATAGAACTGTTCATAGCCGGGCGGGAGGTGGGCGAGGTCAACGACCTGACCGCACCGGAGGGCAGGCGTATCGTCGGGCGCGGCGCTTGCCGCAGGGGCGAGCGCGAGCCCGGACGAGAGGGCGAGAGGGACAGCGAGCAGGGCAGCTTTCTTCATGTGTGCGGATGTCCTTTCCTACGGATGTGTACGTGACGCAGTATTTCTTTCGCGGGTTCGCAGGAAGCAGGGGGCAGCCGAGCCGGTCGACGGGCACCGCAAGCGCATGACCAGGGGAAGAAACCAACCAGCCACCCCGCCGGGAATCGTCGGAAGAGCCCACGAACGGGTGACTCATCGATGGGCCAGCGGGCTTCAGATCACTACCGCAGACGGCCCGCAGCACATTCCCGGCGTATGCCAGCCGCCCTCCCAGTTGAGGTGCACGGATAACCGTCGGCTGCGGCACAGATCACCGAACACCCTCACGAGACTGGCGGTTTGGAGCTTCACACCCCGCGACCGGGTGCTCGCAGTTATGGTCGCCGTGATGGCCGTGTCCGATGGAGGGGGCGAACGTGGTAGGCGTGGAGCTGGCGGTGGGCTACTTCTTCGCGTGGGCCGTGCGCAAGGCGCGGCGGGTGTCCGGTCGGGCGGATGCGGAGGTCGATCAGGCGCTGGACGCCGGGATGGACCGGTTGCACGAGGTGGTGGCCACCCGGTTGGGCCGTGAGCCGGCGCTGGAGAGCGTGGCGCGGGAGGTGACCGACGGCCGGGAGGAGCCGACCGCGGAGACCCGGGACCAGCTGGAGCTGGCCTTGAGGTACACGGCCTCGCGCGACGCCGAGTTCGCCGCGGCGCTGCGACAGGCCATCGAGCAGGTCTGGACGGCCGAGGCGGCCGCCGGTCCCGGGGCGGGCAAGTACACCGTGAGCGGGAACACCTTCGACAAGGCGGCCGTCCAGATCGGCGACAACAACGAGCAGCACAACCACTTCGGGTCCTAGTGACGACTGAGGCAGCCGGAGGCCAGTGGCCCGGCTTCGGTCCCGGAACCGTCATCAACCTCGCGGTGGTGAAGGGCGACCATAACGTCCAGAACAACTACTTCATCACCAAGGACCCCGATCCGGTGGAGTCGGCGACGCGGCATCTGGCCGGGCTGGTGTGGGAGCAGTGGCACCACGAGGCCGAGCTGCGGGACCTGTTCCCGGTGCCGATCCCCGTTCTGTGGCGCATGACCGACGGCGGGAACCTCGGCGACCACGACCACCTGACGGGCGGTCCCATGGCCGGAAGCGCCTCGGATCTGGACTCCTTCGCCCGGTCGTTCTCCCAGCGGCAACCGCGGCGCCTGACCATCCTGGGCGGGGCCGGCAGCGGCAAGACGACCATGGCCGTCCTGCTGGTCCTCGAACTGCTGCGGCAGATGAAGGAAGGGGACCGGGTCCCGGTCCTGCTGCCGCTGGCCTCCTGGCGGCCTGCCGAAGAACATCCGAAGTCCTGGCTGATCCGTCAGATCGTCGATACGTACCCGTTCCTGAGCGCCAGGACGGTCCGGGATCTGCTGAACCGCAGGCGCATCCTGCCGGTGCTCGACGGCCTGGACGAACTGCCCGTCCCCGAACGGCCGCTGGCCCTGCGGAAACTCAACTCCGGCTACCCGGCGCACGAGCCACTGGTGCTGACCTGTCGGACCCACGACTACGCCAAGGCGATCAAGAAGGGGCCCGTGCTGCGCTCGGCCCCGGTGGTCGAGGGCCGGCCGCTGACGGCGGAGGCGGTCGCGGGCTATCTGCTCGACCACGCCACCCCGCAACAGCGGGACCGTTGGCGGCCGCTCACCGATGCCGTGACCCGGGACCCGGACGGCCCCGCGGCCCAGGCCCTGTCGGTTCCGCTCCTGCTGTGGCTGTGCGGCAAGGTCCACGAGGACCCGGACCAGGACAGGAATCCCGGCGATCTCGCGAACCGGAACGCCTTCCCGACGCCCGAGAAGATCGAACAGCACCTGCTGGACTCGCTCGTGCCGGCGGTCTACCCGAGTGATCCGCGGGATTCTCCGCACCCCGACCGAAGGGCGCCGCGCAGGTGGGCCAGGGGGCACGGGCCCCGGGAGGCCGAACGGGCGGCCCGCTGGCTCGGCCATCTCGCCCGGCACCTCACGAAGCGCGAGCAGACCGACCTCAAATGGTGGGAACTGGGCACGACCATGCACCCGTCGGCCCGGATGACCGTGATCGGCTGTGCGGCCGGGATATGCGTCGGGGCGGTCGTCTTCCTCGTGGACACGGTCTTCGTCACCGTCTTCACGGCGCGTCCCGGCTGGGGCTTCCCCGCCAGGCTCGCGAAAGGACTCCTGGTCGGGCTCGCGGACGCCCTCATCAACGGGCCTCCGGCCGCGCTGCTCTTCGGCCTCGCCCACCGGGTCCGTCGGGCGTTCGTAGGGGCGGCGGTGGAGCCTTCGCGGATGCGGATCGGCATCCGCGGCCGGGGCGGATCGCCGCGCACCAGGTCCGTCCGGGACGTCCTCAAGCAGGTCAGAACCGGGAGCCTCGCGGGGTTCGCGGGCGGAGCCGGGATCGGGCTGTTGTTCGGGCTGTGGGAAAAGGGGGTCGGCGACCCGCGCTGGTTCGAGATCGGGCTGGTGGCCGGGATGGTGTGCGGCGCTCAGTTCGGGCTCGTGTTCGGGCTCGTGAGCGGGCTCGCGGCCTGGCTGGAGACTCCGATCGACACCGACTCCGCCGTTCGGCCCCGTGGTCTGCTGGCCACCGACCGGAACAACGTGCTCGTGCAGCTACTCCTGCTCGGACCCCTGGCCGGAGTCACCGTGATGGTCGGAGGCAGGCTCATCGTCGGGTTTCTCGGAGGCTCCCTCTGGGGCGTCCCGGTCACGGCGGAGCCGGTGTGGGCCATCCGGTTCGCACTCCTCACAGCACTCGCGGGAGGTCTCGGAGCGGCCCTCTCCATGACGGCCTGGGGCGAGTGGGTGGTCCTCGCACACGTCTGGCTGCCGCTGACCGGGCGGCTGCCCTGGCGGGCGATGGCGTTCCTGGAGGACGCCCACCAGGAGCGGGGCGTCCTGCGCCAGGCCGGGGCGGTCTTCCAGTTCCGCCACGCCAACCTCCAGGAGCGCCTCGCACGTCCGGCGGAGGCCGGGGCCGACGACCGATCCTGATCCGGGAACTACCCGTTCTGCAGCACTAACCCTCCAGGACGCAGCCGGGCCGGAGTGTCAGGGTGGGGCAGCCCTGGCAGCGGCTCAGCCAAGATCATCCCGTGGCGGCTTTTGGGCTCACCTTGGCTCAACCCCAAACTGAATCCGGCGACGATGGTCCAAAACCCGGTCATGTTCGTCACCGAGGTCGGTGCCACGCTGGCCGCGCCACAGTGCGTTGACGCACGACGCGGAGAACGGCACGTCCACGCCAATGCTGCTGGCCCGCTCCCGTCACGCCTACGCGCGCTGCAGCGACGGGGAGTTGGGTGCGGCGGCGAACGGTCCCTGCGCCATGCCGCCCACCCAGTGGACGGGCTGCGTCCACGTCGACGGGTGGTCCGGGGCGCAGCCCGTCTCTCGCCACAGCAGCCGCGCGCAGTCTGCGGCCACGCGCGGCGCGACGGCGCCCTCCAACTTCACGAAGCCGTCGCGGAGGAAACGGGATACCAAGGTCGTGTCATCCATGCCCCTATCGTGCGGCGACACCGGCCCCGATCACCCGACATTCTCCGCATCGCCTTTGTCGGGTGACCACCGGAGCGCGGTCAGGCGGCGCGCGCCACCTAGTCGACCGTGATCAGCTTGCCCCCATCTGCCACCACGAAGGCGTCCCCGTCGTCCTCGACGGCGCCATCTGCCTCGACTTGGCCCACGCCGCAATGCAGGTGCTGCAGCCCGAGATGGACAAGCTGCGGCAGCGCATCCGCGACCTGGAAGGGGGACAGCCCCCACTGGTGCTGCCGGCGAAGTTCATCACCGATGCCATGACCGACATCCCCGACCAGCTGCCGTCCGACTTCAGCTGATCAGGCCGCTGTACCGAAGCCCTCGGCGCGCAGGTCCTGGTCGCGAAGCTGGGTGAAGTCGACGTCGAGTTTCGTCTCGTACGCCTCGGGTTGGATGCCGAGTTCATGGGTGGAGTACTCGCCGAACCGTTTGATGTGCTCAGTCGGGTACGGCGAGATGTGGGCCAGGTCCTCTGGGCTGATCTCCCATCCCTCTTCAAGGAGCTGGCGGACGATCTCCGCAATGTCCAGGGCGTTGTGGAAGATCACCGCGTTCGTGAGCAGGGCGTAGAACTTCATCGCCTTCTCCTGCTCGATGGGGTCGTTGTCGGCGAGGACACCCTGGTTACCGAAGCCGACCCACTGGGAGAACCGGTTGAACGACTCGACCTTGTTCGTCGCCGCGGTCACCCGCTGGCGAAGCGGCGCGTCCGAGAGGTAGCGCAGCAGCTGCACCGTACGGATCACGCGGCCGACCTCGCGGAACGCGGTGTACGTGGAGTTCTTGTGCGAGCCCGACCGCAGCCGCTTCAACAGGGTCGAGGAGGAGATGGCGCCCTCACGCACGGACACGGCCACCTTCATCAGGTGCCGGAACTGGGACTCGATCAGGTCCCAGTCGATGACGTTCTTGCCTGCCTCCCCGAACAGGGAGTCGATGTGGACGTACTCGCATCGCTTGGACGGGCGGTAGAAGGTCAGGCCCTTCCAGTTCCTGATCCTGGGCATCAGATCGAAGCCCAGCAGGTGCGCCAGGGCGAACACGGGCACGCTCTGGCCCTGGGTGTCGGCATGCACGGTGGTCGGCTTGACCTCGGAGGTGTTCTTGAGGAGGCCCTCGATGATGTAGACGGCCTCCCACACCCCGCACGGGATGAAGTGCGTGAACAGCGCGATGTAGGTGTCGGAGATGTGGTGGTAGGCGATGCCGCCCGCCTTGCCGTACCGCACCGAGGTCTCGGCGAGCAGGTTGTTGAGATAGGTGTCCATGTGGGTGCCGTCCGCTGCCACGGCGGTGCCGTCGCCCCACGCCTGGGAGATGTCGAGGCGGGCGTGCGCGTTGACCAGGTCGGCGACGGCCTCGTTCAGCAGCGCGATGGAGAAGTGCCGGTTGGCTACGTACGACAGCTCGTGCCCGGACACCCCGGGGATGTGCTTGGCCGCCTCGTACGGGCCCATGTTGGTGCCCTTGACGAACGTGGTCAGCACGTACCGGCCGAACGGGTCCTTCAGCTTCGGGTCGTTGCCCGAGGGCGGACCGAAGCGACGCCACCACTCCACCCAGTACGCGGTGCGGGCCACGATCCCCATCAGCGTGCGCTCCGGCATCCGGGCCTTGACCTCCTGCTCCAGCCGCTTCGCCGAGGGCCGCTGCCCCTCGGAACGGTGCGGCTTGAGAGAGGGGATGCCGGTCTCCGGGTCGATGACCAGGCCCTCGTTGTCCGGATACCCGGCATCCGCCGCCGCGGCCGCGGTCCGCAGCTTGTCCTCCAGCTGCCGGCGGAAGGACGCCGCGTCGAAGGCACCGGCCTCGCCCTCCTCGCACAGCCCGACCTCCACCAGGTAGTCGGCCAGCTTCTCCTGGATGTCCTCCCACGCGAGCAGCTGCTCGGACCAGTCGGCGTACTCCTCCGAGCCGACCACCGCGACGTCGCCGGTGCGCAGCTCCTCGGCGAGGTGGGTGAAGACCATCGCCTCGAAGTGCTTGCGGACGAACCGGCCCGGCCGCGTCTTGTCGAGGACGGCCTTGCGCCAGTTCTGTGTGGCGAAGGAGATGTCGATGGTCTTGCCATCCTCGCCGAGCGCGGTGATGTACTCGCCGCGGGCGCTCTCGTGGCGCATCGCGTGCGCGAGCGCGGTCAGCACCCGCCCGTCCTCGGACGTCGCGATGAACTCCAGCTTCTCCGCCAGGTCGAACATCACCGACCGGTCCCGGCCCAGCTGCCCGTACAGCAGCACTTCCCAGAAGTTGCCGTGATGCGCGGAGACCTTCTCGATCTGCTCGTACTGCCCCGCGAAACCACCGAAGCCCTCCACTGCCTTGGTGACCGCCCCCAGGCCGCCAGCCTGCACCAACTGGGCCTTCGCCAGGGCGAGCACGGCCGGAGAGACCTCACCGCCCAGGCGCCGGGCGACCTCCTCCACCGGCGCCGCCTCGTCCAGCCCGTCCAGGGCCTTCACCGCCTCGGCGGTCATCGCCGCGGCCTTCGCCAGCGCCTCCTGGGCGGGGCCGCCGTCGTCGAGGTTCTTGAGCACGGTGCGGTAGTTCCCGATCAGGGCCTCGACGATCTCCCGCTCGGCGAGCCGGATCTCCTCCAGCTCCTCCTTGGCCTTCTTGATCTTCATGGCGACCCGCTTGCAGAACATCGTCGCCAGATCGTCCCGGACCCGCATCCGGGCCTTGTGGGCGAGGCAGGCCAGCAACGCGATCCGCTTAATGGCCGCGTAGTCCCGCAGTTCGGAGGCGTCCGCCGCATCCGCTTCCCCGGCGAAGTCGGTGACCTTCGGCGCGGCGACGCCGTCCACCCACACCGCGGTGTCGCCGAGCTCGTCCAGCCACTCCAGGTGCGTGAACAGGCGCTTGAAGTGCGACCAGCTCGGGCCCTGGGCGGTCTGCTTCAGCCGGTTGAACTGCGTGGTGCCGTCGCTGTCGCGCTCGTCCAGCAGCCGCAGCATCCCCGTCTGCTCAGCAAGGCTCATCCGGTCGTGGATGCCGCAGCAGATCGAGGTGTTCACCTCGGTGCGGATCGTGGAAGCCATCGTGTCGAAGGTGGAGAACGCCGGCAGTTCCAGCCCGGCCGCCACCACCTTCTCCAGCGCGATATTGATCAGGTCGGCGGGCCGATTCTTCGACGCGGCCTCCTTGCGGATCGCCGCCTCCGCGATCTGCCGTGCCTGCGACTGCTTGTACTTCGTCCCCACCCGCTGCCGCACCTCCGCACGCTGACGTTCGGCAGTGCGGCCCGTCTCGTAGAGCGGGAGCGTGCCCTCCGGCAGCTCGACCGTGCGGCGCACGAAATCGACCACCATCTCCGGATACTCGTCCGGCTTCGGGAACCGGCCCATCCGCTGATACGACTTCAGCGCCAACAACAGCGCGAGCTGATGGCCGTCGGAGTCCATCCGCTCAGCGGCCCACGCGGCCTCCTCGCGCGTCGGAGCGAAGAAGAGATGCAGCTCATGCGCGGTGATCAGCCGCTTGAACCGCGGATACGCGGTCCGCTCGATCGAGGTCACAAGTTCCGTCCCAGGCCCAGAGAATCAGTCGGTATCAGCACCAACGACCTTCGGCCGAATGGGTGACGGCGACGACCGCGCAGGACACCAAGATCAAGAACTGGCGGCTTTTGGGCGTACCTCGGCGCTACCCCTACCCAACACGACCTCACGGACTGTCGGGCCGACCGGTCCACGCCTGGCGGGTCGGACATACGACGCTCCGGCCTTGGAGCCACTGCGCCCCCTCCGGCCCGCGACCGAGGCGAGCGGGCGGCCGGTCCCAGTGAGCTGGGACCCGTACGACACGCGCCGCGTGTGGGTGCAGGGGCTGGACAGCCGGTGGCTGGAAGCACCTGTGGTGCCCGAACAGGTCCAGTGCGCTGCGAGACGCTCTGAGGCACTCTGGATGGCAGCAGAGCACCGCGTATGCCGGGCGGTCGGCGTCGCCCGCGCCCTGTCGCCCCTCATCCCCCCGGGCAATCACGGTCGAGGACGCGACTGGGTCCACGCACGCCCTGTCATCACCGCCTCCCTCCCCGCCGCTCGACAGCGGCTCAGCCCCCATACCGACTCCGCGCGCCTTGCCTATCACGCTCAACTTCCGTTGCGGGCTCCCGCCGTCGCCTCCGCCGTGCGCGGGATCGAGGAGGTGGTTCTCCTCAACCGTGCTTCCCTGGGCAGCCGTTACGGGATCCTGCTGCACGGCCCGACCGGCACGGGCAAGACCACCGCCCTGCAGAGTGTCGCCGGCCAGCACCTTCATCTTGAGGGAGCGGAGCGGCCGTTCGCGGACTTCTTGCGCGACCAGGTGCCGGTCACCCTCATCTACGCGGCCCTTGACGCACCGGACCTGCCGGCCTCGTCCCTGACCAGCCTCCCGAACACCTCACCCCGGCGGCCGGTGTCCTTTGACAGTGAAGTCAGTCGTGTGCAGCGCGCTGACCTGGCCCGACTGGGTTGAGTGTCACCGGGATGCTGCCGGCCATTCGTGATGGCTCTTCAAAGATTTTCGTGAAGACGGTCAGGTAGACGTCCCTTTGCCGCCAGTCGGTCTTCGACGACTGGCGGCACCGAGCAGCACGCGCTTCCGTAGCAGCCGGAAGCAGGCGCGGCCCGCTTTCCACCTCTTGATCGATCGCCCTGTACGTCGACCTCTGACCACTGCGCGGTCGTGAGTGTTCCAGGCGGTTCTCACCGCCCGGAACACTCACGCTGCCAGAGCAGCAGCGGGCTTACCTGGTGATTTCGGCCAGTTCATCGAGCCGCGTCAGCTTCTGCGGATTTCTCATCAGGTAGATCCGGGTGACCCGCCCGTTCTCCACCACGAGGCTCACCGCGGTCGGCTCGCCGTCGATCTCGAACCGGCCCGCAGGCGCGCCGTTGAGCCACACGGTCATCGTCTCGAACGCGGTCACCACCTGGTTCGCGCGCGCGAGCACCGTCGCCACCAGCTCGGCCCCGTAGATCGGAGCCAGAGCGGCGGCCGCAAGCCCGCCGCCATCGGCGATCAGGACCACGTCCGGCGCCATGACCTCCAGCAACTCCTGCAACTGCCCGGTTCGCAACGAGGCCAGGAACCGCTCCACCACGGCCTGCTGCTCCGTCCGGCTCACTTGCACCCGCGGCCGCCGGGCCGCCACATGCTCGCGGGCACGCCGCGCGATCTGCCGCACCGTGGCCGCGGACTTCCCGATGGCCTCGGCGATCTCGCCGTACGGCATCTCGAAGACCTCGCGGAGCACGAACACCGCCCGCTCGGTCGGCCCGAGCGTTTCGAGGACGGTCAGCATCGCGATTGAGACGCTCTCCGCGAGTTCGATGTCCTCGGCAACATCGGGGCTGGTCAGCAGCGGTTCCGGCAGCCACTCGCCCACGTAGTCCTCGCGGCTGCGCGACAGCGTTCGCAGGCGGTTGAGCGCTTGCCGCGTGACAGTCCTGACGAGGTACGCCCGCGGCTCGCGCACCTGCGACTGGTCGACGTCGGCCCACCGCAGCCAGGACTCCTGCAGCACGTCCTCCGCGTCGGCCGCCGACCCGAGTATCTCGTAGGCGACGGTGAACAGCAGGCTGCGATGGGCGACGAACGGATCCTCGGTCATCATGACGTCGACGCGCCGGAGTTCTGAGGGCGCGCGGCCAGTGGAATCTCGCAGGCATCGGAGAAGCCCTGCGACGATATCCCGTTCGCGTTGTTGTTCCTGGTCGCCATGTTGACGAAGGCGATGTACGCGGTGAGCTCGACCATCGCCGCCGCACCGAGCCGGTCGAGCAGGCTCGCGTGCAGCTCGTCGGTGACGGTCGGAGGCGTGTTCGTCATGGCCTCGGCGTACTCGAGGACGTCCCGCTCCAGCGGCGTGAACACCTCCGAATCCCGCCAGCGGGGCACCTGGCTCGCCTTGGCCAGGTCCAGGTTCTGGTTCTGCGCCTGGAAGTAGCCGACGTCGAGGCACCAGCCGCAGCCGACCTGGGACGCGACGGCCATGTGCGCGAACGACTTGAGGCTCGCGTCGGCCGCGTCCCACTCGCCCAGCTTGGCCGAGAACTCCAAGTTGGACGTGGCGACCTTGGGGTTGTGCCACACCACCTCGACGGGCTCGGCCACGGCGCCGAGCTGCTTGATCATGTTTTCGCTCATCTCGGTGCTGAGCTCGGCCTTCGGAACGCGGAGCGCCATGGTGTTCTCCTCAGTAGATTTGCCTGTCTGGCTGTTCGGCATGGAGACACCGCCGGGCCCGCAAATGTGACAACCACCGCCGCGCATAGATCGTCAGCACTCCAGTGCCTGGTCATCCCGCACGACTAAGTTCACTGTCGTGGAAGCCGAAACGGCTGGGTTCGCTGTCAAACGCCCCGGTTGGATGGCAGAGGACAGCCGGAGAGCCCCGCCGCAGGTCGCGGTGATCACGGTAGAGGCCCTGTCGCAGTGTTCTCGGTTTCATCCGTCGGACGCAACGCCGATGCGGGCCAGTACCGCGGCGGTGCCGTCCTCTGTGGCGATGTGGCGCGCGAGTTCGACCGCTCGCTGCCGGTGGGCCGGATCGGCCATGCAGGCTGTGATCGCCTCGGCGAGGGCTTCGGCGGTGAGCTCGTGGAACGGCAGTGGCCGCGGGGCGACTCCGATCCGGTGCAGCCGGGCCGCCCAGAACGGCTGGTCGGCCATGACGGGTACCGGCACGGCGGGCACCCCGGCTCGCAGTCCGGCCGCGGTGGTGCCCGCCCCGGCGTGGTGAACGACGGCGGCCGTGCGAGGGAACAGCCAGTCGTGCGGCAGGTCACCGATCGCCAGGACGTCATCGCCGGCCGCGCTCAGGCCGGCCCACCCCGCCTGCACCACCGCGCGCACGCCCGCCCGAGCCACTGCCGCCGCCACCAGCTCGCCCAAGCGATCCCCCTGGCTCGGTGCCATGCTGCCGAATCCGATGAACACCGGGGGCGGACCGGCCTGGAGGAAGTCGACCAGCTCGGCCGAGGGCCGCCAATCTCGCGGCCGGGCAGGCCACCAGTAACCCGTCACCTCGACCTCGGACGGCCAGTCCGCCGGGCGCGGTACCACCCGTGGACTGAAGCCGTGGAAGACCGGCCGGATCTTTCCTGCCTGCACCGGTCCCACGGCGGCGGGCAGCCTGAGCCGGGTGCGCAGTCGCGTCAGGACCCCTTCCTGGAGCGTTCCGGCCCGCGCCAGCAGCGCCCGGCCCGCGGCGACGTTGCCGTCCGGCCCCAGGTCGTCGGCGCCCGGCACGCCGGGCAGCGGGAATTCCCTCGTGGCGAAGGCAGGCGCGAGGTAGGTACCGATGACGGGGACGGCGAACGCCTCGCCGGCCGCCTGGCTGAGTGATGCGGGGCCGAACGCGGTGAGCACCAGGTCGGTGCCGTCCGCGACGGCCGCCACCACCCCGTCTGCCAGCCGGTCCAAGAACGCCGAGGTCACCGCCCGTGCCTCCTCCGGTGACGTCGCCAGAGCGCGGGCGCGGATCAACTCCTGCGGATCCCCTGGCAGAGGCCGGTGGGCGAGGCCGCACCCGGCGACGAGTCCAGCGAAGGGCAGGTGCGCGGCCACGGCGACCTGGTGCCCGGCATCCAGCAGACGCTGCCCCAGGCCCGTGAACGGTGCGACGTCTCCGCGCGAACCGGCGGTGATGATCAGAATCCGCATGTGATGATCCTCCTCGGCGAGTGCCGCCCCGGGCGCGCCGGAAGGCGGCGGTCGCCGTGGACGCTAAAGGCTCCTGCGCGGTGGAGGTTCAACCAGCTGTGACGCACGGCACACAAGGAGAGAACACGGTGGGCATAGGCGAGCTGGCCGCGCGCACCGGGCTGCCGGTGAAGACCATCCGCTACTACTCCGACATCGGGCTGCTGCCCGAGAGCGGACGCAGCCGAGGCGGCCACCGCAGGTACGCCGCGGACGCGGTACCCCGGCTCCGACTGATCCAGCGCCTCCGCGCGCTCGACACCCCGATCGCCGCGATTGCCACGGTGATGACGGGGGAACACTCCCTGGCCGGCCTCGTCACCCGCGAACTGGACACCGTCCAGGCGCACATGCGTGAGCTGACGTGGCGTCAGGGGATGCTGCGGACCCTGGACGACTGCCCCGAGCCGGAACGACTTCGCCGCCTCGCACTGCTCGCCGAGGTGGGCAAGCTCGACGAGGCCCACGACCGCCTGGTCCGTTACTGGCACTGGGCGCTGCCGACTGGCTTGCCGCACCGCTTGACCCGGGCCGTCATCGAAGGCGCGGTGCCTGTACCACCAGCCACCCCGACCAGCACGACCGTTCTGGCTTACGCCGAACTCCACGCCCTGACCAGCGGAGACGACCGGCGCCGCCAACCGCAGAGCCACCAGGTCGGCGACGTCGCGTCGTTCTACTCCGGCATCATGGACGCTTGCACACTGGCCGCCGAGGCCCTGGCCTCCGGCTGCCCGACCCGACGCGCCGAGGCCCTCGGCCACTTCGTACGCACCTACGCCCGCATCAGCGGCCACGACGACACCCGGGCGTTCCGTGCACACCTGCGCACCCGGTTCCGCCACGCGGCGCACCCCGGCTCGTTCCCGCTGCACTACTGGCGACACGCCCTCGCTGTCACCTGCGAAACCCCGCCTCAATCCACCGCCACCGGCCAGGGACACCTCGCCGCTTCCCTCGCCACCCTGCACCAGCAAGTCGCCGGCCTCCCCCTGGCCGCGGAGCACGGGGCCGACAACGACGACACCACAGCCCGCCTCGCCGAAGAGGCCAGGGGAACCTGGCATCACTACACCCCCGGTGACCACTCAGGGTGACCACGATCCTTCAGCAGCTGAAGAATACGGAGCTCCCGATTACGCGAGGTTGCCAGTTTTGGCCCTACGGCGAGCCGACCGACCGCTGTCGGCGTCGACCAGTGCACTCCGGGCAGCTCCAGGCCTTCGAGGAGACTCCTGCGCTCGGTGTACGGCAGCCGGGTCAGGTTGTGGCCGTCCAGGTGTACGGCGTCGAAGAGGATCAGGTGGGCAGGTACCAGCTGGGCCATGCGGGCGGCTTTCGCCGGGGATCCGGTCAGTCCCATGCGGGACTGCGGCCTCTCGAAGTCACTGCGTCCCTCACGGTCGAGCGCGACGATCTCCCTGTCCAGAACTGCGGGCCGGCCGAACACGGACCCGAGTGCTGTGAGTTCCGGGTAGGCGGTGGTGATGTCCGCCCCGGACCGGACCGCAGGATCACCGTTCCCGCCGCCCGGCAGGTAGACCATGGCCCGCTGCCCGTCCTGCTTCACCTCGAACGCCCACCGGTCCTCGACACCCGCGGGCGGCAGACTGCCCGGGGTGGCGAGCATTCGGAGCGATCCGCGGCAGGACCATTTCGGTCCTCTTGCGCGGCTGCATCGTGTGCACGGTGGCGTCCTGGTCGCCGTGCTGCTCACGCAGGGCGTCGTACCAGAGCTCGGAGACGTCACGGTCATCGGTTGCCGGGACGGCCTGGATCGGCGGCTCGACATCGGCGAGGAGCTCCGGCGGGAGGACGCGGCGCTCGGTGTGCAGGGGCGGCTTCGGGAGTTACCGATCGCCGAGTCCGGGTGCTGCAGAACGTCCCAGCAGATGTAGGAGGCCGGATACCGCGGGCCGCCAGCGCGCCGGCCCGGGTCACGCGCGACTTTCTCGTAGAGCCGCCGTACAAGCTCCTGGTCACGCCTCGCCGGAACTCTGTCAGCGCAAGCTCGAAGGATCGGTGCTCTGCAGTTCCAGGCCCATGCACTCGGCGAGGCCTGTGGCCAGTGCCGACAGCGTCGGATGCTGCCAGACAAAGTTGTTGGCGAGCTCGACCCCGAGGTCGGATTCCAGACGGACCCGTAATTCCATGGACAACAGCGAATCGAAGCCCAGCGCCTTCAGAGGGGTCTGCGCGTCGAGAGTGGTGCTGCCCAGCCGAAGAACTCCGCGAATGTGCTCGGCCATGTAGGTCTCAAGAGCCTCTCGCCGGGCGATACCTGGCGCGAGGCCTTCGAGACGGCCCCGGATGTCGCGGGAATCCTCCGGTGCGTCTACCGAATATTCGTTGTCCGGGGCGAGGCGGCTGAAGAACGAGGACTGCCGTCCGGTGAGGGGAATCCAGGTGCTCGGCTCCCCGGGAATCACCCCGGTCTGGACGCGTCCGTGTGCCAGAAGCGAGTGGAGCGCCAGCAATCCCTTGTCGGTCGGGATCGTCTCGTAGCCCCGACTGCTGAAGTCGGTTGCGACACCGGTCTCGCCCCATGGACCCCAGTTGACGGCGAGCGTGGGCAGGCCGGCGCGGCTCCGCCATGCGGCGAAGGCGTCGAGCCAGGAGTTGGCGGCTGCGTACACGCCCTGTCCGGGGTTGCCCAGCAGGGAGGCCATGGAGGAGAAGACGACAAACCAGTCCAGTGTGTGTGCTGCGGTGGCGTTGTGCAGTTTCCACGCGCCGGTGACCTTGGGGTTCCATACGCGCTTCAGCTGGGAGTCTCGGATGTTGGCGATCGCGGCGTCCTCAAGGACCATGGCACAGTGGATGACACCGCGCAGGGGCGTCCGGTCTTCGGTGGCGGTGGCCACCAGGCGTTCTGCGGTACCAGGTTTGGCGATGTCGCTCAGTACGACAGTGATCCGGGTGCCGCCGGCGGACAGCTCTGTGATCGCGCGCGCGGCGGCAAGGGAGGGAGGTGTGCGGCCGTTGAGGACGATGTGACTCGCGCCCTGCTCGGCCAGCCAGTGCGCGGTTGCCAGGCCGAGGCCGCGCAGGCCGCCGGTCACGATGTAGGCGCCGTCTGTGTGCACGACAGGCGGTCCTTCGGGAAGGACCGCAGTGGTCTTCCCCCGGTTCGGGATGGTCAGGACCAGCTTGCCGATGTGGCGGGCGCTGGCCATCAGCCGGAAGGCTTCGGTGGCTTCGGCGAGCGGATACGGGCTGCAGAGCAGCGGCTTGAGACGGCCTTCGGCGAACTCGGTGACGACCTCACGCAGCACGGTCGCGAACATGTCGGGGCGGGTCCGTTGGAGTTCGATGAGATCAACGGTGCTCAAGGTGATGTTGTGCCGGAACGGGGCCAGCCCGACAGGGGCGTCGGCCAGGATGTCGCGCACTCCCAGTTCGACGAAGCGGCCGAAGGGCCGAAGCGTCTCCAGCCCTGCGCGGACGGCCGCACCGGAGAGCGAGTTGAGGACGACATCGACGCCCTGGCCGTGGGTGGCGTTGCGGGTCTGCTCGGCGAAGTCCAGGGACCGGGAGTCCATCACCCGCTTGATCCCGCTGCCGCGTAGGTATCGTCGCTTCTCTTCGTTGCCGGCTGTGGCCAGCACCTCGGCGCCGAGCAGCTTGGCGACGGCGACCGCCGCCAGACCGGTGCCCCCGCTGGCCGAATGGATCAGGACGCGTTCTCCCGCGCGCAGCCGGGCGACGTGGCGCAACGCGTACCAGGCAGTGAGGAAGGCCGTGGGCACTCCTGCCGCGGCGACAGGATCGAGCATGGCTGGAATCGGGGCGACCACGGTCGCGGGCACAGTGACGAACGAGGAGAAGGCGCCGCCTTCGAGGTGAACGGCGAGCACCGGGTCGCCGACACGTAGGTGCTCGACGCCAGGCCCGACTTCGGTCACCACGCCTGCGCACTCGAAGCCGATCCGGTACCGGATGTCCTGCTCGCCGGGCAGGAGGCCCATAGCCGTGAGTACGTCGCGGAAGTTGAGGCCCGCTGCCTGGACGCGCAGTTCCACTTCGCCCGGTCCTGGAGTCCGCCGCCCGGTCGCGGCGAGTTCCAGACTGCCGAGATCCCCGAGCCGCCCCGCCCGGAGGCGGAATCCGTCCACCCCGTAGCGCACGGTGCGGGTGGCGGCCCTGGCCTGTTCGGAGGCGGCAAGGGGGGCGTGATCGAGACGGGCGATGTACCGGGTGGTGCCTCGTAGGGCGATTTCGTCTTCGTGGCCATCGGCGAGCAGTTCCTCGGCCAGGCTCCGCAGGCCTGGGTCGCCGTGGTCCGTGTCCACCAGGGTGGCGCGCATGCGCGGGTGTTCGAACGCCAGGACGCGGATCACGCCGCGCAGGGCACTTTGCTCAAGATCCACGGTCTCGTCGGCCGCTACCGCGCGGGCGGCCCGGGTGACGGCGTACAGGCGAGGAGGGGTGGAACTGCGGGCGGCTGCCTGGGCAGTGGCGAGGATTCGTCGGGCACGCCGCTGGGCGCCCACGGTGGGATCGTCCGTGGTGGTGGGTGATGTTCCGCACAGCATCACGACGGCGCGCGCAGGGGTCGCGAGGGCCTCCAGGTGTGTGCTGACGGATTCGGCGAACGGTCCGAGCCGGTCATCCCGCAGCGGGGTTTCCCACGCCTCGGCCTGAGCCCCGGCCTCGCGCAGGATGGTGGCCAGTGCCTCGGCGTCTCCTTGGCCCTCCCCGATGACGAGCCATTTTCCGGGCGCTGGCTGAGGGGTGGCCTTCGGACGTGGGACCGGATGCCAGCCGGTCTCCAGGAACCACTGGTCGACCTGATCGGCCTTCCGTGTGCTTCGGCGTGCAAACTTCACTCTGTCGATGGCCATAACCGGTTTGCCTGTTTCGTTCAGCAGACGGGCATGCCCCATGGCGCTGTCGGCTGTGGTCTCAACGATCCGGGCGTGGCAGTACACAGCGGTCGCGGGATCCCCCAGAATCCGTACTGCCCCCATCTGGACGGGAAGGATCAGCCCCTGGCCGACGTCCTCGACGGGCCCTGCGACCAGGAGTTGCAGGCAGAGATCGACGAGGACAGGGTGAACCCGCAAGGAGAGGTCTCCGGTCCGCGCGGGCTCCGGGACAACGACGCGGGCCCAGAAACTGTCTCGGCTGCGGGAGGCGTGCAGATCCGTGATGCCGGTGAACGCCGGACCGTGTTCCAGTCCACGGGAGCGGAGTCTTGTGTAGAGAGCTGCGGGATCGTCGGTGACCGTGTGCCTCCGTGCCAGGGTGGCGACGGACGCGGTGTGGGTGCGCGTGGGCCGGGAGAGACGGCGCAGCACGGCTGAGGCGTACATCACCCACTGGCCGTCGTCACCGCGTCCGAAGATTTCGCATGTGGCGTGGTCCGGGGCAGTCATGGTGACGGTCGTGCTGAGGTCGGTGTGCTCGGTCAGACGCAGCAGCTCCCGGAATGAGACGTCGGTGATCTCTACGTCGGCGGGGGTGGCTTCGAACACCTCGCAGGCGGTGGTCAGTGCGATGGCGTAGTGGGCGGCGCCGGGCAGTACCGGGGTTCCGTGCACTCGGTGGTCGGTCAGCCAGGGCAGCCCCGTGGTTCCGGCGTCCCCCTGCCAGCAGTGGCGCGCCTGCTCGCCGGGTACTTCGGTGTGGCTGCCCGGCAGGGTGACGGTCGAGCGTGCGACGTGCTGCTCGGCGGGGGTGGCCAGCCGGGCGGCATCCACCCAGTGGTACTTGCGGTCGAAGGTAATGGTGGGGACGTCAGCGAGGTCGCCCCGCGCGTACAGCGGCGACCAGTCGACGTTCACACCCGCGCAGTGCAAGGCCGCGAGCTGGGTGCGGAACGTGGTGGGTTCGTCCTCTCCGCGGCGTAGCGTGGGCAGCACGACCGGTTCGCCGGTCAGGTCTCGCAGGCTCTCCGCGACGGCGTGTGTGACCACTGGGTGCGGGGAGATCTCGAGATACACCAGGTTGCGATCCGCAGCAGCCGTGGCCACCGCCGGGCAGAAGCGCACCGGGTTGCGCAGGTTCGCGCACCAGTAGGCGGCGTCGAAGGCCGGCACCTCGTGCGGGTCCTTCAGCACGGTGGAGTAGAAGGGGATCCTGGGGCGTTGAGGAGTCAGGTCCGCGAGGCTGGTGAGAAGTTCTGCGAGCAGTGGGTCCACTTGCGGGCTGTGGGAGGCGACGTCTACCGCGACGGTCATTGCCGGGATACCGCGGTCCTCCCAGCCGGCGACGAGCCTTGCGACCTGGGTGGGGTCGCCAGCCACAACGGTGGAGTTCGGCGCGGCAAGGACCGCCACAGAGACTGACTCGGCATTGTTCGCGGCGAGTTCGGCCTCCACCGCGGCCCGGTCCAGTCCTACGGTTGCCATGGCACCGGCTCCAGCGATCCGGGTGAGCAGCGCGGAGCGCCGGCAGATCACCCTGGCGCCGTCCTTCAGCGACAGGGCCCCGGCCACGACAGCGGCCGCGACTTCTCCCATGGAGTGGCCGATGACACCGGCCGGCTCGACTCCATGGGCGCGCCAGGTGGCGGCCAGCGCGATCTGCAGGGCAAACAGCACGGGCTGCACTTTGGAACATTCCGTCACCGGTTCACCGGCGCGTACCACGTCCAGTACGGAGAACGCGGCCTCGGCGAAGATGTGAGCGTCGACTTCGGTCAGGGCCGCTGCGAAAGCCGGTTCCTGCTGCAACAGTCCCCGTCCCATGCCCGGCCACTGCGAGCCCTGCCCGGAGAATACCCATACGGGCTGCCGGGAGGCGGTGATGCCAGTCGGCCCCGTCACTACGGCCGGGTGGGCCCGGCCCGCTGCGAACGACCTCAGTGCGCCGACCGCGTCGCGCGTCGAACGGGCCACGACTCCGAGACGTCCCCGCCCTGCGCTGCGTCGCAGGGCCAGGGTGTGCGCGACGTCGCCCAGCGGTACCTTCGCCCCGTCGCTCTCCAGCCAGTCGGCCAGACGCAGTGCCGCGGCCGGTAGCACGGCGGGGGATCCGGCCGGAACCAGGACCACTTCGGATACGGCAGGAGGGGTCTGCCGCCGGTGTGGCAGGGCCGTTCGGCTGTCCTGTGGCGGTTGTTCCAGGATGACGTGGGCATTGGTGCCGGAGAATCCGAAGGAGGAGACCGCGGCCAGCCTCGTCGGCGCCTGAACGGGCCACGGAGCCAGCTCGGTGGGTACGAAGAAGCGTGTCTTGTCCGCGGCGATGGCCGGATTCCAGCGGGTGAAGTTCAGGTTGGGGGGGATGAGCCCGTGTTGGAGGCACAGGACGGTCTTGATCAGTCCGGTGACTCCGGCGGCGGGCTCCAGGTGGCCGAGGTTGGTCTTGACGGAACCCAGAGCGCACCGGCCGTGGCCGGTGCCGTACACCTGCGCCAGGCTGGCGAACTCGATCGGGTCACCGAGCGGGGTTCCCGTTCCGTGAGCCTCGATCAGCCCCACGTCCCGCGGGTCGATCCCGGCGTTTGTGAGCGCCTGCTGGAACAGGGCCTGCTGGGCGGTGGGAGAGGGGGCGGCCAAGCCGTCGGACCTGCCGTCCTGGTTCACGGCGGACCCGCGGACGACGGCGAGGACGCGGTCGCCGTCCCGTTCGGCATCGGCCAGACGTTTGAGTACGACCGCGCCGCAGCCTTCACCTCGGACGAAGCCGTCCGCGGCTGCGTCGAAGGTGTGGCAGCGCCCAGTGGGCGACAGCATTCCCATCCGGGCGAAGGACAGAGTTGTCCTGGGGCGGAGCATGAGTGTGACGCCGGCGGCGAGGGCGAGATCGCATTCGTTCTGAAGCAGCGCCCGGCAGGCCAGGTGGAACGCGACGAGCGAGGACGAGCAGGCCGTGTCGAGGGCGATGCAGGGGCCGTGCAGGCCCAAGAGGTAGGAGATACGGCCTGCGGCGACGCAGTGCCCGTTCGTCAGAATGGAGCCCTCGAGTTCTTGGGGCTGTCCGGCGAGCTGATCCATGTAGTCGTTGTAGCTGAGACCGGTGAAGACGCCTGTCGGCGAGCCGGTCAATCGATCGGGTGGCAATCCGGCGTGCTCCAGCGCCTCCCAGACCACCTCCAGCAGCAGCCGGTGCTGGGGATCGAGTACGTCCGCCTCGCGGCCGGAGACACCGAAGAAGTCCGCGTCGAAAACGGACACGTCATTCAGGTAGCCGCCCTGCTGAGGAGGTGTGGGCACGCCGGGGGTTCGCTCGGCGCCGTGTTGTGCCCAGAGCGTCTCGCGTCCCGGCGGCGGATTCCCGACTGCCCCTTGCCCCTTGGCGAGCAGCTGCCACAGGGCTGCGGGGGAGTCGATATCGCCAGGAAGCCTGCAGCCCATGCCAATCACAGCGATGGGGTCCGTTGCCTTGTTCGAGGGATGCCTGTGTCGGCCCACGGTGGTTCTCCTTATCGATTGACTGCGCAAGGAAGCGCTGAGTTCCCGCTCTGCTGACGGCTCATCCGGGCTCGCAACGCGCACGGGCAGGGGCCGGACCGGGTGGCATGGAGGGCTGAGGGTTATCGGGGCGGGCCTCAGACGTCGGGGCTTCCCAGGAGGATCGCGCTCTTCACCCCACCGACCTGGTAGTTGAAACTCAGCGCGTAGTCGAAGTCGAGAGGCCGGGTGTGCACGCCGGGAACCGGGTCGAAGGTGAGGTTGTCCGCCGGCTGCTCGCAGTTCGCGGTGGGACATACCTCGCCGCGCTCCATCATGAGCAGGGTAAGAGCGACGCCGAGACAGCCCGCGGGCGCGCCGTTGTGGCCGAAGCAGCCTTCCTGAGACGTCATCAGAAGGTCCTGGGCGGCGGAGCCGTACAGTTCCTTGATCGCGTTCGCCTCGAAGGCGGTGACCACCACGTTGCCGTCGCTGCCACCGTGGACGTAGGGCACCTGGCCGATCTCCCAGCGGTCTGCGAGACATCGGCGGACGGCGGACACCAGCTCGCGGCCCGTCTCGTCGGAAGCCAGAGGGTTGGTCAGCCCGTCGCGGGTCGTGGCCTGGGCGAGCACCTGACCGTACAGGTGGGCCCCGCGCCGGGTGGCGTGTTCGCGGCTTTCCATGATGACGGTCACCGACCCCTCGCCGTGGTTGATGCAGTCGGCACGCCGGTCGTAGGGGCGCATGAGGGAGTCGAAGGACGGCAGAAGCGCGGGCATGTCGTCGGACCGGATGATCTCGTACGTCTTCTGCGCGCCCTGCAGCAGGCGCTGGATGTTTCGGATCAGTTTGACGCTGAAGATGTCGACGCCGGTCACGACGGCGATGTCGACCTCGCCGTCGGCGATCAGGCGTCGGGCGTTGCCGATCTGTACTGCGGATGACGCGCAGCCGCACGAGACCGTGAAGTTGGGGCCTTTCGATCGGGACAGTGCGCCTTGGACCAGGGCGACGTCGGAGGGAGTGACGGCCTGTTCTGCCGCGACGAACAGTTCCATCGCCTCCGTCACGCGAATGGTCTCGGGATCGGCTCGCAGCACGGCGAGGTAGCTGTCGATGTTCGCGTCGACGCCACCGCGTCCGGCCAGGATCGCCGCGTCGGCCAGGTCGCCCGAGTAGGGATCCAGTTCGGCGTCCGAGCATGCCTGCGCCATGGACACCAGGCCGAACCGGTGCGCTGCGGTGTAGTGGCGTGAGAAGAAAGGGGCGACATCGGGGAGGAGTTCGTCGAACATTGCGTCCGAGAGGTCTACCGAGCCGTAGTAGGCGTTGCTCTGCATGAGGCAGGAGGCCCCTCGGGAGGCGATGTTCCACAGGTCGTCCGCGGTGAAGACGGGTCGCCCGTCACCGGGAAGGCAGAACCCGATACCGGTGACCACGGCATCCCGCGCGTGCCGACCGCCTCCCGAGAGGGAGGCCGCCCCGCTCACGACACACCTACGTGCAACAGAGAATTCGTCATGGTGATCCCCTCCGGATCAGTTGGTAGGCCCCGCACGTAATCGGCTGTGTGCTACTGAGGAAGAGATTCCGCAGCGGCCGGATTCGTACAGGTATCTATTCGGCGATGTACGTGTGGTAGATCCATCGATAGACGGGCAGCATTTCACCATCGAGTTCGGCATAGTGATCCACGAACTCAAAATGCTCATAACCGTTCCGATAGGGAACCGTCACTCTTGTTTCATTTTCCAGTGATTTCACTTCCCAGGTCGATGGAGATCCCTCCGGTCCTCCGCTGAGCATTACACGAATTGATTGAGACATAGCGCTCTCCAGTCGGGAGGATCAGCGCTGAGTGATCAGCGGAGACGTTGGCTCGATTGTTTTCCGCCACGCCGCCCCGAGTGCAGCTGAAAATGCTTCCACCACAGAACGGTGAGTGTCACCATGCCGCGCAACTGGTCCAGGAATCCCATGTTCTGCGCGTCACTCCCCATCGTGCGGGAGCCGGTCCGGAGGCGGCGCGGACGGTATCGGCGACCGGCCTCGCGTACGAAACGACGTGGCCGCCACAGGGTCGAAGCCGGCAGCGCGCGCCATCGTGACCGCATTGACCAGCGCGGTTCCAGGGCGCAGCGCGGGGGTCCGGGCGTAGACGGCCGTCGGGATCACGGCGGGCCCTGATGGTGGGAGGCAGGCCCTGATGACGGCTTGGACAGCGCTGGGAACTCGCATGGCGCCCCTTTGGTGAGGTGATGCGAGCCGCCTCTTCCTTGCCGGGGGCGCTCATTGCGACGAACGATCTCGATGCTGCGCACAACTGGCTGGCCGGTCGTGCGGTGGATCGTCGGTTGCCGCGCTCCCCGGAGAGGAGGGCAGCCCACCGGTTGGATTCAAAACGGTTATCCCACAGGGCTGAATAATCTCGCAATGAGGCCGCTTACAATTCACCCGTATGGCGTAATGTGATGAACGGCGGACTCCATCTTCCCGGCGGCCTTCGCAAATCCAGCCTCACCAGTCACGAAGTCGCATTCGTGACGGCTTGCCGCCGAGATGTCGCGCACGAATGGAGATAGCCCGCACTCCGGTAATTATCTGGCAATGGCTGGTTGCGGTGAAATGATCTTGGCGTGACTGCCGCCGTCGTGGCGGCAGTGGCCCGCAGCTGGCCACCACTCTCGGAGTAAATTTCGGACTGGGCCAATCGGGTGACTAATTGGCACAGGGGTTGATGACAGTTCATTCATTGGAGTTACTGAAGTCGTTGAACCGGTGGGTCGCCCATCCCTCTCCGGGGAGCTCGGCAATTGGCCCGCCCGTTTCAGCCCTTCCTGCTGGCAGGGCTTCGGCGAGCAGAGCCACTGCAAGGCTGCTCCGGAGAGCCACCGGCCGGTAGGTGCGACATCGGCTGGTGAAGCGTCTCGCCGTGCTTGAGACCGGGCAGTGGTGCGCACCTCGCGGCTGATGTCCGGCGGCCCCCGATCGCCGTCGGATCCGCCCCGTCCCGAGCGGACTCATCGCCGCGAGCCACTGCCCGGTTGCCTCTCCCGGAACCGAGAGTCGATCTTCCTCTCACCCCTGCCCCCGTCAGGCATGAGGGAAGCCCGCCCTCGCTCTCGGCCGGTTCCCGTGCGGACCGCAATGGTCCGCCTGTCACAGGAGGATCCGTCATGTCCACAATCGCAACCTCGTCCGGCCAGTCACCGTCGGTCGCCCAACTGCCCTTCCCCTTCGGTCCACTGCTCCTGGCGGTCCTGCCCAACTCCGGACCGGTCGCCGGCGGCAACACGGTCCATCTCCTCGGAGCGGGCCTCAGCGGTGCCACCAGCGTCCTGTTCGGTACCACGCCAGCCACCATCGTCTCCCAGGACGTGCTGGGGCTCACTGTCACGGTCCTGGTCCCCGCGCACGCCGCAGGCACGGTACCGGTCACCGTTACAACGAGCGGTGGTACCAGCAACCCGGTTCCCTACACCTACGCGACCCCGTCCACGCCTGCTCCTCCCACCGCCACCAGCATCATCCCGGCCTCGGGCCCGGTCGCCGGCGGCACCCCGTTCGTGATCACCGGCACCAATCTGAACGGCGCCACTGTCACCGTCAACGGAGTTCCGGCCACCGTGCTGGGCAGCGACCCGACGGGAATCCTGCTGTTCGGGATCACCCCGGCCGGCGCCACCGCGGGCAACGTCCCGGTCGTGGTCACGACCACGGCCGGCACCACCACTGTCCCCGGCGGGTACACCTACATCTGACCACCCCCTCACGGCCCCTCTCCTGCCACGTCGCCATGCCGACTGGCCAGGGCTGTGAACAGCGCCGGCCTGCGAGTTCCTCGCGCAGGCCGGCGCTGTTCGGAACCAGGGACGATTCTGTAGCGACCGGCCCACCCGGCGGCGACGGACCCGAGGACGCAACGGCAGAGGAAACGCTGCGACGCGGTATGAGGTGACCCCTGTGGTGTGGACACACCTGACAATGGATCTTGTTGATACTGGAAGGTGTAGATCTACGTGGCACGACCCTCGAAGCACAGTGCGGTGTTCCGGTCCGAGGTGATCGCGTTATGGCGGGCTTCGGCCGGCAGGCGGGCGTTCAAGGACGTCGCGGCTGATCTGAACGTCAACCCCGAGAAGCTGCGGACCTGGGTGCGTGATGCCGACGGTCGTCCACTCACCGTCGGCGCGTCGCAGGAAACCGAGGCCGAGTTGGCCCGGCTGCGGACGGAGAACGCGCGGCTGGCCAGGGCGGAGAAGGAATGGCAGCTGGAGCGGGAGATCCTGCGTCGGGCAGCGGCCTATTTCGCCCGGGAGATGAAGTGAAGACCGCCGCTCGGGACTTCGTCTCCGCCCACGCCGAGACGTTTGGCATCAAGCGGATATGCCGGGTGCTGGAGGTCTCCCGCTCGGGCTACTACCGGTGGATCACCGGCGCCGAGGCGCGGGCGGGGCGGCAGTTCGAGGAGGACGCGCTGGTCGAGGAGATCCGCGAAATCCATGCCGAACACCGCGGGAACTACGGCGCGCTTCGAGTCCATGCCGAACTGCGCGGCTTCGGCCGGACGGTCAACCACAAGCGCGTGGCCAGGCTGATGCGCAAGCACGGCCTCGTCGGCCGTCACCTGCGGAAGGAGAAGCGCACCACGATCCCGGACCGCCTCGCGCCGCCGGTGGCGGACCTGGTCCAGCGGGACTTCACCGCCGGTACGCCGGCCCAGAAGTGGTGCGGCGACATCACATACGTGCAGGTCGTAGCCGCGTGCCTCTACCTCGCTTGCGTCATCGATATCCGGTCGCGTTGAGTGCTCGGCTGGCCGATGGCCCCGCACATGCGGGCCGAGCTCGTCATCGACGCGCTCCAGGCCGCAGTCGCGACCTGCGGCCGCGACGTCACCGGAGTGACCTTCCACGCGGACCACGGATCGCACTACACCTCGGCCGCGTTCGCCCAGGTCCGCGACCTGCACGGCATCCGCAGAAGTATGAACAGGGTCGGCTCCAGCCACGATTGTGAGGATGGGATCACCGTTGCCGGGGGCGGCCTGACTGGTGTGACGACTGACCCCTCGGGTGTCCTTGCTGTTGATCTGTCGGTCACTCCGGCGGCGGGCCTGATGCGGGCCGCCGGCCGCACGGGCAGTGACCGAGTAGGAGCCCGTTGCCCCCAGGCACTCGTCACACCCTGGCCTCCCGCCCGGCCGGCGGTCTCGTGCTGACCGCCGCTCCCGGGAGGGGAACCGACAGCCATGACCAGCATTCTGCAGGGAAACGATCGGGAAAGTCGTCGTCGGAGCCGACACCCACGAGTACATCCACACCGCCGTCGCCGTCGATGTCGTCGGTGGTGTCCAGGGCACCGTCAGTGTCCTTGCTGACCGTGGTGGCTACGAACAACTCGACTCACAGGCACGGCAGTTACGCCCATGTCGGCCCTGAAGTCCTAGCTCAGACACCAGCCGCGAAGTAGCTCCGTGGTCAGTGGCTGAGGGTGTTGACGCGGTTCTCGTACTCGCGCCGGGCCTTGCGCTGGGCCGGGATCGCGGCGGAGCTGTCGAGTGCCTGGCAGCGAGCGAGGAGTTGGCGGTGGATCGCAGGGGTGGCGCTGATGCGCAGGGTGTAGCCCTGGCCGCGTCGTACGGGCACACCTTTCTTCAGCGCAGTCCGCTCGGCGGGCTCCAGTTCGGCAGCGCGTAGGAAGTCGGCGACCTTGCCGGGCATGTCGAGGGTGATGGGCAGCTCCGGCGCCGGGGCGTCCTGGTCGGTGGCGTGCTCGGGCAGGAGGTCGGCGACGGCCGTGCGGATGGCGCCGCGGCTGACGCCGTGCTCGAGGGCCAGGGCAGCGATGGACTGGCCCTTCAGGTAAGCGGTGCGTACGTCGGCGACGGTGTCGCCCGCGAGGGCGGGGCGGCGTCCGCCCTTGTTGCCCTTGGCCTCGGCGGCCCGTAGTCCGTCGTACGTCAGCTCGCGCTGGAGATCGCGCTGGAGTTCGCCGGCGGCGGCGAGGGTCTGCACCATGAACTTCACGGTGGACAGCAGTTCGCCGGTGCGCGGGTGGCGGGCGGTGAGGTCCATGCCGGAGAAGGCGCCGTCGTGGATGCGCAGGGCGAGCCGGTCGCGGTGCAGGACGTCGAGCACGTCGAGGATGTGCCCGGTGCCGCGCACCAGGCGGAACATCTCGGAGATGTGCACGGTGTCGCCCGGCCGCGCGTAGTCGAGCAGCTTGCCGAACTTCGGGCGCTGGAGCGGGTGGAGACGGCTGGAGGTGCCGGCCTCTTCCTCGAAGACGACGGGGTCCTCGATTTCGGCTTCGGCCAGGACGAGGTTCTGGCGGTCGGTCGATTGCTGGTCGGTCGACGCCCGCTTGTAGACGAGATCGGCCACGCTCTTCCCCGCTTCTGTCGCCGCATCGGACCTCGGCTGTCATCTAACCCTGTCGTCAACTGCCATCGGATCTCATTGGATCCGAGTCGTCGCCAGGCCCCTAAAATCCGGGGTTCATTGGACGCCCGCCGAACCTGTCGCCATTCGAGTCCTGGACGACGTTCTTCATGACCCGGTGGAGTCAGGTGTTGGACGCCGGGGAGTCGGACGAACTGCTGGTCGTAGAGCCGCTGTGCCGATCCGAGCCCTCAGCCCGAACCGGCGACCAGCGCCTCGCCGAGCGGGGTGCGCCGGTAGAGCACCGACCGTCCGGACCGGGCGCGGACGAGCAGTCCCGCGCCTCGCAGGATGGCGAGGTGGTCTCCTACCGCGCCGGGTGTCATGGCGAGGCTTCGGGCGAGGTGGCTGGTACTGGCCGGGGCGTCCAGCGCCAACAGCAGCCGGGCTCGGGACCGGCCGACCAGAGCGGTCAGGGCGTCCGGTCGGGGGACGCTCTCCTGTTCGCCCCACAGGGCGGCGGTGCCGCGGGCACGATAGACCAAGGTCCTGGGCCAGGGGTCTTCCAGGTGGGCGGCGATATTCGCGACGAAGACCGAAGGGATCAGCAGGAGCCCGTCGCCGGCGAGGCGGACTGTTCCCACTTGAGGGAAGTGGCCGATCTCGATACCGCCGGCTTGCCAGGCGATGCTCGGGTGCAGGCTCTCTATGGTCGTGACCCATCCGTGTTCGCCGATCACACCCACCCGGTGCACGACGTCGCGCTCACAGATCGCGCGCAGTTGCGGCCAGTCCGTGGCGAGCAGCTCGTGCCAGGCCTGGTCCATCGCCTCGGCGATCCTGGAGACGGCGTCCGTCGAGTCCAGCACTGCGCGGACGCGGGGATCACGGGCGGACGGGCCGGTCGCGTTGGTGGCGATTTCGTGGCGGGCCGCTTCCAGCGGTGTGGCCCGGATCATGGCTAGGTCGTCTGCCCAGGTCTGGTTGAGGCCGCGCGGGGGCGGGGCGACGAAGTTCGGTCCGGATTGCGGGGTGTGCAGGGCGAGGGCGGCGTTCAGTTCGCTCTCGCGGCGAAGCCGTTCAAAGGTCGGCAGGAGCCGGGTGGCCCAGGCTCGCGGCAGCGGCCGGTCTTGGCCGGCGAGCGAGCGCAGCAGGAAACACAGGTCCATCGCGGGCGACAGTGCGAAGCGGCTGCGCAGCAGGTCCTCGACGGAGACTTCGAAGCGGAGCACCGCGCCATGCTACCGCCGGACGTCTGTTCCGATTCGTCCAGCGACGAATCATTGGTGAGTGGCGTGGGCGCACGGCGAGGCTGCGCGTCATGACTCCAACCGCCGAGCCCGCACAGGGCAACCACCGTGCCACCTACCGGGAGGTGCTGGCCGAGCCGCGATTCCGGCTGCTTTTCTCAACCCGCACCGTCGCGATCACCGCGGACGCGCTGCGGATCACCACGTTCTCGGTGCTGGTCTTCTCGGCCACCGGCTCCGCGCTGCTGAGCGCACTGGCCTTCGGCATCGGCTTCATCCCGCAGCTGTTCGGCTCGCTGCTGCTGGGCTCACTGGCCGACCGGCTGCCGGCCCGCGCGCTCATCACCGGCGGCTACGCCTTGACGTGCGCCGCCGCCCTGCTGCTCGCCCTGGTGCGGATGCCGGTCGCGGCAAGCCTTGGTGTCGTGGCGCTGGTCGCCCTCGCCACACCGGTGTTTCACGGCGCGTCGAGTCGGCTGGTCGCGCAGTCGCTGGAGGGCGACGCCTATGTACTGGGCCGTTCACTGAACAACATCGCTGCCTCCGGCGCGCAATTGTTCGGTCTGGCGCTGGGAGGTGCGGCCGTCGCGGTACTCGGCCCGCGCCGGGCGCTCGCGGTCAGCGCCGCCCTCTACCTCGGCTGCGCGCTCGCTGTCCGCATCGGGCTACCCCGGCTGCAGCCGGGAGAGTTCGGCGACACACCCGGCAGCGCTCGGGGCGATGGCGGCACCGTCCGGGCAAGCCTGCACGGTGCCGGCCTGCTGCTGCGCAAACACACGGTGCGACGACTGATGCTGGCCCAGTGGCTACCCGTCGCGTTCGTAGCGGGCGCGGAAGGCCTGATCGTCGCCTACGCGGGAGGACGCCACTTCGCGCCCGGCTGGTACGCGGTGCTGATGGGCTGTCTGCCGGTCGGCATGCTGGTCGGCGACCTGCTGGTGGGCCGACTCCTACGGCCACTCACCCGGGAGCGACTGGTAGTCCCGTTGATTGCGCTGATGGGACTGCCGCTGGTCGGCTTCGCTGCCGAGCCCGGAGTGGGCGTCTCGTCCTGTCTGCTGCTGCTCTGCGGCTTCGGATTCGCCTACGGTCTCGGCCTGCAACGGCCGTTCCTGGACGCCCTGCCGCAGGATGGCCAGGGCCAGGCCTTCGGCCTGCTCGGCTCCGGCAACATGACGCTGCAGGGCGTCGGGCCGGCCTGCTTCGGCGCGGTTGCCGCAGGCATCGGAACAGGCGGCGCAATCGCCCTGGCAGGCGGCGCGGCGGCGCTTACCGCCGGCTGGATCCTCACCTGGCACCCGCCCACCTCCCCGGTCCCCGTCCCGAACGACTCAACGGGATCAGAGAACGGCACCGAACAGCATGCGTGTAGTTCTCGTGCGCAGTAACCGTCGCCGGTCGAGTCGGCCGCGAGCCGTCACGCACCCCACCCCCACCCCGACGTATCTCTGACAGACAGTCATTCCCGGTAGCTCATGCGGGGGCCGCCGAAGTGCGGGGCCGGGACACAGTGGTGGGCAGCCCCAAGTCGTGGCGCTTGTCCATGTCGAGGCGGAAGGCGCCGTACGGGTTGACGTTCGACCAGAACAGCGCGGTCAGCCCGCGCCGGTCCTCGTCGCTCAGCTTCTTCGCCCAGGCCGGTTCGGCCAGGACCTGCTGCACGAGCAGGGTGTTCACGTGCACGAGCGCGGACTGGAGCAGGTGCAGGGCGAGCATCGAGGTCTCGGCATGTTCCTTGTCCGGGCCGGTCAGGGCGCCGTCCTTGCCGTAGTGGAGCACGGTGTTCGCCGAGTTCCAGTTCTCCACGACCTGGAGGCCGCCGTGGATCTCGCGGCGCAGGCCGGGGCTGGCGAGATAGTCGCACGCGAAGATGGTGCGTACGGCGCGGCCGAGTTCTTCGAGGGCTTGGTAGGTGGGGTGCTTGGGGCCGCCGCGGGTGAAGCGCCGCAGTACCTGCTCCGCCTCCGCTGTTCCGAGCCGGATCAGGTACTGCGGCGCTTCACTATCTGATCGTACTGCTGCTCGATCAGGTCCCAGCGGATCGGCCGCGTCAACGAGGCGCCGAGCGCCGGCCAGCCGGGCGCAGTGTCGTCCGGGCGGTACAGGCGGATGCTGCCGATGTTCTTCAAGCGGGGCAGCAGGCGGAAGTTGAGCAGCTCGGTGAATGCGAAACCGGTCGCCACGATCGCGCGGATGCCCATGTTCGAAATCACCGGGCAGGTCGTCCTCCGGGTTCCTCCAGCGGGCCGCGCCCTCGACGTAGATCTCCCGACGGCGCACCGCGTCCCGCAGCGCGACCAGGACGCACAGCTCGTACGGGAGGCGCTCGACCCTGCCTTTGTCGTCGACGACCGCCTCGCGCCAGTCCTTGCGCACCACGCCGTCCATCGGCGGCTCGTCCATCGGCGGTGTCATAGAAGCGGGTCTTGCCGCCCACATCGGCGTACTTCTTCAACAGCTTCATGGCGTCCATAACCGGCTGGTAGGCCGTGTTGTTGCACTTGAAGCCCAGCGTGTTCAGCAGCGGCGGCAGCATCTGCCGGTAGTACGAGCTGCAGGAGGAGCGCAGGGTGGTGCGGACCTTTGCCTTGAAGACCTTCTCGTTCGCCTTCGCCTCGGCCACCAGGTTGCGCAGCGTCTTCTCGCCGACCACCGGATACAGCGCCCGCCGTACGACCTCGTCCGGCTTGCCGACCGCGGCCTCCGCCAGCTTGAAGAGGATCCCCTCCATACCCCGGACCTTCCTCAGCTCCGCCGTCAGCTGCTTCTCCACCCGCCGCTCCGCGCGAGCGTTGATCTTGTGGACCAGCGCGATCAGGAGGTCGACCAGGGCATCGGTGATCTCCGCCTGCCGAGATGAGCACAGCAAGCACCGCGAGCAGCGTGATCCGTACGTCCTCGCTCGTGTCGCGGAAGTCCGAGGGGTACATCTTGATCGCCCGTGCCCGCCACGCGGCCACCAGCCTCTCCGGGCAGTCCACGAACAGCCCGTCCGGGAGGGCGAGTTCCCGCACCGACGTGAGCTTGAGGATCTCCATCAACAGAGCGTCCAGACCGACAGCTCCCGGATCGCGCTTGAGCGCAGCCAGCAGCGCGGTGCCCTCGTCGTTACCCTCGGCCACCAGCGTCAGCAGTCGCTCCCTGCCCACCGTGCCCAGGCGTTCGATGGTCCTCGCGCAGAATGCCCGCTCCCACCTGCCTCACGCCGCGACCAGCACCTTCTCGACACGGGTGGGGCCCGGCGGCTCGATCTTCCGCGTACGGCACTCCACCAACAGCGCCTCACGCTGCCGGTCCTCCACCAGCTCGACCGGACGCACCTCCGCGGCCAGCCACGCAGTCAGCGCCTTCTCATCCGCGACCGTCGACGGCCGAAACCCCAGGGCCTTACGGATCTGCTTGCGGTGGTACTCGGCGGTCCGCCCGACCAACGTGTACTTCGCGAAGACGGCGGCCGGGACCTTCACCAGTTCGGCGACGTACTCCACTGCGGCCGACGGGACCTCTTCCAGCACATCAGGGAACCGGCCCTCAAGCTCGAAGAACTTCAGCATCAGGCTGAAGCCGAGCCGAGTTGCCCCGCTCTTGTTCGCCACCACCAGGTCCCAGCCGCCGTCTACCAGCGTCCAGTTCGCCAACAGCTCCTCTGGCGACCACTCCTGCCGCACGCCCGCCCCTTCGGCCTCGATCACACGATCAGATCAACGACGCCACCCAGGACGGGGAAACGGGGCTCGTCCGGCTACCCGAGACCTACTTTGCGGCTGGTGTCTGAGCTAGGACTTCGGGGCTCTCTCAGGTGCTTCATGCTTCCGGAATACGGAACGTGATCGAGGTCACCGGACGACCGGGCTCGCCATCGAGGGCCCGATCGACGGGATGAACCGGCGCCGCGGGCGTTGTTCACCGGGCTGGGGACGTGGGTTGGCGACGGATTTCACCCGGCCAGTGCGATCCGTGCCCAGAATGTGCGGCCTCCGTCGGTCTCCTGCCGCGTTCCCAGTGTCTGCGCGGACTGCGCAACCATCACCAGGCCTCGACCGTACTCGTTGGCGTTGCCGGCACGGTGCGGGACGGACGATGTTCCACCCTCGTCCTGGACTTCCACGAGAAGCCAGTTGTCGTCCTTTTGCAGACGGCCCGTGATCGAGAGGCTGTTGGTGTGGACGATGGCGTTGGTCATCAGCTCAGAGATCACGAGTAAGGCCGCACACCGGGCACTTTCATCTGTTATGTCCTCGGAGTCCATCCACAGCCGGGCCAGTTGGCGGCAGACCGGCACCGCTCGCTCCAATGTCGGCACGCGGAACGAGACCGGTCGTCTGCTGGGGCAACCGTCGGCCAGGGCCCGGGCTGACGCCGTATCCGGCCATTGTTCAATCTCTTGGGGGGACAGTGAGATCTGCACCCCCGACCAAGCAGTCGGCAGCATAGTCCTTCCTCTCTCATCCTGGGCCTTGCCCAGGACGGCGGGGTGGCAGGTTTGCGCTTCCGGACACAACGCGGCGCAAATCGCTGGCGGCGGATTGCTGCCGTACCGATGCGCTCGCCGGGCGGGGACAACCGTGCCGTGAGCCGAGTGGGCGGTTCAGTGACGGCAAGCGGGGCACACCCGCCCGAAGCCGACACGGCGGGCGGGGTCCGGACGATGCCGGCCACCGGCCCTGGAGATGATTCGGTGCCGTGGGGAGGCGGCAGACTCCGTGCTCCGGCAAAGTCCCTGCGCCGTGCGCGACGGTGAGCGGGTTGGCCGAGCACGGCGTGAGAGCGACGGGCGCCCCTGCCGACTGGCGTCGCGCCGTGTCGACCTGAGCGGTCTCACCGTAGAACTCGGGAGTCCGAGACGGGGCACTGGACGTCGAAACCGTCGCCAAGAAAGCTCGCATGGTGTCCCCATAGAGGTCACTTGGGCCGCCGCGCCAGTCGGTGCCAACGGCACCGACTGGCGGATCCAAACCCCTCCCACGGGGGTGCCCATTGCGGCAGCCCCACCCGGCAGATGCCCAGGCTTTCACCTCACCTGGACAGCTACGAGAGAAATGAGCAGCCACTCCCCCGGAGAGGGTGGGCGGCCCACCGGTTTGGATAGTGATAGTTATCCTCTCGGGCGCACATGGCAGCAACAAAGCCGACACAATGTCACCCGAATGGCGTACCTGTGGCAAAATCCATACCCTTCCGCTTTGGGCCACTCGAAGACTCCCGGGCAGGCCGCCATCAGGCATCTGGACGTAGTGGTTCATACGCGTGGGCAGCCCGCGATGTCGCGGAATCGGTGTCGCACGAAGCAACAATTCTGCTTGGTGAATCGCTTCTTCTGGCTTCTTTTAATGACTGTCTGTCTGCCAGTTCTTGGCGTGATCTGTTTGGCCTGATCCCGTGGGGTAATTCGACGGCCGGTAACGCCCTACGGCAAAGACGTAAGGCGTCGCAACATCGCACCCCTCGCTCTGTGCGCACTTCGATGCTGCGGTCGACACCAATGACTCGATTGAAATCCGCACCGTCACAGGCCAGAGCGCCTCCGACACCGCGAATCATCCGGTCCACAGACGGCGTGAGACAGTCCTGCCGGCCGTCGCGAGCAGGCATTTTGGCGCGATCCGTACAGTCGGCTATCGACTCGTACCGCGGCACTGCAGTGATCGTTTGACGCCGGGTCGCGGAATAGTGCAGCCTCAATTCTGCAGACTATGAAGTCGCATGCCGACGAGGGACTCAGCCGTGGAACTGATGCCCGAGCGCAAGCTTCCAACGGATCCTTCAGGTCGGGCGATTGAATCATGCGACACTCAGAAGCCACAGCTGTATAACCACCAGTCGTTTCCGTGCTGCGCCGCTCGGATCCCTCCGGGGTACCCACATCCATGCGAAAGAATAATTCCTTCAACGTACAAGTTGATCGAGCTTGGATCTTACAGATGAAACACGAGGCCTTGTCACCACCACATCGATTCAGCCAGATAGTTTCTTGATTGAATATTGCCCAGTGCAACCGGATGAACCTAGGGCAACAGGGGCTGGGTGGGCCTCCTGAAACCCCCAGGCATTCGGCCCTATCCACGCTCCATCAATTTGCAATTTGAGTCGCTTCAGTCGCTGAAAGGAGTACGTATGGTTCCTGATCTGCACCTACGTGACAGCAACTCAGGCCGGACCGTAGCTTCTCGACCGGCAACTTGGTTGCCTGACGTACTGTCGACCGCGCTGCGACGCGCCCGGCCGGTACAACCGACCAACTGTCCGTCCCAAGGCATCCCCGCCAATTGCCACGACTGCCAGAGCCTGGGCCACAGCTTCCGCGAGTGCCCGCGTCTCCCAGCCGGCCGCTGGTGTCACTGCTTCCACGCCTCGACGACCCGTGCGTGGTGTATCCGGGTGCGTGAGCGCATCAGCCTGAGTCCGGGGTGGGCGTCGCCTGCGGTGATGCCGGTCCGGTCGTCATCGGTGTCCACGCGACATCGCTGCCCGAACGGAACCAGCTGCTGCCCGGCATCGCGGTTGCCCCGTCGGGGTCACTGCATGGATGCCACCGCCTCGCGGCGCTGCGGGGTGCAAAGTACCCGGCCCATATCGTTTCGACGCTGCGGCCCCCGGTCCTCGACTGCACTGTTATGGCAGAAGAGGCAAACGTCAGTGCGACGTTCAGCCGAGCCGCTCACACCGCGGGCGGCCTGGCCACCACCGGCCGTCTGGCGGGGCAGGACGCGGAAGCGGCCCTGGTGGCGGCCGCGGTACACATGTGTCCGGGCCAGGAATGCCGAACACCGCACGTCATCCAGTCCGGAATTGCTTGCGGGCAGCCGCCTTCCGCTCGATCCGGGAGACCGCAGGTGAACCACGCACCCAGCCACGATGACGGACCGTTCGACCCTCAAAAGGTCGTACGTCAGATTCTGCTCGGCTCCGGCTCCCCCGCCAGCACCGTCCCCGCGCAGGCCGCCAAGAGAGCTGCGCCGACGGCGATGCGGGCAACCGAGCAGGGTCTGCTGCCCGACACCCTCAGCGACCGTGGCAACGCCAAGCTGTTCGTCGCCTTGTACGGGCGGAGCTTCAGGCATGTGCCGGGCCTGGGCTGGTACCGGTGGTCGGGCTATCGGTGGGAGATCGACGAGGCCGACACCGTACTGTGGACAGCCGGCGAGATGGCCGAAAGGCTGGCGGAGACCGACCCGCACGGGCGGCACGGCGAAGCAGAGCTGCGCCGACACCGCCAGCGGGCTCTGACGACATCCGGAATGATGGCCATGCTGATACAGGCCAAGGCCGCGCCGGGGATGACTCTCAACGCTGCGCTGCTGAACGCGGATCCCTATGCACTGTGCACTCCGGAGGGGGTGGTCGACCTCCACACCGGTTTGGTCGCCGCGCCGGATCCGGAGAGGCATTGCCACTCGCGTGCCACGAGCGTCGAAGCCCGGCCGATGGGAACACCCCGCTGGCAGCAGTTCCTCACCGACACGTTCGGCGACGACGCCGACGGCCGTCAGATGATCGGCTTTCTGCACGAGCTGCTGGGCTACTCGATCACCGGTGATGTAGGCGCGCAGATCATGCCATTCCTTTATGGACAGGGAAACAACGGCAAAAGCGTTTTTCTGGACGTCATCGTCAGACTTCTTGGGGACTACGCGGATGCCGCCCCGCCCAGTTTCCTGATGGCTCGGTCTGGCGTCGTGCACGCCACCGATCTCGCCGAGTTGCATGGCCGGCGCATTATCGTCTGCTCCGAACCCAAGCCCGGTGACCGCATCGACGAGTCCCGCGTCAAGTTACTGACCGGCGGAGGCCGGATCAAGGCCCGCAGGATGCGACAGGACATCTTCAGTTTCACCCCCACCCACACACTGTGGCTGCTCGGCAACCGGCGCCCTGAAGTCAGCACCGGCGGCTACGCGTTCTGGCGCCGGATGAGGCTGATCCCGTTCGACCGGGTAGTCGCAGACGACCGGAAGATCGACAACCTCGCCGACGCCCTGGTCACCGAAGAAGGGCCGGGCATCCTGCACTGGCTCGTCACCGGCGCGCGCCGCTATCTGAACGGTCCTCGCGACCTGACCGGCCCCCCGCGGGTGCGCATCGCCACCCACACATACGCAAAGACCGAAGACCATATGGGCCGGTTCCTGAGCGAGTGCTGCACCGTGGACCCCGCCCTGCGTGCGGAGCAAACCCAGCTCTACACCAGCTACCGGAACTGGTGCCAGCTGGAGGGCGCCAACCCGGTCTCCTCACGAGCGTTCGCCGCACGTGTCCGTGAGACAGTCGGCATCGCCACACCCAAAGAGATAATCCTGTCCAACCAACGCAAGTTCTACCCCGGTATCGCGCTGAACCCTGAACTAGAAGAGAAAGCATGAATGTCCTCATCGAGCCCGCCCGACTCGCCTGCGGGAACGCCCTGCTTCGTGCGCGGCCGCTGCCGCGGTGACGAGGACGCTCCGCTACGTACCGTCAGGCACGGGGATCAGAAACAGGATCCGCGAGCCGGCACGGCTGAGAAAGCCTCAGCGCACCACACCCGCTCTTGGCCGTTCGCGCACTTCGGCACGGTCGTCGCCTGCAAGGCGAAGCGGGCCGGGTGCCGCAACCTGCTTGTCCAGGCCAACGCAAATACCCCCTTGAGCAGCTGACAGCGGCGACCTCGGCTGTCGCCAGACCGACGATCACAGTCCCGAAGGGGATGGGCGACCCACCGGGGTTCACTGGCACAAGTAGCCCACCGTCAGCGGGTTGATAAAAGCCCACAGGAGTAGACCCTGACCTAATCCGGCGCTCTGAAGGCCCTGGACTCATCCATAATTCAGCCATACGGGTGATGTTTGCCTCATCGTCCCTTCCTCATCCGGGTTCCGGTGGAGTACTTGTAGTAGGGGAACCCGAAGGCCGCCCATCCTTCTCGGGGGACTGTTCCGGTCGACCTGCCTGAAAGGCCGGCCAGCACGTGGATGGGCTGACGGACGTCGGTGAGCTCTCTTACCTACAGTACGCAGACCGCACCCTGAGTAATCAGACTGCAGCCCATCCGGATCAGACAGACCTGTGATCTGGAAGGGCGAATCATGACCTCAGCACTTCAGCGTAGTTGGCGGCAGATCCTCGGACTTCCGTGGAGGGGCTACCGTCGTCCCCTTGCGGCGATCTCATCGGACCCGACTGTGACAGTGGGCACGACACCGTCAGGAGTGGCGATCACTCCGGACGGGTTGCACGCCTACGTGACGAACGAGGGCAGCAACGACGTCAGCGTCATCGACACCGGCACCCTCGCCGTCACAGCCACCGTGCCCGTTGGAACAACACCCTTCTGGGTCGCCATCACCGGCGACGGCCTCCATGCGTACGTGACGAACGCGAGCGACAACACGGTCAGTGTCATCGACACCGGCACCAACACCGTCACCGCCACCATCGCTGTCGGAACCACGCCCCTCGGAGTGGCGATCGCGGGAACCAACGCGTATGTAGCCAACGCGAGCGACAACACGGTTAGTGTCATCGACACCGGCACCAACACCGTCACCGCCACCATCGCTGTCGGAACTGGCCCCTTCGGTGTAGCGATCACCGGCACTCAGGCGTACGTGACGAACGCGAGCGACAACACGGTTAGTGTCATCGACACCGGCACCAACACCGTCACCGCCACCATCGCTGTCGGAACCACGCCCTTCGGAGTGGCGATCGCGGGCACTCACGTGTATGTGGCCAACAACGGTGACGGCACGATCAGTGTCATCGACACCGGCACCAACACCGTCACCGCCACCATCGCTGTCGGAACCGGACCTGTCGGTGTAGCGGTCGCGGGCACCCACGTGTATGTGGCCAACAACTCCGATGACACGGTCAGTGTCATCGACACCAGCACCAACACGACGACCTTCGCAATCCCCACGGGGCCGGGACCGTTCGGGCTGGCGACCACACCGGATGGGTCGACGCTCTACATCACCGACAACTCCGACAACAGCGTTACTATCACTCCCACCGTCCCTTTCCCCACCACGACGACGCTGGCCTCGGCACCGGACCCTTCGGTGTTCGGTGAGGCGAAAACGCTCACGGCTACCGTGACTTCCTCGGTAGGTACTCCGACGGGGGCGATCAGTTTCTTCGACGGGGCGACCCTGCTGGGCACTGGGACACTCAGCGGCGGGGTGGCGTCGTTCACGACGTCGTCGTTGTCGGTTGGGTCGCATTCGCTGACCGCGGTCTACGGCGGGGATGTGAATTTCGCGGGTTCGACGTCTCCGGTCGACACCCAGACGGTGAATCAGGCAGGTACGACGACGGCCTTGACTTCGGTCCCTGACCCGTCCGTGTTCGGCGAGGCGAAGACGCTGACGGCGACGGTGGCGGTCGTGGTGCCTGGAGCCGGTACTCCCACCGGGACAGTGGACTTCTTCGACGGGGCGACCCTGCTGGGCACCGGGACACTCAGCGGCGGGGTGGCCACGTTCATCACCTCCACCCTCGCCATCGGTACTCACCCTCTCACCGCGGTCTACAACGGAAGCGGCGACTTCAGCACCTCCACATCCCCCGTGGACACCCAGACGGTGAATCAGGCAGGTACGACGACGGCCTTGACTTCGGTCCCTGACCCGTCTGTGTTCGGTCAGGTGAAGACGCTGACGGCGACGGTGG